>CAYNUE010000032.1:0-27092 GCA_964400325.1 uncultured Sangeribacter sp. | reverse complement strand
GTAAAATAAGGTGAATCAACACCCTGATCATCTGGAGTGCCATAAAAAGCCTCCAGGTCGTATGTACCAACCGGGAAACCCTCCTCATTATCCACGCGGAAAGCCTCAAGGTTATTCCATATCTTATCGAAGTCGCCACCGCTGGTCTGAGTCAAATGAATACCGAAATCTTCAGCGTCAGGCACATCAATTTCGATAGTCTGCGCACGAGTACCTGTGATAAGTTCTCCGGAGGCTGTAAGCAGTAAGTCTATACTGCCTCTTGCCACCGAGGAATCCGATTTCCACGGGTCATCGCTCACACACGATGCCAGCATAGCACAGGCCGACAACAGCATGGCATAGTTTTGTAATTTCATTTCAATAATGTTATAGGTGATAAGTAGTATTTTAGAAAATTATATCTACACAATACAGATTATTGGTGTCTAAGTTGAATACACCGATTTAAGTAGGTCTCAACAACGATGTATTTACTTTGGGTCATACAAAAGTAGTCATTATCTTTCAACATGTAAAAAACTTACCCCTAACTCAACATAAAAGCGTCTATATGACCAATAAAATAGGCTATTTTATCTAATATATTAGCTAAGACGCGCCTATTTTACCTTTTTTATAGACCATTTATATACCACTTTTTCCTGACATGGAAAAGAGAAATCATATTGCTACAATGCACCATATTCAATTATTAATTGTTATAGTAAAAAAGTTAAAAAGTATCTGATATGAAAAAATTTTTTACCGCCGCCTTTTTTGCGGCTGCTTGTCTTACGCTCACAGTACCGGCAAGCGCACAGAGTCTCTCCGATCTTTTAGGCGGAGGTAATACCGGGTCTACGATTACAAACATGTTATCCGGAATATTCTCAAATACCAACTTCACAATTGCTGACATAGCCGGTGACTATCAAGCTTCAGGACCTGCTATCAGCTTCAAAAGTGATAATCTTCTCCAGAAAGCCGGTGGTATCGCTGGCGCAGCGGCCATAGAAAGTAAGCTTGCGCCCTATTATGAACAGTATGGGCTTAACAGCATGACGCTTCAGATAGCCGAGAGTGGTGATTTTACAATGACTATCAAAAAGCTGAAACTTACAGGTACCATAACCGAAGGAGGTGATAAAGGTAACTTTGAATTCAATTTCAAAGCTTTTGGCAAAGTAAAACTTGGTAAAATCACCGCTTATATAGAAAAATCAGGCAACTCACTTGACTTGATGTTCGACGCTTCCAAGCTTAAAAGCATCATCTCAGCTGTGGCAAAATTCTCAGGCATGAGTCTTGCCAAGGCAGCCTCCGGTCTACTTGACAGTTACGACGGCGCTTGCATCGGCTTTAAGATGAGTAAAGTAGGAGGTGATAGCAACTCATCTTCATCAGGCTTAGGCGGTCTGCTCAATAATGTTCTTGGCGGTGGTAATTCAAGTTCGTCAGAGGAGGTAGAAACAGAAAGTACAGTTGTGGTTGAAGAAGAACAACCGGCTGAGAACAATGCCTCACAAGGCATCAATGCTCTCAAGAACATACTCGGAGGCAAGAAGAAATAACACCTATTCTATCCTATATAATAATTTCTTCGGAATACAGTAATCCCCTGTAGCTCACCTTGAGCTACAGGGGATTACTGTATTCTATTCATAAAAGTTATACCTGAGGCAAAAGCTCAGTCATACGGGCTATGTATTTGCCAACTATATCAAATTCAAGATTGACACGCGAACCTTTCTCTATTTGACTGAAGTTCGTGTGCTCATGAGTATAAGGTATTATAGCCACACGGAAAGAATCACGCTCTGAATCGCAGACCGTCAGACTCACACCGTTGACACATACTGAACCTTTCTCTACAGTCACATAACCTTTACGCACCATAGCTGGGTCCACATCATATTTGAAAGAATAATACCAACTACCGTCTGCCTCTTCAACTCCTGTACATACGGCAGTAGTATCAACGTGGCCCTGTACTATATGGCCGTCAAGACGTCCGTCAATTTTCATTGAACGCTCCAGATTGACCAACGACCCCGGCTTCAAATCGCCGAGATTGCTACGTTCAAGCGTTTCACGTATAGCTGTCACCGTATAAGTACCGTCACCGGGTAAGGAAACGACCGTAAGGCATACACCATTATGCGAAACACTTTGGTCAATACGCAGCTCATCGACAAACGAACAACGCAACGTTATATGAAGGTTGCCCTGATCAGCAACCACTGCCACCACGGGGGCGGCTTCTTCTACAATTCCTGAAAACATATTCTTTATTTCGGATTTCTTAATTCTGAATGATTAAGCTGCTCAGCGACGTCGCTTGAAAAATGACTGCATCAGACTGCGACATTCATCGGCCAGCACACCTTCGCACACTACGGTACGCGGGTGCAACGGTGTTTCACCCGGCAAACAAAAACGCCTAAACCCACGACGTGGGTCAGCTGTTCCATAGACTATACGGCTTATCTGGCTCCAACCTAATGCACCGGCACACATAGCACACGGTTCAACCGTGACATAAAGCGTGCATTGTGGCAAATATTTACCACCAAGATATGATGCAGCCGCTGTTATAGCTATCATTTCAGCATGAGCTGTGACATCACACAGTTTTTCAGTGAGATTATGTCCGCGAGCTATGACTCTACCGTCGAGGGCTATGACGGCACCAACAGGTACCTCACCTTCTTCGCCTGCACGCTGTGCCTCGGCAAGCGCCTCTCGCATCAGACGTTCGTCTTGTTGTACGGTAGCCTCTCCTATCATACCTCTGACTCTTCACCTTGTAGACTTTCGGCCACACGCTGCATTAGCCACCGTGGGGTCGAAGTTGCACCTGTGATACCTACTGTAGCAGCATTTTCTACCCATGCAGGGTCTATATGTGTTTCGTCACTTACCATGTATGTACGAGGATTCACTTCCTGACAAGCGGCAAACAGAACCTTGCCATTAGAACTCTTGGAACCACTTACAAACAATACCACATCATGCGCGGCAGCAAATTCACGTATATTTTCCATACGGTTGGCTACCTGACGACAAATAGTATCGTAGTACTCGAAATGTCCATCTTTCTTACGCTCGCCTATAAGCTGCACTATGTGGCGAAAGCCCGACAGAGGCTTGGTAGTCTGTGAGTACAATACAATATCGCGACTGAAATCTATCTTATCCAATTCACTTTCGTCCTGTATTACAACGGCGTTACCATCTGTCTGACCTACCAGTCCGTTGACTTCAGCATGACCGACTTTACCATATATGACAATAAGTGGTTCGCGTCCACCAGCACGACGTCGTGCCACACCGGCATCATAAGACTGTTTGATACGTCTCTGCAATTGCAGCACTACAGGACAAGTAGCATCTATTATATCAATACTGTTATGAGCTGCCAAAGAGTATGTTGTAGGCGGCTCGCCGTGAGCACGCAACAGCACTTTGACATCATGAAGCTGTTTAAGTTCATCATGAGTGATGGTCTGCAAACCTTTTCGGCCAAGACGGTCCACTTCAACAGCATTGTGTACTATGTCCCCCAGACAATACAGACTGCCTGAGTGAGCCAATTCTTTTTCAGCCTTACGTATAGCCGTCACTACACCGAAACAGAACCCCGAACCAGGGTCTATTTCGATGCAGGGACGTTTATTTACAGCATTCTCACTCATGAGATGCCGGTTATACGGTCAAACAAATCAATAAGCCACTTCATCTGCTCTTCGTGAGTAAGGTTACTGTTGTCAAGCACGTAGGCATCATCGGCCTTACGCAGAGGAGACTCCTTACGGGTAGTGTCTATACGGTCACGCTCCTCTATATTGTGAAGCACCTCATCGTAGGTTACTTTCTCACCTTTTGCTTCAAGTTCACGCAGACGACGGCCAGCGCGTTCGGCAGCCGAAGCATTGACAAACACCTTCATCTCAGCATCAGGAAATACTGCAGTACCTATATCCCGTCCGTCCATAACAATACCTTTGTCACGGCCCATCTCTTTCTGCAGATGAACCAACGCACGGCGTACTTCAGCCACTTCGGCTACTGGACTGACATACGAGCTTACTTCAAGGTCGCGTATCTGGTTTTCAACATCTTCTCCATTAAGTAGAGTGTGCTGAACACCATCAGTTCCGGCACCGGCAGCAAAACTTATATGTATGTCAGGCAGGGCTGCCACAAGAGCTTCGCGGTCGAGGGGCTTACCATGGCCAACAAAACCATGACGCAAAGCATAGAGAGTCACAGCACGGTACATAGCTCCACTGTCAACGTATACATATCCTACACGTCGTGCCAGCTCACGTGCCATAGTACTCTTGCCAGACGACGAATAGCCGTCTATAGCTACAATTATCTTATTATCTGTCTGTTTAGTGTTATTTTCCATTTTTATTCGGAAAGTTATTCTATCACTCTGCCTTTTTCTTACGGCCAGGCTTTGAGGCTGTCTTAGCACCTGTCTTAGCAGCTTTGCTCGTAGTCTTCTTAGCAGCAACAGGTTTCACTTCAACAGCTTTCTCCTCCTTTTTAACAGCTTTACGACGAGGTTTTGCTTTGACCATACGCAACACCTGAGCAGAACGGGCAGGAATATAAAGTTTCAACCAGCCTTTACCTGAAGGAGAATAAAGCGGGTCGTCCTGAGTAAAGTGGTGCATACGGTCCTCAACATTGCCGAAACCACCGAAACAGCGTGCATCGCTGTCCATTACTACCTCATACTCACCGGCAGGAGCAAGGAAGCCGTAATCGGTAAATGATCTAACAGGATTCCAGTTGAAGACAAATACAAGGTCACCACGACGGAAAGCCAACACTTGATCATCATCTTTCTCCCACAGCTTATCTACAGGTAGAGCCTGGAAGTCATATACTCCTGAAACCAATTCGACCATAGCGTTATCGAAGGCATTGAGATATTTGTATTTCAAATCTTCACGGTCTACAAGGTCCCACTGACGGCGTGCATACTTGTAGCTCCAGCCGTTACCTTCTCGTGGGAAGTCTATCCATTCCGGATGACCGAATTCATTACCCATGAAGTCAAGGTAACCACCGTTGATAGTAGCTATGGTGACAAGACGTATCATCTTGTGCAATGCCATACCACGTGCCACTACACCGTTGTCATCATCTACCATCATGTGCCAGTACATTTCCTTATCGATAAGACGGAATATAAGCGTCTTATCACCTACAAGAGCCTGGTCATGACTTTCGCAGTAAGATATTGTCTTTTCGTCGGCGCGGCGATTGGTAAGCTCCCAGAATATAGAAGTAGGGTGCCAGTCTTCGTCACGCTTCTCCTTTATCATCTTTATCCAGTAATCAGGCACACCCATGGCCATACGGTAATCAAAGCCCATACCACCGTCATCAAACTTCATGGCCAGACCCGGCATACCGCTCATTTCCTCAGCAATGGTAACAGCGTGAGGATTGACATCATGTATCAATATATTTGCCAACGTCAAATAAGTCAAAGCATTGGTATCCTGACCACCATCATAATAGTCATCATAACTACCGAAAGCCTTACCTAAACCGTGATTATAATAGAGCATTGACGTCACACCGTCAAAGCGGAAGCCATCAAATTTGTACTCCTCAAGCCAGAATTTACAGTTTGAAAGCAGAAAATGAAGCACTGAGTTTTTACCATAGTCAAACAGCAGCGAATCCCATGCTGGATGCTCGCGACGATGATCGCCATAGAAATACAAGTCATACGAACCGTCAAGACGTCCGAGGCCTTCTACTTCATTCTTGACAGCATGCGAATGAACTATATCCATGATAACTGCTATACCCAGTTCGTGGGCACGGTCAATGAGTTCCTTAAGGTCATCAGGCGTACCAAAACGTGACGAAGCAGCGTAGAAACTGCTGACATGATAACCGAACGACCCATAATAAGGATGTTCCTGTATAGCCATAATCTGTATAGCATTATAGCCATCCTTAGCTATACGCGGCAGGGTCTGCTCCATAAACTCACGATACGTGCCTACACCTTCCTTCTGCTGTGCCATACCTATGTGGCACTCGTAGATAAGCAAAGGTTTGGTATCGGGAGTAAATTTCTTTACCTTGAATTCGTAGGGATGTTCAGGTGCATAAACCTCAGCTGAGAATATCTTGGTATCAGGATCCTGTACTACACGGGTAGCATAAGCTGGTATGCGTTCGCCCTGACCACCATTCCAGGTCACCATCATTTTATAGAGATCACCGTTATGTAGGGCATCCGCCGGTAGACGCAACTCCCATACACCGTCACCGATATTGTTCAAACGGTAACGGTCAATATCTTTCCAGTCAGAGAAAGTTCCTATTAGCCATATATTGGTAGCATTAGGAGCGAACTCACGGAAAATCCAGCTACCATCGGCCTCACGATGCAGACCGAAATATTTATAGGCGTTTGCGAACTCTGAGAGTGAACCGTCGGTATTGACTGTAAGCTCATGTAATTTGCGGAGCACATCCTGATGACGTCCCTCGATGGCCGGTGCAAATGGCTCAAGCCAAGGGTCATTGCGCAATATGGCTAATTGTTTCTTCTTTCCCATTTTGACTGTATGTGTTTTTAGTAAGGGTTATAATATTTACTATATAATTAACGCTGTTTGGCGTGTTTGTGTTGTGATTTATTCGAGGTTTCAGTCACCTTCTTACCCTTATTTATCTTTCCGGGGCTCTCTATGGACACAGGAATTGTGAAACAGGCACGTACGGCTGCCGACAGACGCTGACTCCAGGCATCATTACCACGCAATGCATCAAGCACACCATTGATATAGTCATCTCTATGCTTATAGCCCAATAAAGATGCTACTCCGCTGTCGCCAAGCATAGGTTTATGATTAAAAACTTTCAATACTCCAGCATAGTTGCCAGTATTGACCATAGCTTTGAATTCCCTTACCAATTCCTCATAAGCTGCACGCGGTCTAAGACGTTCCACAAGTCGAGCAAGATGTAATTCCATAGCTGTGATACAACTAAATCGGGCATCTATCTTACATTCAGCCTCACGTTTGACACGATAACGCACATGCTGAAGGGCCTGTTCTTCTATTCGACGTTTAAAGGTAGTAAATACAGCTCGCTTTACACGTCCGATTATCTTGTCGGCATTACGCCCACGCATTTCGGTCATAACCCTTATCACCCCCTCGGTAAGAAAAATATTTTCGACTTCAGCCACCTCAGGCACATCTATACCTTTACGACGCAGGTATTCTACTTCGATGTCGGTACGCCTGTCACGGTCTACTATGCCGTGACTGTCGAGTTTATGCATCGGGCGCAACGAGCCGAATGTACGTGTGGCTTCAATCACTTTGTCACAAGACCCCAAGGGACGTACTGTATAATCCGAAAACACAAGAGCATAAAGTCGTGCATCAATACTGCGTTCAGCATCTCCTTCTATAAAAAGCACCGGCTTACGTGTGCCCATGAGGTCAATGAAAAAATCATCACTCAAATTGCTGGCCGGTAACATTTCATAGTCCCAAGCATGAGCTGAAGCATCGTAACTCTTCACCCATATTATGACATTGGCCGTACGCGAATTTACAAAATCAACATCTACCGAATCATAGATAAAACGACAGTCAGGACGTAGTCTTTCAAGCGACGTCCACAGATTGTTAAGTATAGCAGGATGAACAAACAACGTAGGTTCTTCGACAAACACTACTGACCCCTTGGGAGCATAAAGCACAGCAGCTATATGGTATAGCACTGTACGTTCGCCACGGCTCAGACGTCGAGTATCAATAAGGTCAGAACCAGCTGAAGTCTCAAACATCAGTGAGCCGGCGGCACGTACTATACGATTGGAAGGAAATATACGTTCCCAAAGACGACGCAAAGTATCAAGCCGTGTCGGCGCCGAATCGGCTGGTATAGTTTCACCTTGACTGATACGTAGCTTAAGGTCAAGCAAATGTTCGAATTCATCAGTAAGTAGTAGACATACCAGTCTGTCAAGGTCAGTTGAGGCATCGTCACGCAGGTAGGGTCGCTCGGCTGCCATACGACTGTATTGTGCAGCTACTGAACCGGAGGTTGTCAGGGTGTTAGAGTCAAAGCTCGAATCATGGCTATTACTATGACTATAGAAAGCGTCAAGTGCCGACAGACGGTAAGCATTGTTTCCACAGTCCGCTATCATACGTTGCATAAAACTACTTTTTCCAGCACCTGCAGCTCCCACCAAAGTTATCTGACGCGACTCTGGTAACGCTGGAGCCGCACGTCCACCCGAACGAGGAGGTAAATTAAGAAGAGTCATAAAATAGATTTGAATTAATTAAGTAAGTAGCTCTTAGAAATTAATGAACATATAAAACGCAGTTATTTTTGAGGCGATTTGGACGCGGAGCGAAGGAGAATACTTTAGTATTCGACTGAGGGACAAGTCCAAAGCGGCCAAAAATAACAAGTTTTATAGTTCAAGATACATAAGGTATACTTAAGAAATATATATCGTTTAATTTTTAAGAGCTACTTAGCTCTTATAGTTTAGATTGTTAGGGTCCGCAAGAGTTTAGTTCACCTACTCACCTTAGTCTTATTACTTAATCTTGTTTCTATTCTCCGATTCACCTATTCTGACTTTTTCAATTCTTTTTATTAACTTTGCCGTCACTCTCCTACTTTATTCACCTCTTTTCCCAACTCAAGATTCATATTATACAGAATGAATGACATTTACCGCCAGCGTCTGGCAGGTGGCCTCATGGGCTATGCCATCGGCGATGCCCTTGGTCTGGGCACCGAATTTATGACAGTTCCTGAAGCCGCCATACGCTATCCGCAAGGTCTGACCGACTATAGCCAAATAATACGTGATGCTCATCGCGGCCAGTGGCAACGTGGTGATTTCACTAACGATACCCAAATATTACTGATTATAGCCGAAGAAATTCTCCGTCATGGTCACATACACCAGAAAGCTATTGCCCAGAAACTTGTGGAATGGTATAACGATGACGAGTCTACTGACCATATAGCTTGTATACGCTGGTGTCTCTCCGATCCAGAATATGTAGAAAATCCTATCGCCACGGCCCATAAAGTATGGACTCAGATGGGTCATTTTAATGCAACCAATGAAGCATTGGGACGTGGTATTTTAAGTGCTACCATGCACGAATACGTACATGAAGCTACTGAAACCTTAGTAGGTATGACCCACTACGGTATGCGTTGTCTTTGTACAGCCCAAGTAGTGGCTCAGATGGCTTATGACCTGTTGTGGCATGGCCATGTTACCCCCGTAGAAGCTCTTGCAAGTCAAGCAAGAAATTTTGACGAAACAGTAGTACCCTATATTTATCGTGCCTACGAAGGTTCTCTCAAAGATTTGCAACTCGATGATGAGGACCTCTGTAATGATGCGGCCCATTCGATGATGGCGGCACTTTGGCCTCTTTGGCACTGCGATTCAGCTGAACAGACACTTAACACCATAGTGATGGCTGCCGGTGATGCTGACACTAATGCTGCAGCTGCTACGGCCTTGGCTGGCCTACGTTACGGTTACGATTCTTTACCAAAACACCTCATAGAAGGTCTGACTGAACGTAAAAAGATTGAAGACCTGACTCGCCGCTGGAGTGATTTCGTACTTACCCATTTCGAGCAAAATTATTGATTGCCTAACCTATGCCCTCGCCTTCCGCCTTCAGGCCATGGATTGAAGCCATGCGCCTACGTACTTTGCCTGTCAGTGTAGCCGGAGTGATGGCCGGTTGTGCCTGTGCGTTGGCTGTCGGCAGCTTTGCATGGCCGCAGGCATTGATATGTCTGTTCTTTGCCGTAGGCGCTCAGATAGTCTCGAACTTTGCTAACGAATACTATGACTACCGCAATGGGCTCGACAAAAAAGGTCGTGAGGGTTTCCGACGTGGTGTAACCGAAGGTGATATTTCTCCTCATGCCATGTTGCGGGCTACTTACGGTGTGCTTGGTGTCACCTGTCTTCTCGGCCTGTCGCTGATATGGTGGGGCGGATGGTGGCTGATAGCTGTCGGTGTAGCTGTGGCTATCTTTGCTATAGCTTACAGTACTGGCCCATGGCCACTGTCACATCACGGGTTGGGTGATGTAGCCGTACTGGTGTTTTTCGGTATTGTGCCTGTCATCTTCACTGCATGGCTTCAGGCCCCAACTCACGAGGTGTTGCGTCTTGCGCTTCCAACCGGCATAGCTGTAGGCCTATTAGCTGTCAATGTACTGATTGTAAATAACTATCGCGATGCGGACGATGACCGTGCCGTAGGTAAACATACCACAGTAGTAATCTTCGGACGTCGTGCCATGAGTATCGTCTATATAGTTGATGTATTCGTGGCTTTCATACTGATTGACTGGGTAATGGTTCAAACGGCCGTCCCCTTCTGGATTTCATTTGTACCGCCTGCTATATGTGTCGGACGAGGCTATTTCTGTTGGAATGAATTACGTAGGAATAGTGGTAGCGCACTTAATCCTGTACTCAAGCATACAGCTATGGGTCTACTTATTACTTGCATATTGATGGTGATACTCTGCGCTATATGGCAGCAATGATTAATCTTTGCATATTATACAACCTCATCATACGTCATGGACGATAACCGACGCTCATATAACTCACGCCGCCCTCAACAGTCGCTAACCGACTTAATGGGGAAACTGCCTCCGAGTGATACAGATCTCGAAGAGGCGGTATTGGGGGCACTTATGCTTGAGAAAGATGCCTATATGAACGTCTGTGACCTTCTGACACCGGAAAGTTTCTATGACCCGGCCAACCAGAAGATTTACGATGCCATACAGACTCTTGGTTTCAACCAGCGTCCTATCGACATGCTGACTGTCACTGAGCAGTTACGGCAGAACGGTACCCTTAATGAAGCTGGCGGTGCGTTCCGTGTCACACAGCTCACCACTAATGTTTATTCGGCAGCCAACATAGAGTATCACGCAAAAATCATAGCGCAGAAATACCTGGCACGACGTCTCATCAGTTTCGCCATCGACATAGAGACAAAGGCTTTTGATGAGAGTAACGATGTCGACGATTTGCTTCAACAGGCAGAAGGCAGTTTGTTCAATATCTCACAGACACAGCTGAAGCGCGACGTCACACAGATAGACCCTGTACTCAATCTTGCACTCGAACAAATACAGACGGCAGCTAACACTACTACCGGCCTATCGGGTCTTAGTACAGGTTACTCTGACCTCGACCGCATGACTTCCGGCTGGCAGAATTCTGACCTTATCATAATCGCTGCACGTCCGGCAATGGGTAAGACAGCTTTCGTACTTTCAATGGCTAAAAATATGGCTATTGACTATAACATACCTATTGCCATATTTACTCTTGAGATGGCCAATGTACAGTTGGTGAAGCGTCTCATAAGTAATGTAGCTGATCTTGAAGGTGAAAAGATAAAAAGCGGACAGTTGTCGCCTGAAGAATGGGATCGTCTTAACAGCCGTCTGCGTTCTGTCTACAGTGCGCCTCTCTATCTTGATGAAACACCGGGCCTCTCCATAACTGAATTGCGTACTAAGGCACGCCGATTAGTACGTGAACGTGGCGTCAAGATGATAATGATTGACTATCTACAGCTCATGAATGCCTCAGGCATGAAGCTCGGCAGTCGTGAACAGGAGGTCAGTACAATCTCTCGTTCACTTAAAGCACTCGCTAAGGAACTCAACATACCGATAATAGCTCTTTCACAGCTTAATCGTTCTACCGAAACCCGTGAGGATAAACGTCCCGTGCTTTCTGACCTGCGTGAGTCTGGTGCCATAGAGCAGGACGCTGATATAGTGTGTTTCATACACCGTCCCGAATACTACACCAAAAGCGGTGAAGATGCCAACGGCAACGATATACGTGGACTTGCCGAACTAATCATAGCCAAACATCGAAGCGGTGCCGTAGGTGATGTAAAGCTACGATTCGTCTCTAAATTTGCTAAATTTGAGAACTGGGAGGAAGGCTACCGCATGATGAAGCAAACACTCGGTGACTCTACCGTCAAACTTGAAAGCCGTATGAATAGCAACTCTGGCCAACCACCCACATCAGGCGACGGTGGCTTTAACTTTGCTCCCAATACACTTTCTAACCCCGGTATGCCCGACCTCTCACCAGGCCCTAACGATACCGACTACCCATTCTAAAAATAGGTAGCCCTCAAAGCTTAAAAGTAATAAAGATGAAAATGATAAACGAGGAAATGTGAATTTTCGTGAACCACTAAGGCATAACCTTTGTTAAAGATATAAAAAATCAAAAAACACAAGGTTATGGATAAGAACGCAAACAATCTCAGAAACAATCAAGGCGCTAATCAGACTGATAACGCCGACATAATCGCCCAGAGCCTTACGGCAGAAGGTAAAAACCGTAAACGCATGTCAACACGTCGTACAAACAAACTTTGGATCTGGCTCGGAGTGCTGGTCCTGATAGTAATTCTGTTGTGGTGGATTTTCAGCATCGGCCTTCTTGAGGATTCAACAGGTGTAATCAATGGTAATTGATAGTCCTTCCTACTATTAACAGATTAAATCATAAGGTAGTATATTGATATACTAAAACACCCGTCCCCCCGTCAATGCTTCTGAGCATTGACGGGGGGACGGGTGTTTTAGCGAAGGAGTTATTCTTACTTGCCGGCGATACTGTCGCTGACAGTCAGCGAAGCACGGCCTTTGGCGCGACGACGTGACAGAACTTTGCGGCCGTCTTTAGTTGCCATTCTCTCACGGAAACCGTGCTTGTTGACCCTTCTGCGGTTTGAGGGCTGGAATGTTCTTTTCATTGTGCTATTATGATTTTATTCGTTTCTGAGTTTCAGAGTGCAAAATTAGCTATTACATTTAACATTCACAAATTATACATTCATTTTTCCCCCTTTTTAGCCTTTTTTGACGTATCAAAGCCAAAACAAAAACTCCATAAGGCACTATCCATAAGCCTCAGTAAGAACGATTATAAGACTTATGTTAGGTAATATGTGATTTTTTTTCTAATTTTGTGGCCGAATTAGCTGATACAGCGCAATAACACAATACACTACATATAATCACAATGATTAACGCTCAAGATATCAAGAACGGCACCTGTATCCGTATGGATGGTGACCTCTACTTCGTAATCGAATTCCTTCACGTAAAACCCGGTAAAGGCAACACCTTCATGCGTACGAAGCTGAAGAATGTTGTTGATGGCCGTGTACTCGAACGCCGCTTCAACATCGGTGAGAAGCTTGAGGACGTTCGCGTAGAACGTCGTCCCTATCAGTATCTCTATGCTGACGGTGGTGATGACATCTTCATGAACAACGAGACTTTCGAGCAGATTCCTATCAGCAAAGACCTTGTGACTGGCTCTGCATACATGAAGGAAGGCGATACAGTAGAAGTAGTATCTGACGCTTCAACTGATACTGTACTCTACGCTGAGATGCCTGTAAAGACTACTCTCAAAATTACTTATACTGAACCGGGCTTAAAGGGTGATACCGCTACTAACACACTCAAGCCGGCTACTGTAGAGACAGGCGCTACTGTTAAGGTACCTCTCTTCATCAACGAGGGTGAACTTATCGAAGTAGATACCCGTACAGGTGACTACGTAGGCCGCGTTAAAGCCTAATTCGTCCTCATTTTATTCGCCGGTCTCCAAAGTCAGTGCCTATGTCTACGCCTCAGCACGACATGTTTTTTTCAATCATCGTGCCCGTGTACAACAGGCCCGACGAGGTGGCCGACTTGCTTGAAAGTCTTGCAGCCCAGTCAGATCATGGCTTTGAGATAATTCTGGTCGAAGACGGTTCGACAATTCCATGTCGTCCACAGGCAGATGCCTACAGCGACCGCATCAAGCTTAAATATTATTACAAGGATAATGAAGGGCGTAGCATAGCCCGAAATTACGGTATAGTCAGAGCCGACGGAGACTTTCTCGTCTTCGTTGACTCTGACTGTGTTTTACCCCCGGACTATATCGCTTCTTTACGTACTGCTCTGAAGGAACATCCTGAGACAGACTGCTTCGGAGGACCTGACGCGGCTCATGATTCTTTCACTGACACTCAGAAAGCCATCAATTATGCTATGACTTCCTTCTTGACCACAGGTGGCATACGCGGCGGAAAGGTGTCAATGGAGAAGTTCACGCCACGTACATTCAACACCGGTTTCTCGCGACGCGTATTCGAGCGTGTCGGAGGATTCCGCGAAATGTTCAGCGAGGACATCGATATGAGTACTCGCATACGTCGTGCGGGCTTCAACATAGCTTTGTTTCCAGAGGTTTACGTCTATCACAAACGTCGCGGCAACCTGCGTAAGTTCTGGCGTCAGGTACACGTATTCGGCATGTCGCGTATAACTCTGAAGCTTCTCTATCCCGGCTCACTGAAGGCAGTACATTGTCTGCCGGCACTGTTCGTACTCGGCAGCGTCGCCATGATTTTAGCCGCTATATTCTGGCACTGGTGGTGTATACTACCGCTGGTAGCTTATCTGTTGGCTGTCTGGATATGTGCTATAGTTGCTACCCGCAGTCTACGTGTGGGTACATTGGGACTCGCAGCTTCGGTGGTGCAGCTCACCGGCTACGGTACAGGCTTCTTAAGAGCCTATATATGGAAAATACTGTTAGGTCACGGACGTGACATTGAACAGGAAATAACAATGCGCAAAGGTAAATAACTATGAACGACACCGACGCCCGAATCAAAGATCTGGCCGCCGATGACCGTCCTCAGGAACGTGCATGGAAATATGGGTGCGACACTCTGTCGACTGCCGACCTATGGGCTCTGGTATTACGTATCGGCCAACCCGGCAAACCTATCACAGTACTATGCCGTGAACTCATGGCTACTGTTGACAATTCCATGCTCCAGCTGCAACGGCGTTCACGCCAGCAGATAATGGAACTCAAAGGCTTAGGGAAGACTCGCGCTATGCAGATAGAAGCCGTGCTGACACTTGTGGCACGTTATCACGATGAATGGCTACAACAGAAGAATAGCCGTCTGCAAGTACGCACAGCCCGCGATATATACGAATATATGGCAAACCGTAACGCCAATCTTCCACATGAAGAAATATGGATTGTGCTGCTCAATCGTGCCAATCGGATAATGGGCGCACGCCCCATCACACAAGGTGGTGCCACCTCATCTGTGTTCGATGTCAAGAAAACACTCAAAACCGCTATACTCGAAAATGCCGAAGGCGTAGTGCTATGTCATAACCACCCTTCCGGCCAATTGCGTCCCAGTCCGCAAGACGACAATATAACCGCCATTTTCAAAAAAGCTTGTCAGGCTATCGACCTGCGTATGCTTGACCACGTGATAGTGACTTCCGAAGGCTATTACTCCTACAACGACGAAGGCCGCCTCTAAACCTTATAAGAAAACGATAAACATTTTACTACACTAAATAAAATTACCATAAGCCCGATTTTGTTAATCATAACAAACAAAATTGCCTAAATCACCAATTTTATTAATCATAACAAATAAAATCGCAACAAAATCAAGTTTTGTTAATCATACCAAATAAAAATCCTACTACTTTGGGATTTAATTACGTGCAAAAAGGTATTTGAAGAACAACACACGCCGACAACGCTCGCTAAGTTCGGCCTCAGTCAGCGTACCTTCAGCGAGCGCCTTGTCAATCTCTTCCAAAGCTTGTTTTGTATCGGCAGGTGCTACCACAAGGTCGGCTCCGGCTGCCAAAGCGTCGGCAGCTCCATAACCACGTGCTCCACCCATATTGATGGCATCTGTAAGTATCAGTCCGCGAAACATCATTTCATCGCGTAACAAATCCTGCAACACAGCCGACGATACGGCTGCCGGTCGTCCTGAAGGGTCAAGTGCCGGAACACTCAAATAACCGGCCATAACACCTGAAAGGCCATGGGCTACATATTCATTAAAAGGTATCAGATCTATACGGTGCAAGTCAGCACTATCACGCTTCACTACCGCCACACGATTATGACTATCTGCCACCGGACTACCGTGGCCGGGAAAATGCTTAGCCACACTCATAACCCCAGCTCCTTCTACTCCCATGGCATACGCCACACCCAACGAAGCTGCCAAGTGAGGGTCAGGGCCAAACGAACGTGTACCCATAACACCGGTTATAGGACCTACGTCCACAACCGGACCCAATATCATATTTATACCTATCTCACGACAACGCTGGGCCACTTCATACCCATAATCAAACATCATATCTTCATCCGCTACTTGGGCAAGACGGAAATTTCGCGGATATACCTGTTCATCTGTAAGCCTCATACCGAGTCCCCACTCAGCGTCTATAGCTATCCATGGTGGTACACCTCCATCCCATCTATTCAAACTGTCAGAGATGGCAGCGGCTCCATGACTGTCTCCACGTAACAGAAGTATACCACCGATATGATATTCCCTCACATAATTACGGAGACGTTGCATGGTAGCCCAATCATTGACAGCATAGACCGACGGCATAAGGCATTGCCCAGCCCGTTGCGCTAAACTCATGGATTGAGTGACAGAATCTGCCCATCTCCATGCTTCCGAAGTAAAATCGGCTGTATATACATTTTCTGTCACAGTAACAGTGCTATCGGCTTCCACACTCTCAGCGTTGTTAACGCTATTGGCACAACCACCCATATAAAGCAGCACCGTCGTAGCGGCCACTGTGCTAAGACAGGGGCCGATACGACGGTAATGCGTATTATATAAAGCCTTGGCTATAGATAGCCAACTCCTTACTGTTTTCATTGTTCGGAAGGCAGAATCATCTCATATACAAATCTGCCGTTTGGATCAGCTGTCACTGGTATACCTCGCTGACCAAAATCTACTATATACTGCATTATGGCTGCCGACATTTCCTTGTCGTCACGCCATAACTCACGGCCATTAGCGAAAGCTGTCATGTTGTCATTGCCAGCTGCTACATAATCAATTGAGGCCATTATATAAGTTTTGTCAGGCTCAACCTCGCGTCCGTCAATATACATACGCTTTATCTGCGAGACAGAATCAAGCACGACATATACATTGGTACTTACTGCCTCACCGCCTTTAGGTGCCGGAGCCTGTAAAGCGGATATTATATCAGCACCGGTTTCCTCCATTATCACCACACGGTTGGAGAAGGGGAAAGTTGAAAGTACCTGTCCTTCGGTAATGGGTCCTTTTGGCATGTCCTGACGGATACCACCTACATTCATCACAGCGAAATCTACTTGCGGCATATAGCCACCGGCAGCATTGATACTGTCTGAGATGTGGCGTGCGTAGCGCAGCCCGAAATCACCTACAAAATTAGCGTATGCACTATTGGGCAACGGAGTCATATCCATACCGCTATAAGCTATCACACGTTGATTGACCGAATCCACCCTATGCTTATAAGGGGCAAGAAAATCAACTATGCGCTGGTCAAACACAGAAGGGTCAAAACGGTCAGTGACAGGTATAAGACGATAATCGTAATCCTCGCCATCAGCTCCCTTGAGATTATCGAGGTCAATGGCGATATAACCTATATAACGGCCATAACGACCTGTCTGAGCTATAAGCACCGGACGGCCTTCAGCATTTGGCACAATCGATGGATTAACCTCAGGCTTAGCCGGGTCAACTACCGTATGTGAGTGGCCTCCTATTATTATATCAATGTCACGACTGGCACGAGCAAGGTCAACGTCTGAAGTCTTCATGTATTGGTCATCATAACCGATATGAGTTACAGCTACCACAAGGTCACATTTTTTCTTATGCTTCAGTTCGTATGCAAGACGGTTGGCAGTCTCAACGACATCGTTGAAACGCATATTACCTGTGTTGTAATCAGCTATCAAACTCGCCGGGTCGACATTAAGACCAATAAAACCTATCTTCTTACCATTTACCTTCTTTATGACGTATGGCTTGAAAAGACCTTTCAGTGGTGTGTTACTGAAGTCATAATTGGCCGAAAGACGGTCTGCTTTTTTTATGTCAGCATAGTGACGTGCCAATTCTTCGAGACCGTTGTCAAACTCATGATTTCCGAGGATACGTATATCATAATCCATCATGTTGAATATCGGATACTCCACCTCACCGCGCCAGAATTTGAAATAGAGCGAACCCTGCACCATGTCGCCGGCGTCAACGAGTATGACATTTTTTTCAGCGGCACGTACAGAGTCGATTATAGCCTTACGCTGTAGCACGCCTCCTACCCCATTGGCATCACTCTCTATATTGGAATGAGTGTCGTTGGTGTGAAGAATAACCAAACGTTCGGCAATAGCGGGCGCCGCTACAGAAGCAGCGGCGCACACCAAACTGATAAGGATTCTTTTCATATCAAAACCGTGACTGTGACGGCTCAATCCTCTATGAGGTTGTCACCTGTCATGTCCTTTGGCTGCGGCATACCAAGTATGTGGAGCAGCGAAGGTGCCACGTCAGCCAGACGTCCGTTCTTCACCTTAGCGTCCTTGTTGGGAGTGACATAGATGAAGGGTACTGGATTGAGTGAGTGAGCTGTGTTGGGAGTACCGTCCTCGTTGATTGCGTGGTCAGCATTACCGTGGTCTGCTATGATGATGGTTTCATAGCCATGAGCCTTGGCAGCTTCCACAACTTTCTCTACACAGGTATCGAGGGTAGCTACTGCTTTCTGGATAGCGGCGTAGACACCGGTGTGACCTACCATATCACCGTTGGCAAAGTTGACAACGATAAAATCAAACTTCTCCGAATCAATGGCTTCGACAAGTTTCTCAGTCACCTCAGGGGCTGACATCTCAGGCTGCAAATCGTATGTTGCCACCTTAGGCGAAGCTACAAGTATACGTTCTTCACCCTCAAAAGGCTTCTCACGACCACCATTGAAGAAGAATGTCACGTGTGCATACTTCTCAGTTTCGGCTATGTGAAGCTGTTTCTTACCATTGACAGAAAGATATTCAGCGAGTGTATCGGCTACATCTGCCTTAGGGAAGATGATGTGTACACCAGTGAATGAATCGTCGTACGGGGTCATGCAGTAATACTGCAGGTCCTTGATAGGCTCCATACCGTCCTCAGCATGCTGTGTAAGAACAGTAGTCAGCTCTTTGGCACGGTCGTTACGGTAGTTGAAGAAAATTACTACATGACCTTCACCAATACGTCCGTCTACTTTCTCATTGACTATCGGTTTGAGGAATTCGTCGGTGACACCCTCATCGTATGATTTCTGGACTGCAGCTATTATATCGTCAGTCTTTTCGCCTTCACCATACACAAGCTGGTCGTATGCTACTTTAAGACGCTCCCAGCGTTTGTCACGGTCCATGGCGTAATAACGACCTATAGCTCCAGCTATGACACCTGCACTCTTCTTGCAGTGGTCCTCAATGTCGCGCAACCATGTTGTACCGCTACGAGGATCTGTGTCACGACCGTCCATAAAGCAGTGAATGAACACCTTGTCCAGATTATATGCTTTGGCGGTATCGCATAAAGCGTAGAGATGATCAAGCGATGAGTGTACGCCACCACCCGAGCAGAGGCCCATGAAGTGGATAGGCACGTTATGCTCGCGGGCATAGCTGAAAGCTGATTTGATTTCGGGGTTTTCATTCCAGCTACCGTCAGCTATAGCGCGGTTTATCTTTACGAGGTCCTGATATACTACACGACCTGCGCCGATATTGAGGTGTCCTACCTCTGAGTTACCCATCTGACCGGCGGGCAGACCTACGTCCTCACCGCTGGCGTCGAGCTGCGAATGGGGATATTCTGCCACCAGTTTATCCATATAGGGAGTTGGTGTGTTGAAGATTGCGTCGTCTTTCTTATGGTCACCCAGGCCATATCCGTCAAGGATAATTAACAGTGCTTTGCTTGCCATGTTTTTCTATATAGTTTTACGGCGTCGGTGCCTTGGCTCCGCCGCCCGGTTTCTTCTTTTTATTTATAACGCTGCCGACACCATTCGTGTCGGCAGCAATTGCAAATATAGTGATTTTTTTGTAGTATTTTGGAATTTTTACTGTCTGACTGCAAAATTTCCTGTCTGTTACTTTAAAATTTCTCCTACATTTTACCTAAACGGCGTAGCAGGTTCAAAAGACGTTCGCCAGTGCCGATAGTATAGCCCTGCGAGGTATATACCACACGGTTGAATGTGTCGGCTACTATCAACAAGGGAAGCTGTGAGGCATCAAGACCGAGTTCTTCTGTCAGTTGACGCACAACAGCTCCGTTTTCGTCAATACCGAAAGCTACCGTCGAAGGAAGTTTTGAGCTTAGAGCATTATCAAGACGTTGAAGTGAAGCGTCATCTGGTACGAGTAGCATCACACGGCGTCCATCAGCTTCAAATTCGCTGGCAAGTTCAGCAAGTTCGTTAAGCACATGTACAGTTGGCTCCTGGCCGGGGCCTATCAATCCTAACACATAGTACCCGCGTCCTGTGGTTGACAATATACTTTTCTCCGTACCTGTCGAAGCATCTTTATAGCGTGTTTCACTATCAAAGGCACCTGTCACAGAAATTTCCTCATTGCTGACAGGTAGCGTGACTGTCACAAGGGGTTGCTCTCTGTCAAGACGTATAAATTCAGCACGTCCTAACACACTGCCGTCAGCCAATCGTTGACCTGACATCAACATATAAGTGCCTGGGTCAAGATGCTGAGCTGCCGTATTGAGGTCATCAATGGTCATGAAGTCATCAAATTCGAGCACTACCGGCTTACCCTCTTCCATACGCGAAAGGGTGAAATGACTGAAATATTTCGGGTGATGTATCACTCCGTTATCATCGTAAGCGAAGCGGACCTCAGGACGTGCTGTATCATCAGCCGTGTGTTCTTCAGCCCAAAGGTCGTGCCACATACTGTTGGCATCGGCCCACTGTGTCTTACCTGTCACGGCATCGACTCGTGCTGGCACTCCGGCGCTGCGTAGCAGAGCTACTGCTAAAGCTTGACGTGAACGGTTGTCCGAACGTCCTGCGCGCCATGAGCCGGCAGGCGAGGCTATGGTACCGCGTGAGCCTACTCCATCATCAGGGCGTATGCTATCGGCTATAAGGGTAACTACCGAAGCGGGATTGCGCCGCAAGGCCTCCATACCTTCAGCGCCTAATATATCCTGCAAATAGCCACGCCACGGACGCAGGTGTTCAAGCATAACTCGTGGTGATAGCACATAATCACGCATGAAGGTGTCATTCCAATCACCTTCTGGTGTATTGTTCATGACATCGTCAAGCACTTCGGTGCTGACGTCGCGCAGGTCTTTCTCGTTGAGAGATGCCAACAGTGCTTCGGCTTTGGTTCGTTCAGTACCTTTCCAATTTCCGAGCCATGCTTGCAGTGTACGGCTGTTACCTCGCATCATCGGGTCAGTGAATGTGGCTACGTAAGCTCCGCGTACTGAGTCCTCGTACGCTAACCTTTGGTTGTTGGCTTCTCGCTGTGCTTCGGTTGGTGTCGGCAATTTGGCCGAAGGTGGAGGTGGCGTGATAGTCAAATCGCGACGATAAAGCGAATCGACAGGCACATCAAGACGTATGGTAACTGTACCATGTTTAGGTCCGGCAGGTGCAAAAGCGTAATGAGTGCCGTCTGTTGCCCATACCACCACATCACCTAATCCTGTCAGCAGCGAAGCTTCACCCTGAGCATCGGTGCGGCGTGAGGCAAGAGGGAAAAGACTTGCATAGTTATATAGACAGAAATCTACATCTACCCCGGCCAAAGCTTTACCATTAGCATCAGTGATACGTACCTTTGTTTGCCCTGTAGGAGCATAATTATCAGTCACATTTATTGTGGTTGTATAAGGGGTTGATGCCAACACTTCTTCCGGGCCGTCGTATGGGCCAGCCACTGTGGTACTCATCATCATTCCGCGTGAGGCCGGTGCGTTAAACCATGCGAGGTCAAGTATCGGTTCCGGCTCGCAAGCGCCTATGAAATGCCAGCGTCCGTCGGCCCATGCTTCTACCCATGCGTGATTATCGTCGGTGTGTGCCCAGCGAGGGGTGTAGACCTGTCGTGCCGGTATACCTACCGCGCGGAGTGCGGCTACGGTGAATGTCGATTCTTCGCCGCAGCGTCCTATGGCTTGGCTGACAGTGCTCAAGGGCGACGACGTGCGTCCGTCACTGGGTTGATATGTGGCTTTCTCATGGCACCAGTGATTCACTTCGAGTATGGCGTCTTCCATACTCAAACCGCGTACTAGGTCGCGCAGTTCTTCGTAAAATACTGTGCGTGAATCATCAAGGGCTTCGTTATTGACACGTATCGGCAGCACGAAATGACGTAGTTCGCGCTCCGGTATTTTAGCACCCCAAGGCATCTCGTCGATAGCACGCAGTGTGGCGTCAATATTACGCAGATAGTACTCTGGGTTATAATCGGCTATATCGGCTAAGGGCATGTAAGCATAAAGCCATGTCAGTGCTTCACGGCGGTCACCGTCAAGGGTGTCGGCACTCATCACGGCTGCCACTTCTGGTGCGTCGAGGGTTTGCAGTCGTTCTTCGAGACGGTCACGGCTGGCTGGTGTATCAGTGAAATGTCGTGCCTGAGCAGCCATGACGGAGGCTGCGGCTAAGGTCAGAAAGAGAGTATATCGGTAATTCATTTTGTCGTTTGTCTGTTGTTAAGTGTGTCGCGTAGTTCTACCATCTTGTATATGGTACCCATATCACTGTAAGCATCTACATAGCTACCGAAACCGCTGATTTCAAACTTGTCAATTAATTCTTGAGGCTTAGGACGGTGAGCTGTTGTGTGGAAAGCACGTATACGTGCTCTCTTAAACAGTTCGGTAACATTCTCCGGGCGTACTCCTCCGCCAGCCATTATTATCGTACGTCCAGCTGCATGATGCACCATATTCCACAGGTTGGCAATCCCCTCGGGGGCGGTAGACGCACCTCCTGATGTCAACACTCTTTCGCAACCAAGTTCAATGACATCGTCAACTGCCTCGGCCCAATAGTAACCCAAATCAATAGCCCGGCTGACAATACGTTCCATACCTTCAGCTGCCGCACACAGGCGTTTCATCACGGGCATGTCCAGCTTACTGTAAGGGGTCAAGGCCCCTATCACTACTCCGGTAGCGCCGAGACGCTTTGCCGTAGCTATATCGGCTTCCATGACTCTGACCTCTGTATCGCTGTACACAAAATTGCCTCCTCGCGGCCGTATAAGTACGTTAACACTCGGCACTCCCAAACGCACGGCAAGGTCTATCATGCCTGCTGATGGTGTGACACCACCTACGCCTATGTCGGCGCACAATTCCACACGGTCTACTTTGGCAGTGGCGGCGATTACCAGACTGGCTACGTCGGTACAGCATATCTCTACCTCTACCTTTTGCTGGCTCGGTTTAAGGTTCTCCGGTTTTGAAAACGGTATCAATTCAGCCATAGCTCTATTATGTGGTCAACGCTGTCAGTAACAGGTGGTAATGTAAGCGAAATATTCTCTTTGCCCTGAGCTATGGTTACCTTCGAACCGTCGGCACGATTCACAGCGCTACGCACCTTACGTCCACTCCATGGTACTGTTATCTTACCGCCTTCTGCAGCTTGGGTATCGAGCACATGCACATACATCTTGTCATCGTTCACAGTAGCTGTACCCCACGGTTGTGCTTCGAAAGGTGCTCCTTCGGTACCGTATATGGTCTCCCCGTTGGCACGCATCCATTCTCCTATTCCGCGCAGACGGTCAAGTGCTGTAGCTGGCAGACTGCCGTCAGGTTGCGGCCCGATGTTCAGCAGCAGATTGGCGCCAAGTCCAGCGGCGCGTACTATATAGCGCACCAGTTCCGGCACACTCTTGTAGTTAGTATCGACTACCTTGTATCCCCACATGCCGTTCATGGTGTTGCAGGTTTCGAGTGGCAGACGGCTTATGGCCTGTCCGGAATATCCAGCAGTATTCTCTCCCGGCAGGTCACGTTCGAATATCTGTATGTCTTCTCCAGGGAAGGTCGCCTGATGATGGTTGTTAGCTACCATACATGATGGTTGCAGACGGTGTATCAGAGCATATTGTTCGTCAAGTTGCCAGTCAAAAGGGGTGGTATCTTCATCATGGTCCCACCAGCCGTCAAACCATATACAGCGTATCGGACCGTAATTTGTAAGTAGCTCGGTGAGTTGGCGGTTCATAAATCCGTAGTACCCTTCCCAATCAGGCTGAGTCAGGTCTACTCCAGTCTCACGGCCTGTGCGTCCATGCGGATAGTCGGGTCGGCCCCAGTCTATGTGGGAGTAATAGAGATGCAAAGCTAATCCACGGTCAGCGACACTGTCGGCAAGCTCGCGCAGTATATCGCGTCCGAACGGTGTGGCATCGACTATGTTATAGTCACTCTGCTCTGTGCCGAACATAGAGAAACCGTCATGGTGACGCGAGGTGAAGCAGATGTATCGTGCGCCTGAATCCTTGATAGCGTCCGCCCACTGACCGGCATCGAAGTTGGCTGGATAAAAACCTGCGGCTGCCTTGGCGTATTCTTCCTGCTGCGGGCCGTAGTTAAGATACCATTCTCCTTGACCAAACATGCTGTATATACCCCAGTGTAGAAATATACCGAATCGGTCGGCGGCAAATTCTTTTTGGCTCTGTTCCGTAGCAGCATGTCGCACGTATGACGAGGGTTGCGAAGCTGAATTGTCTGCCTGTGCTACGAGTGCTGAAGCAAGGAGAGCTGAAGTAATAAGAGTGTGAAGTTTCATCTTGAGTTCTTGATTATAAAATTAAAGCGGCTGCTCCGAGCAGAGCGGCATCGGCGCTATTAAGTGCTGAGGGCAGCATAGCTACCTTTCCGCTGTAGAGATGCAGGGCATTACGGTCAAAACTCTCGCGCAATGCTTGTGCGAAATATGGAAAGGCACTTGCCACTCCACCGAAAAACACGAATGCCTCAGGGTCAGAAAAAGCGGCAAACGACGCACATGCCTCTCCTAACCTCTGACCGGTGCGCTGCCAGACTTCAAGCGCAAGTTCGTCACCACAGTCGGCGGCTTCCGACACATCGGCGGCTGTCAGTGCATCGACATCCATATCGCGCAGCATCGAAGGACGACCGAGATAGTCTTTAAGCAAATTCTTAGCTGTAGTCACCACTCCCGAGGCTGAACAGTAAGTCTGGAGACAGTCGTTTCGACCACAACCACAGGGACGCCCTTCGCCGTTATTGACTACCACATGACCTAATTCAGCGGCGAATCCGCTACGGCCTGACAGTAGATGACCATCGCACATCACGCCTCCGCCTACACCCGTACCGAGTGTCAGCATCACAAAGTTTTTCATACCTTTTGCCGCTCCATATCGTGCCTCACCAGCAGCTGCGGCGTTGGCATCATTGACCGCCTCGACTCTTATTCCGAGAGCCTCAGTCAACAACTCACGCAACGGCACAGGCGAAGGCCATGGCAAATCGGTAGCGGCTTCGATACACCCTGTCGCTGCATTGAGACACGGTGCGCCGACACCGGCTCCCTCTACCGCTTCTATCGTACCGGTAGCTTCCATAAGCTCACGCGCATTCTCCGCCACAGCCTCAACGAAACTCCGCACATCTGCATAGGCTCGTGTCAGCAGTCTTCTGCGCCCTACAATCTCTCCCTCATGGCTCACCACAGCCACTTCGGTATTTGTACCGCCCAAGTCTATCGCCAACGCATACCGCGCCCGACCAACCTCAGCGGCTGAATTTTTCTCGGTTGATTTTTCCATCACTGCAAATTTATCGCTTCTGTTTCACCTTCGTTTTGCACTGCAAATCTAAGCTACCGCAAAATTACAAACAATCACCGTTTTCCGCACCTTCTCCCCCTCATTTTTCACCCTTCACAGACAGAATACCCTATAATGCGCACCTATACCCACCCAGACTCCCCCATCCCCGCCAAGCCTACCAGAAAAAGCCTCCCCACCAAGCTTACCAGAAAAACCTTACTCGCGCGAAGCTCGTTCCCGCCGGGAGCTCTGCTCCCCAAAAAAACGCCGGGAGCTCTGCTCCAAAAAGAAAAAAGGTGCCTGCCCAAGCCGGGCAGCACACCTCATTTATCATTTTATTTGCCACGCGGCCTTCCGGCCACCGACAGGATTTAAGCCTCCTTGTTGGCTTTCTTCACGCGGCGCTCTTTGATACGAGCTTTCTTACCGGTGAGGTTGCGCAGATAGTAAAGTTTAGCACGACGCACCTTGCCATACTTATTTACAGTAATCGACTCGATGAAAGGCGACTCGATGGGGAAGATACGCTCCACGCCGATGCCGTCAGAAATCTTGCGTACAGTGAAACGCTTCTTGTCACCGTGACCAGAAATCTTGATCACAACGCCACGATACTGCTGAATACGCTCTTTGTTACCCTCTTTGATACGATAAGCTACTGTGATAGTATCACCGGGGCCGAAATCATCAAACTTTTTCTCAGGAGTGGCAAATGCCTCCTCCACGATCTTGATTAAATCCATTGCTGTTGTCAGTGTTTGTATGTTATCGTGCAACATACCGCGCTTCCATGTCGCGGCAGCGATTGCACAAAATCGACCGCAAAGTTACAACTTTCCCCCGACATACGCAACCCCTCCCCCACCCATTTCATCCCCACAATACCTCATACTCCACAAAAACCATCAACATCCGCCACATCTACACCATTTTGCCATTGTCACCCCCATCCACACCAAAGATAAGTGACAGTTGGTGTACTATTATTTCCGTAAATGGCAGTTTCCTTTTCGGTTTACAACTCAAAGTTACTGATTCTTACTCAGACATTGATATCACAAAATCAGAGTGGAATAATTCAAAATAATATTCTTTTGTTTACTTAAAAGTAAAACATTTTTATAACTTTGCAGTTGTAATAATATAGAAAACCTTTAGCTTATGAGCGAAGCAGAACTTATACAACTAAACCGTAATAGGAGATGTACCCTCTATACCATTCAGTTTTTGACTGAAGATGAGGCTGAATACGAGCGTTTCT
>CAYNUE010000031.1:25711-34502 GCA_964400325.1 uncultured Sangeribacter sp. | reverse complement strand
ACCTCGCTGCGCTCTTTGCTCTTGTGTGTGCCCTGACGCTGATTGCCAAGATACTGCTTGATGTCGAGATAGAGGGTGTGGTCAGCATTGCCCTCGCTCAGGTCGCGGCAGAACACCGCATCGTTGAGTTCGACCTTACGGCCGGTGTCTTCTCCCTTGATGTTGTAAACTGCTACTTCCATTATTTCTCAACTGAAACGATTGAACCTTTGGGTCCGGGAATTGAACCCTTGATAACTAACAAATTGTGTTCGGGCAGTACTTTAATAACCTGAAGGTTCTGTACTGTAACGCGCTCGTTGCCCATCTGGCCAGCCATGCGGAGGCCTTTGAATACCTTGGCAGGATACGAGCAAGCGCCGATAGAACCGGGCGCACGCAGACGGTTGTGCTGACCATGGGTGCTCTGGCCTACACCACCGAAGCCATGACGCTTAACGACGCCCTGGAAGCCTTTACCCTTGCTGGTGCCGACTACGTCGACAAAGCCACCTTCCTGGAAGAGCTCTACAGTGAGCGTCTCGCCTAAGGCAGGCATAGTCTCAAACGACTTGAACTCGGCCAAGTGGCGCTGAGGAGTTACTCCGGCTTTCTGGAAGTGGCCGGCCATGGGCTTGTTGGTGTGCTTCTCTTTCTGCTCTTCGAAGCCTACCTGAACGGCGTTATAGCCGTCTTTGTCCATAGTCTTGATTTGAGTAACCACACAAGGACCTACTTCGATAACAGTGCACGGAACATTCTTTCCGTCGGCACTGAAAACGGATGTCATTCCGATTTTCTTTCCTAATAATCCTGGCATTTCTTACTTCTGTATTTATCTTTTGGCCGGCGTCGCACACATGGCGCATACGGCGCCGGCTCTTTGAGTTTGTGTTGGATTGGGTTGAGAGGAATTAAGGTCAGACCTTGATTGACACGTCTACACCGCTGGGAAGCTCAAGCTTCATCAGAGCGTCAACAGTCTTCGAGCTGCTGCTGTAGATGTCTATCAGGCGCTGGAACGAAGACAGCTGGAACTGCTCGCGCGACTTCTTGTTGACGAATGTCGAACGGTTGACGGTGAAGATACGCTTATGAGTGGGCAGGGGTATCGGGCCGCTCACCACCGCGCCGGTGGCCTTCACTGTCTTGACGATCTTCTCAGCCGATTTATCGACCAGATTGTGATCGTAAGATTTGAGTTTGATTCTGATTTTGTGGTCCATATTGTTGTTTCGTATTTTATTTCAGTAGATCAACGCGGCCCTGGCACTCGGTGAGTACATTGCGGGCGATAGAGCTGCTCACTTCTGCATAGTGGCTGAAGCTCATGGTCGAAGTGGCACGGCCTGAAGTAATGGTACGCAGAGCAGTTACATAACCGAACATCTCTGCCAGCGGAGCCTTAGCCTTAACTATACGGGCACCACTGCGGCTTGTTTCCATACCCTCTACCTGACCACGACGCTTGTTAAGGTCGCCGATTACATCACCCATGCTCTCTTCCGGAGTCACCACTTCTATCTTCATGATAGGCTCAAGCAGAACGGGACCGGCCTTTTCCGATGCCTTCTTGAAGGCCTGGATAGCACAGAGCTCAAACGACAGCTGATCCGAGTCAACCGGGTGGAAGCTACCGTCAAGCAGAGTCACCTTAAGCTGCTCTACAGGATAACCGGCGAGAACACCGTTCTTCATAGCTGTCTGGAAGCCCTTCTGAACAGCGGGTATATACTCTTTAGGCACGTTACCGCCCTTAACTTCATCGACAAACTGAAGGTTGCCTTCGAAGCCCTCGTCTACAGGCTCTACACGTACGATGATGTCAGCGAACTTACCACGACCACCGGTCTGCTTCTTGAATACTTCACGAAGCTCTACAGGCTTAGTGATAGCCTCTTTGTAAGTAACCTGAGGACGACCCTGGTTACACTCAACCTTAAACTCGCGACGCAGACGGTCGATAATGATGTCGAGGTGAAGCTCGCCCATACCGCTGATAACGGTCTGACCAGTTTCTTCGTTAGTCTCAACACGGAAGGTTGGGTCCTCTTCAGCAAGCTTCTGAAGACCAACGCCAAGTTTGTCGAGGTCTTTCTGAGTCTTAGGCTCTACAGCGATACCGATAACGGGATCGGGGAACTCCATAGCTTCAAGTACGATAGGAGCATCTTCGGCACAAAGTGTATCACCAGTACGGATATCCTTGAAACCAACGCCAGCGCCTATATCACCACAGCCGATAAGCTCTTTAGGATTCTGCTTGTTGGAGTGCATCTGGAACAGACGTGAGATACGCTCCTTCTTACCTGAACGGCTATTAAGCACGTAGCTACCAGCAGGTATCTCGCCTGAATAGACGCGGAAGAAACACAGACGGCCTACGTATGGGTCAGTAGCAATCTTGAATGCAAGAGCTGACATAGGAGCCTCAGGACTGGGTTCACGAGTCTCGATAGTGTCGGGATCACCCATAGCGTGACCTTCTACGGCACCAGCGTCAAGAGGTGAAGGAAGATAAGCACAAACAGCGTCAAGCAGTGTCTGTACACCTTTATTCTTGAACGACGAACCACAAATCATAGGATTAACCTCCATAGCAAGAGTAGCCTTGCGGATAGCCTTGCGGATTTCATCTTCAGTGATTGTATCAGGGTCGTCGAAATATTTCTCCATCAGCACGTCGTCATACTCAGCCAGAGTCTCAAGCATCTTGTCGCGATACTCCTCGGCTTCTTCACGCAGATTGGCCGGAATCTCTGCCACGCTGTACTCAGCACCCATGCTCTCGTCATGCCAGAAGAGGGCTTTCATAGTGATAAGGTCAACCACACCCTTGAAAGTCTCCTCAGCACCGATAGGTATCTGAATAGGCAGTGGGTTGGCACCAAGTACCTCACGCACCTGACGTACAACCTCGAAGAAGTTGGCGCCTGAACGGTCCATCTTGTTGACATAACCGATACGGGGCACATTATACTTGTCAGCCTGACGCCATACAGTCTCCGACTGGGGCTCAACACCACCTACGGCACAGAAAGTAGCGACAGCGCCGTCGAGGATACGGAGCGAACGCTCTACCTCGACAGTGAAGTCAACGTGTCCCGGGGTGTCGATGAGGTTGATTTTATATTTTTCGTCGTCGTATTTCCAGAAAGTGGTGGTGGCAGCTGAAGTGATAGTAATGCCACGCTCCTGCTCCTGCTCCATCCAGTCCATAGTAGCGGCTCCGTCATGCACCTCGCCGATTTTGTGTGTCAGACCGGTGTAGAAAAGAATACGCTCCGAAGTAGTGGTTTTGCCGGCATCAATGTGAGCCATGATGCCAATATTTCTGGTGAGCTTAAGATCGTCGTGTTTTGCCATTGTTGTGTTTAAATCTCAAAATTAGAATCTGAAGTGTGCGAAAGCACGGTTGGCCTCGGCCATGCGGTGCATATCCTCTTTACGTTTGAAGGCACCACCCTGATCATTGAAGGCATCAACAATTTCAGCGGCCAACTTGTCGGCCATTGTTTTACCGCCGCGCTTACGGGCGTAGATGATGAGATTTTTCATTGATATTGATTCCTTACGGTCGGCGCGGATTTCGGTCGGCACCTGGAAGGTAGCACCGCCTACGCGACGCGACTTCACCTCTACCTGAGGAGTCACATTCTCAAGAGCCTTCTTCCAGATCTCGAGTGCGCTCTTCTCCTCGTTAGGCAGCTTGGACTTCACAGTCTCAAGAGCCGTATAGAAGATGGTGTAAGCTGTATTTTTCTTGCCGTCATACATCAGGTGGTTAACGAATTTGGTCACCTTTACGTCATGGAAGACGGGATCGGGCAGTATGACGTGCTTCTTTGGCTTAGCTTTTCTCATTGGTGTTTGTTTAATGTTTTTGTCTCGGCTGCACTTGGACGGCTCCGCTCCCCGGTGGCGCCCTGCGCTCAGGGCCAGCGTGCCGTGCTCTGCTCTTCAACGCCCGGCGCTCTCGCCTCGCGTTTACTCAACCTTGGGTCAGCCAGTGAAATCAAAAACAAGTGTACTTTGGATTGTGTTACTTGACGGCCGCGGCCCGCGCGGCCTTTGTTTTGATTTTACTCTCTTGCGGCAGACCCTTATTTCTTCTTGGCTGCCTTAGGACGCTTGGCACCGTATTTGGAGCGACGCTGTGTGCGACCCTGTACACCGGCGGTGTCAAGTGTGCCGCGCACAATGTGATAACGTACACCGGGAAGGTCCTTAACACGACCACCGCGTACCATCACAATTGAGTGCTCCTGAAGGTTGTGGCCCTCGCCGGGTATATAGGAGTTGACCTCCTTGCCGTTGGTGAGGCGTACACGGGCAACCTTACGCATTGCCGAGTTAGGCTTCTTGGGGGTTGTCGTGTAGACACGCACACACACGCCACGGCGCTGAGGACATGAGTCCAAAGCCGGCGACTTGCTCTTGTCCTTAAGAGCCACGCGTCCTTTTCTTACTAACTGCTGAATTGTAGGCATTCTTAGTTTTTTTGTTACTTTATTTGGTTCAATTCTCTTGCCTGGGTTATTTCCACACGACTCATAGGCCATGCGGCATACTTTATAGAGAAACCTCCGTAAACACCGCAAAGCGCACTAAGCCACTGCTACACAGTCACTTAGCCACTCAGCTTGAGGGAGTCTCTTCTTAAAGCACTGCAAAGTTACTAAATCTTAGGGTTTTACACAATACCCCCGAACATTTTTTATACCGTATTAACTATTTTTACCAACCACACCCCTATTTATACCGATTCGCCACCTCACGGACACACTCAAAGATGCGCCGGTCATGTTCATTAAGATATTTGTCACGACGCTGCATCACACGCTCAGCGATATCGCAGAATTTTTTCATCGGTACGTCGCTGAACCCCGCCGTCGCCGAACCTTCGGAGAAACTCGGTATGAATACTCTCGGAAAACCTGACCCATGTATGTTACATCCCACTCCCACAACTGTCGCCGTATTGAACATGCAGTTGATACCTGCTTTGGAATGATCACCCATAATAAGGCCACAGAACTGCAGGTCAGTCCGCATGAAAGAATGGGTGGCATAATTCCAGATTCTTATCTTACTGTAATCATTCTTGAGATTAGAAGCGTTAGTACCGGCTCCAATATTGCACCACTCTCCTATCACGGCATTACCAAGATAGCCGTCGTGAGCTTTATTACTATAACCAAATATTACTGTGTTGTCTATCTCTCCTCCCACTTTACAATAAGGACCGAAAGTAGTACCACCATATATACGGGCTCCCATCTTAATTTTAGAGTTCTCGCACACCGCCAACGGACCACGCAGTGAGGCGCCCTCCATAACCTGCACACCACGCCCTATATATACCGGACCGTCCTTGAGGTTTATGGTAACACACTCTAACGATGCTCCTTCCTCTATAAATATTTTGGAGTCTGTTCTTGAACCGCGTCCTATCACCCTTACGGTATCACTCAGCGGGGCACTTTCACGTCCGGCGGTCAGGCGTTCAAAATCCTCGGCTATCATCTCAGCATTACGAAGAAAGATGTCGAACACATAACGTATAATACGCAAAGCGGTTGAACTTATGACCTTAAAGCCGACTTCGGCAGCTCCCTTGTCAATAGCCTCACGACATTTCTGAGCAGTCCCACGACACACTCTGATTATACCATCAGCATCGGTCAAAACACAATCAGGTTCCAAACTTTCTATAAGTTCCACTACGTTTCGATCAGGCAGTACACTACCTGACACGTACAGACAGTCTTGGCATTGCTCATCAACTTCAACCCCACCGCCGAACTTATCATACAAGTAATCGACAGGACGATAGGAATAACGTCCCGGAAGTAGGCTTTCCCATTTCTCGCGTAATGTGGTGATGCCTATTCTGAATTCGGCTACCGGACGTGTGAACGACAGCGGCAAAAGATTGCGATGACTCTCTTCTGTATCGAAGAGTATAATGTGGCGTTGGGTGTACATGATTTGTGGCGTAGAATTGATGTACCGAAGCTATACAGTCTCCAGACAAGGTCTGGCACGGCAAAGGCTAACGTTAATTGAGGAGTGAATACAGTAAATCGGCCAAGAGAAACTAAAAAAATTACTCACTTTTGCCAATTGTGTGCAAATCTACTACTTTTTATCTTTTTATCCAAAATTTAAGAGCTACTATCTTAAATTTTTCACAATTGACATAATCCATACTTCAAGATAACATAAAAAACAAAAACGACAGCGACTTTCACAAGCCGACCGTCGTTCTGTGATTTTTTAGATATCCGCCTGCTTTCACAAGCTAACGAACCTCCTACTCAACCACTAACTTACAAATTATATATCACTATTACTTAAAAGCTTTTTGACTTGCCTATACTTTCTAAACTGAGTTGTTACGTACTTTAACCGTGGGTCAGCTTCTATCAGCGACCCGCGCTATGAACATCAAGCTTCCGGAGTTGGGCAATGAAACAGGCTAATTCTAACCTTTGTTAATCCCTGCCTCCGAAAAACACTGCAAATATAGTGCTTTTAGAAATACCGACCAAATTTTCCTTTAAAAAAATTATCAAAAAACCGTCTTTTCGTTCCAATAGGCACAATAATACGCCAACATGACCAAAAACCACTCGATAGATATAGCGGATTTGTCCCTCTTAGTTCCAATTTAGACCTCTTAGTTACATTTTTTTACTCCTCAGTGCATTTTATTCCTTTATTTCTACCGTTACAACAGTTGCTCTTTACACCGCTTATCATTATGTATTCCCAGACACTGTGTTTCTCCACTTCATAAGTGAGCTTTAGCTGAGAGTAAAGTGTACAGTCGGAGTTTTTTTATTAACTTTACCGCCACAACACAACCATACAGCCGAAAGACTCTTGTCTGGCCTTACGGCTGCGCATAAATAAAATACCATGGTAAAGAAAAATCAAGAATATCTTGCCGCTCTGCGCAAGGTCATGGCCGAACATGGCGTTGACACAGTGATAATCTCTGGTACAGACCCTCACCAGAGCGAACTTCCCCCTCTCCACTGGCGCTGCCGTGAGTGGCTGACAGGTTTCTCATCAGTCAACGGCACCAACGGTACTGCTGTCGTAACTCCGGATAAGGCACTCTGCTGGACCGACTCACGTTACTTCATTCAGGCCACGATACAGCTCGAAGGCACTGGCTTCGAGATGATGAAAGAAGACGGTCCTGAGGCTGTAAACCTTGTCGACTGGGTTACTGAAAACACAGCTGCCGGAAAGACTGTTGGCATTGACGGAATGACCTTCTCAGTGTCTATGGCGCAACGTCTGCAGCAGGAACTTAATGATAACAACATTAAATTAGATACAACTTTCGCCCCCTTCGACGAAATATATCCCGACCGTCCTGAACGTCCCAAGAACAAACTGTTCGTACACGATGAGGCTATCGTAGGCGAAACAGTCGATTCAAAGATTGAACGTCTGTTAGAACAGGTCAAAGGTGAATTAGCTAACGCTATTCTGCTTTCTTCTCTCGATGATATAGCATGGGCTACCAATCTGCGCACGGCAAATGACATCGCTTTCTCGCCGATATTTGTAGCATTCTTATATCTCGATGGTACAAAACGCGTACTCTTCATCGACACTGACAAACTTACTGACGAAGTCAATGCTCACCTCAAGAAATACAATATTGAAGTACAACCTTATGACGCAGTACTTGATTTCGTCTCTAAGCTGCCTAAAGAAACACGCCTTCTTCTTGATCCGGAAAAAACCTCACGCGGTGTCTACGACCATGTAGGCTGCACTACAGTATTTGGAGGTTCAGGAGTGGCCAAACTCAAAAGCATCAAGAACGAAGCCATGCTGACTGCTCTCAACCTGGCTATGCTTAAAGACGGAGTGGCACTTACACGTTTCTTCATGTCGGTTGAAGCTGACTATCCTAAAGGTACTCTTACCGAAATGGTACTCGCTCGCCGTCTGCGTGATATGCGTATGGCAGACCCTGACTGTGTAGATGAGAGCTTTGCTTCCATAATAGGCTGGAACGCCCACGGTGCAATAGTCCATTATGAGCCAACTGATGAGACAGACGTAGCTATCGTAGGCGATGGTCTTTTGCTCGTAGATAGTGGCGGTCAATATAAATACGGCACTACTGACATCACACGCACCATAGCTTTAGGCAAACCTACTGCAGAGCAGTGTCACAATTTCACACTTGTACTCAAAGGCCACATAGCACTTGCACGTGCTGTCTTCCCACAGGGCACACGTGGCGGACAGCTCGATGTACTGGCACGTCAGTATTTGTGGAAAGAAGGCAAAGCATACTATCATGGCACAGGGCATGGTGTAGGATTCTTCATCAATTGTCATGAAGGCCCGCAGAGCATACGTCTCAACGATGTACCCACACCGCTCGAACCGGGCATGGTCACCAGCAACGAACCAGGACTCTATCTTGAAGGTCAATATGGCATACGCATCGAAAACCTTATAGTCACTGTACCGGATATGACTACTGACTTCGGTGCTTTCTACTGTTTTAACACAGTCACCATGTTCCCTATCGACACTACCCTTGTAGAGACAGCGATAATGACCGACGACGAGATAAAGTGGCTCAACGACTACCATGCACAAGTATGCCAAGCGCTGACACCGCTGCTCAATGCCGACGAAGCTGCATGGCTCAAAAACAAGACAAAACCCATCAGTAAATAAAGCAACCTAAAAATGGCAATAATAAGAGATGTACGAGGCTTCACGCCACAGATAGGCCGGGACTGCTTCCTTGCCGATAATGCAGTAATAG
>CAYNUE010000031.1:0-25701 GCA_964400325.1 uncultured Sangeribacter sp. | reverse complement strand
AGGCGATGTGATTATGGGGGACGAATGCAGCGTCTGGTTTAGCACAGTGCTACGCGGCGACGTAAACTCTATTCGCATCGGCAACCGCGTCAACATTCAGGACGGCAGCGTACTTCACACCCTCTATCAGAAATCGACTATTGAAATCGGCAACGACGTGTCAATAGGTCACAACGTGGTTATACACGGAGCAAAAATAAAAGATTACGCTCTCATAGGCATGGGCGCCATAGTCATGGACGATGCCGAAGTAGGTGAAGGTGCCCTCGTGGCAGCAGGTTCAGTAGTGCTTAGCCGTACTAAAATCGGTGCCCATGAAATGTGGGCCGGCGCACCAGCAAAATTTGTCAAAATGGTCGAGCCCGAAAAGGCTAAAGAGATGAATATCAAGATAGCACACAACTATCTTATGTATTCACGCTGGTATACAGACCCACAACCGGAAGCGTCGGCAGACCACACTGAAGAGAAATAAACCAAGTAAGGCATATAAAACTTGGAAATGTTGTATGTCAAAAAATTGCGCTAAAATTTTGTTGTCAACTTAATAATGTGTAATTTTGCAACCGCAAATTTCATAGGCAACCGCGAACATAGCTTCCAATGCCTATGAAACCAACACAGAAAAATAACAAATAAATAATAAGCTAAAACAACAACATGATTATCGTACAAGTAAAAGAAGGCGAAAACATCGAGAAAGCGCTGAAGAAATTCAAACGCAAATTTGAGAGAACGGGCATTGTAAAAGAACTGCGTAGCCGCCAGGCTTTTGAGAAGCCTTCAGTGACTAACCGCAAGAAAATGATCAAGGCCATCTACGTTCAGCAGCTTCGCCAGGCCGAGCAGTAATCAACTCATTACCGGCCTTATTTCTCCATGCCGCTACGGCGGCCGCTGGCTGATGACGTCGGCTTTTTCTTGACATACTGTCATCTCCCCGTACCCATGCCACGGCAGACATGGCACACTCTGTGTGTTCCATGCCTGCCGTGGCTTCATACTTTTCCTTCCTCTAAAAAACTTTCCGATTAATATGATTGCCGCCTTTCTACAATATCTTGCCCTTGAACTTAACCGCTCGGCTCTTACTGTTGAGGCATACGGTCACGATACACGCCAGTTCGCCATGTGGATTACAAATGGCCACCCTGCCGATTTTGATCCTGCGTCTGTAACAGTTGCCGACGTGCGCGCATGGCTCACACAACTGGCGGCAAGTGGAGACACACCACGCACCATCAGACGCAAAACTCAGAGTTTGCGTGCATTCTTCCTGTTTTTGCGCAAGCGCGACATAATACCGACCAACCCAGCTGCCGATCTCAAATTAGCAAAAATAGGAAAACCACTCCCCAATTTCATGCGTGAGGAAGAACTTGAAAAAGCTCTTGCCAACCCACCCGAAGAGAATGATATATATCAGATGCGCGATTACATTATAGTCGACTTACTCTACAGTACCGGTATGCGACGAGCTGAGATACTTGCGCTAACAGATGATGATGTGGACCGCAGCAGCCGTCAGTTGCGAATCACTGGCAAACGACGTAAACAACGCATGATGCCGTTGCCGTTACCATTGCTTGAACGTATTAGTGCATGGCAGAACTTACGCGATAAGACATGGCCTGATTTACCTGTACCCCGTCCACTCATAGCTGGACCGCGTGGGGCTGTTACCTACGCGGCCATAGCAGGTGCAGTCAAACGTCTGTTGGGCGACACTTCGTGTCCCAAGCGCACTCCTCATGTGCTAAGACATTCATTTGCAACAGCCATGCTCAACGACGGAGCCGACCTCAATACCGTACGCGAAATGCTGGGTCATACATCTTTAGCAACCACACAGATATATACCCATCTATCTTTTGCCCAGCTACGCGATAATTATCTTGAAGCCCACCCACGAGCCCGCGAACCCCTGCGTGACAACAGCAGGCTCGATTTCGGTTTTGAAGATGAAGAAAAGGAAGATAAAGGAGAAAACTAAAAAATAGCAGTTAAATCTCCGATATGTTGTCCGATATATCATAATTTTGTGTTATCTTTGTAAGCGGTCTAACTCCCCGGTCTTTCGTTATCTCCGGTTGTCGGGCTGACCGCCTGTCCGGTAACGGTCTGTCAACAAAAATAACCAACCCAATAAAATCACTGCTATGGAAGTCAAAATCAAAGCAATTCATTTCGACATCACCGATAAGCTCACAGCCTTCATCAATAAGAAAGTAGATAAAATGGCACGCCGCAACGAAGCCATGTCTGAGGTAGAGGTGACTCTGCGTGTAGTGAAACCCGAAACTGCCATGAACAAAGAGGCCGGTGTCAAAATCACCGTGCCCCAGGCGCCCGAACTCTTCGCTTCGAAAACAGCCAACACATTCGAAGAGGCTATTGACTTGTGCCTCGACGCTTTGGAGCCTCAGCTCGAAAAGCTCAAGAACCGCTGACAAGTCAAACACGGCACAGGGTTGTCGTGTATAACTTCTCATCACCGCAGGTCCGTGGCATTCATGCCCACGGCCTGCGGTTTATCAAACAATCACCAAGCAACCTACCCACACGATGTCACGACTGCTTGACCGAGTCAAGGTCTACGAATTCTCGAAAGTGTGCGACCCGCGTGGCAACCTGTCCTTTATCGAAGAAGGATGTCATGTGCCCTTCGCCATAAAACGTGTCTTCTACATCTACGACGTGCCCGGCGGCGAGACGCGCGGCGGACATGCCCATAAAGAGAACTCGACAGTGCTTATAGCCGTTTCGGGTTCACTTGACCTTCATCTTACCGATGGCCGCGATGAGATAGTGGTCACACTGAATCGTGCCAACAAGGGAGTACTGATTCCACCGGGTGTATGGGATTCGATGCACAATTTCACCACCGGCACCGTATGCCTGGCTCTGTGTTCGCATCATTACGAGGAAAGCGATTATATACGCGACTTTGACGAATATCATGCCTATGTGCGCCAACTCGAACAGTAAGTCACGACGTCCTTTCGTGTCATTAGCGCGTACCAATGCTCCATACGCCGATGAGTTGCATCAGGCGGCCGCCAGAGTCATCGACTCAGGACGGTATCTGCACGGGCCTGAGACAGAAGCTTTTGAAAGTGAATTAGGAACATTGTGTGGAGTAAGCCATACAGTAGGTGTCAGCAACGGTCTTGATGCCCTACGTCTTATAGTGCGTGCGGCTTTGGAATTGGGTCGTTTGCGTCCCGGTGACGAGGTGATATATCCAGCTAACACCTATATTGCTTCGTTACTTCCCCTCACCGAGTTTGGCCTTGTACCTGTAGGAATCGAACCAGACCCAGCCACTTTCAACCTCGATATGACCATTTTGCCAGACTTGCTCACCAAACGTACACGAGCTGTCATGGCGGTACACCTATATGGTAACCCCTGCTGGGATAGCGAGGCAGCCCGTTTCATGGCCGACCAGGGCATAATGATAATCGAAGATAATGCACAGGCCATAGGAGCACGTACTGACACACCCGGACTCAACGGTAGTTACGTAACAGGTGGCTTAGGCCACGCAGCTGCCCATAGCTTTTACCCCACAAAGAATCTCGGGGCTCTTGGTGACGCCGGAGCAGTCACGACAGATGACGCGGAATTGGCTGCTACTATAAAGGCTCTAGCCAACTATGGTTCTGATAAACGTTACCACAACATTTATACAGGATATAATTGTCGGCTCGACGAAATCCAGGCTGCTATGTTGCGTGTAAAATTGCGTCATCTTGACGAAGTAACCTCACGTCGGCGTACAGTAGCACGCATATACAGTGCCACCATCACTAATCCTTTGGTGCAGACCCCGGCGATGATGCCAGGGTGCTTACAGGTATGGCATCAATATCCCATACGTTCACCGAAACGCGATGAACTCAGAGAGTGGCTTGACCACTGTGGCATAGCTACTGACATACATTATGCTGTTCCACCTCATCGTCAGCCATGCTATAGCAAAGCCGACACTCGACTTTATCCTCTCACCGACCGTATAGCCGCCCAATTACTCAGCCTTCCGATAGCCGATCTCAATGATGCCGAGGCAGCTGAAGTAGCCAAAGCGGTCAACGCTTTCTCCTTATAATTATACCTCAAATACATAGCCGTGACCAACGACCAGAATAATAATCCTCTGCCTCACTCATCAGAACAAAATTTACCTCCGGCTCACTCTCCCGAAGAGAATACATATCCTGAGGTCGCTTCAGAGGAGCAGCCTTCTTCAACTCCCCCTCCTATCCCACCAAGCTCTCCCATAATTCCTCCTCCCAAGCGCAAACGTCCATTCGTAGTAGCATTTATATGTGTGGCGGTAGTCATTGCCATCGCAGCTATATGGATAGCTCCTATGGTACTGAACGGCACACGAAGTAGTGCTATAATACGCATACCTGCCAACGCTGACATACAAAATGTAAGCGATACTTTAAGCAAGTATTTCGGTAAGTCTTATGCAGGCAAAACCATCAGTCTCATAAAACTGAGCGGTGTGTCACCAGCTACACGTCATGGTGCCTATAATATTCCTATAGGCACTACACCGGCCCGTGCAGCACGTCGTCTGACACACGGTGCCCAACAGCCTCTTGACATCACCATCAACGGTCAACGTACGCTGCCACAGTTAGCTAATTATCTGTCCGGCAGACTTGACTTCTCAGCCGATTCGCTTATAAAAGCAGCTACTGACCCTGAGTTACTGGCACAGTACGACCTTACACCACAACAAGCTATGGCCTTGTTTCTGAATGACACTTACGAAGTCTACTGGACAGTATCACCTCGTGAACTTCTCGATAAAATAGGCGCTAATTACCGACGTTTTTGGAATGAAACACGACGTACTAAAGCTAAAAAATTGGGTCTCACACCAGCTGAAATGATGACTGTCTGCTCTATTGTAGATGAAGAGAGCAACAAAGCTGATGAAAAAGGAACAATCGGGCGTCTTTATATCAACCGTCTGAACAAAGGTATGAAATTACAGGCAGACCCGACGGTGCGTTATGCCACAGGAGACTTTACCATACGGCGTATACAGGGTGTACATCTCAAGACACCCTCACCTTACAATACCTACCTCAACAAAGGGCTGCCTCCAGGCCCTATACGTACCGGCGCAGCTAAAACCATCGACCTCGTGCTTGACGCACCGCCTACAGATGCACTATATATGTGTGCCCGTGCAGACTTCTCTGGCTATCATGACTTCGCTTCAACATATACGGAGCATCAGGCCAACGCACGTCGTTATCATCAGGCTCTCAACGCCCGAGGTATAAACAAATAACTTTTACATTTATGGAACTGACTTTAATAAATCAATATCCTACCGAAATTGAGGCCAGTATTGATGCCGGTATGCTTCGCGCTCACGGCATCGAAGCCCAAATCGAAACTAACGGACTATCAGGCATCTTCCCCGGCACATCAGTCGGCGGAGCAGCAATCTATGTACCTACAACTCAGGTAGCCAAAGCGGAACAGCTACTACAGAAACATGGTGATGAATAAAACACGGTGATGAATAAAGACTAAAATGATACCCAGACTCTTATTAATGTGCCTGTGTACCTTGCTCAGTGCAGTTATTGGATATGCCTCGCCAACCGCGACTTATCTCAATACCTGTGCTGACACAATACATCACGAAACTATCTTCGAACATGATCCTGGTACCGCCACACATAAGGACCTTTTACCAGGACATTATATCGAAGAATACACTTCTAACCCTAAGCCTACCGACTCAAAAAACTGGTGGCAACTGCTGAAACAGAACCGTCTCAGCCTTAACGACAGTGCCGTCGAATGGCCTCGTTTTTTACGCTTCTGCCTTGATGTGTACAAGTGGGGAGACGTAACTTTTAACTCATACGATACTACCTACGTAGTCGGTACCGGACGTCGCTGGAAGGCACGCCTTACAAGCGAGAACTGGGCTGACTCATACGCCATGCATATAGGCAGAAACATGGCCATACGTATGATGGGCGACATATACAGTTCTTTAGGTGCTTATTTGCAATATATGGCTGTAAGCGTTGGGTATTCTATTGACTTGACGCATCTTATTACCAACAAACCGATTGACCATAAGAAATTCGAGTTTGGATTCAATTGCGCACGTTTCAATATTGCCATGTATTACCATGAGAATACCGGCGGTACCTTCATGCGTAAATTTGGCAAATACAATAACGGTCATCTTTTCAAACTGTCCTTCCCAGGTTTAAGCCTATATAAATTCGGTATTGATGGGTATTACTTCGGTAACAACAGACGCTATTCACAAGGCGCTGCATATAATTTCTCCAAATTACAGAAACGCAGTGCAGGTTCATGGATAATTGGTCTGTCATATAGCGACTTAAACGTCAATCTGGATTTGCGCAAACTCGATGCCCGTCTGCTCCCCTACCTTACTGTCACCGCAGCTGACTACCGTTTCCATTACAATTCCTATTCTCTGCAAGGCGGTTACGGTTACAACTGGGTGTTAAATCGTCACCTTTTGCTCAATGTCACTGTCATACCAGCCTTAGGATTGTCACACTGCTATGAAGATTCTCTTGAGGGCACAGGTATGATGACAGCCATATCGGGGCGTGCGATGAGCTCACTCACCTACAATAAAGGTGACTTCTTCGCGTGCCTCATAGGCAAAATCGACGGCAACTGGTACAAGTCGCACCAATACTCCTTCTTCTCCTCCATCGAAACCCTCCAAGCCAACATCGGCTTACGCTTCTAATCCACACTCATGCACACAAAGAAAATATGAGAACGTTATTGATTTATGTTGACCTTTAAAAGTTGACTAACAACTTTCAAGAACCACTTAAAATCAATAACGTTCTCATATTAATAGGTTAGCAAATAGTTTTTAGGAAATTACTTGATAAGTAGTTTAACCGTTTTTCCTGAATAAGCAAGTATATATGTTCCAGCAGGTAATGATAAACTGCTTACGATACCGGAAGAAACCTTCATACCATTGATAGAATAAACTTCTACATACGGTGTACCTTCAAAAGTAATTGTATGGCCATTAATTGAATATCCAGTTGCTTCAATGGATATTTCAGTCGTACCTGACATGGCTTGAATATCAATAAAATCTTTCCATTCAATAGCATTTTTATAACTTTCAATAGCTTTCTCGGGGACAGTAAGTTTTACTGTAGTATAAGCTGTAGCATCAAACACAGGCGAATCAAGATAAGGAGGCTCTTCATTAAGACTCTCTATTTCTGCAAGTGCAGAACAGCCAACCATTGCACCATAGCCTATGTACTGACATTCTTCCCCAAAGTTAAGATGCTCTATTTCACCACAGTTAAAGAAACAATATCCTCCTATCTGTACTAATGAGGCAGGCAAAATAAGGTTTTTAAGTGTTCGACATTCGGCAAATGCATACTCAGCAATCGTAGTAACGCCCTCAGGAATTATAACCTCTTCCAAATTATCGCAATTAGCAAACATACCGTAACGTATATTAGGTACATGTCCACCATTACCATTGGATAATATCACCTTCTTTAACGAAGTACATTTTGTAAACAGGTTAAAACCATAGTAAGTAACATTATTAGGTATCACTATATTCTCTAAACTCTCACAATACACAAAGGCATAATCCTCAATAGTTTCTACAGACTCGGGTATAGTTATTTCTTTCAGACTTGAGCATACCTGAAATGCTCCATAACCAATTGTCTTTAACGTCTCTGGAAGAGTCACATTCTCCAAACTACTGCAAAACTGAAAACACTGCATAGGTATTTCAGTTATTTTTTCAGGTATCTCTATTGATGTAAGTTTACCACAAGCATAGAAAGCAGCTTCACCTAAAAAATTAAGAGCATCTGGAAGATTGATTTTCTCAAGATTATCACATTCCATAAAGGCAAAATCCCCTATATATGTAACAGAAGAAGGAAGTGAAACTTCCGTGACATACTTACAGTTGAATAAGGCTGCATAACCGATTTTCTCTACACCTTCAGGCACAGTGAATGCACCTTCTTTTCCAGCAGGATATATTATCAACTCTTCAAGGTCAGCGGTAAACAGAACCCCATCAATACTACTGAACGCCGGGTTTCCAGATTCTACATTTATAGCTGTAAGAGAGGTACAATCATTAAAAGTTTCAATACCGATAGTTTCTACTGACACAGGTAGATCTATTTCAGTGAGAGACTTGCAACCGAAGAAAGCCTGGCTTCCTATAGCCTCTACCTCACGCGGAATCATTAAGTAAGACAACTCGGTACAATAACAAAAAATTCCGTTAGGGATAAATTTTAAATTTGTAGGCAGATACACAGTCGATACACCAGAAGACTGAAAACAGTAATCACCTATTGATAGACAAGCCTCGGGAATAACTACCCTTCCTAAAGACACACAACCTTCAAAAGCTGAAGTACCAATTTTTTCGAGTGAGGAAGGAAGTTCCACTTCCGCAATATACACGCAGTCTTTAAAGGCGCTATTATTGATGCTGGTAACGGTAGAAGGCACAAACACTTCGTTATTATAAGCCGACGGACATTTAATAAGTGTGGTAACCTCACTATCGAAAAGAATACCGTTGTCACTATAATAATTTACATTACCGGCTTCTACATTTATCGATTGCAAAGAAGTACAATTCATAAAGGCGTCCTGACCTATAGAAATCACAGAAGCTGGAATAGAGATGGTAGGCAAGCTGCTACAACCACTGAAAGCAGCGTAACCTATATTTTCTAATCCAGAAGGTAATATAACTGATTCCAAAGAAGAACATTCATCAAAGGCAGCAAAACCTATGGAACGACAAGAGGCACCGATAGTAACTTTACGTAAGCCCGTACAACCGGTAAACAGTGAGCCTACCACCGATGTCATTTTATCAGGAATAACAATCTCGGTCAGTGAGACACATTGCTGAAATGACCCTGCTCCGATACTTACCATGTCTTCGCCAAGCTGTACGGACGAAAGATTGGAGCACTCAGCAAAAATTGCACTGCCACCAGTTTCTACCGATGAAGGCAATATAATACCAGTTAGGTTAAGATTACTACGGAAGGCTTCATCAGCTATAGACACCACTTTATAAGTGCTATTGCCATCTGTAACGCTCTCCGGAATTACAACTACTCCTGTGGCACCGCTACCACTTGATACCTCACAGGTACCATCTACTGCCGACAAAACGGTATAATCGATACCGCCTTCAGAAAAATCGCTTGCAAATGCAGGCAAAACTACCGATGCTACACCAGCAAGAAATAATGTTGAAAAACACTTCTTCATAGATTTACAAAATATAGTTCGCAAAAATTATGATTCGCAAAATTACCTTATCCCCTCTTCCAACCATATATTTTTTCTACAAAACATTGTCAAATTTACAAATCCGACAGTAAAATTTTTATTTTTAATATTCTATCACCTATACTTTACTATTAATTTTAAATTATTATATTTCAACTTAATATATTCTTTTATCTCTAATAATTACTAAGAAAGACCCTACAGAACGTTATAGCAAATAATTAAAATCGTGTCCTTTCTCACTTTTTATCGTAATTTTGCATCAGATAAGTAGCTCTTAGAAATTATCTTTCTAACTATCTGACCGTATTAAATACTGTACGCAGATTGCACTCACTCAACAAGCCCTCACATGAAAAGATTTATAACATACATTCTATCATTATTTCTCACCTTCACCCTATGTGTGTCACGTGCTGAAAAAAATAAAGAGCTCTACAATAACGGTTGTATAAAATTGAAACAGGGTGATTATGTCACCGCTTTACAACAATTCAGCCAAATAGTAGACTCCATCAATATTCATACGGAAGATGATAACGAACTTTATGTAGCAGCTCTAAACAAAATTGCGTTTATATCTATACTCAACTCAAATTATGTAAAGGCGTATGCAGCCTTGTTACAAGCTTTGGACTCTCCAAGTAATTCCCAGTCACCTATAAGTCACCTCTATCTTGCCATAATTTGTAATTACTACCGAGATGTATCTACGGAAGAACAAAATCTACGGGCAGCTATGGCAAATTCAAATGATTTAACACAACAAGAAACAAAGAACCTCATCTTTATTAACTTCGCAGGTTTTTTTAATGAACATAACCGACTTAAAGAGATTGAATCAGTCATAAGAAATTTTATAGATAATTCAACTCTTAATGGAACTACATTTGACCAATATACCCTTTTGACAGCAAAAGCTTATCTTGCCATTATCGAAGGAAAAAATAGTGAAGCGCTTAATATGCTGAAAATGGCCGCAAACATAGTAGAGAAAGATTCTGAAGAACAAAACGCTTATTTGAGCGCCATGTTCGAGATAGCACTTTTCTATATGAATCAAGAAGACTACGAGAAGGCTATCTCCCAATTATACAAATGTCTTGAACTTGCTGAAAAATATCATTTTAAGGTGTTTATACCCATAGGATATGAATACCTTAGTAAATGTTATGAACTTCAAGGAGACCGTGAACAACAAATACATTTTAGACAAAAACTAATTAATCTGCGCGATTCCACACTGTCTTTGTCGACCTTCAGAGAAATAAAAGACATGCAGTATGATTTCAAAGCAAAACAATATCAGAAAGACCTTGATACCATCACACTTAAAAGCCATTACTACCGTCTGTTCCTCTTTCTTGCTATAGCCATGGTAATAATATGTGTGATTTTCACATTCCTGCTTCTTAAAAAGACAAAAAGTTTGAAAAAGGCTTACATTGCCCTTTATGAACGTAACCGAGAACTTGACAGTCAGGAGAAAAAACTTGAGGCAGCAGTACCGAAACATGAAGTAGAATCTGAATCACGCACAGCTCTGCACAAACCTTTACGTGATGCATTCGAGCATGGCACTCTTTGGCTACAACAAGATTTCACTTTAGCTATGCTGGCCAAAGAACTTAATACTAACACTACTTACCTTTCAACAGCAGTAAATGAAATTTACGGAAAAAGTTTCCGCTCTCTGGTAAATGAAAAACGTATTCGTACAGCCTGCGAAATGCTGAGTCAAGATGAAAAATATGGCCATCTTACTATTGAAGCTATAGCATCAAATTGTGGCTTTAAAACTGCCAGTCACTTCTCATCAGTATTTAAATCCGTGACAGGCCTATCCCCTGCTACCTACCGTGAAATCGACAAGCTCAAAAAACAGACTAACAAAACCGTTTAATCTCAAAAGAATTATAGATGAACCTATTGCGTATTATCTTACTATTTAGTATCAGCTATTTATTGTGCCAGTGTGGGCAGAAGTCAGCTACGATGACACAGCTGGAGATGATTGAGAATGTCCTGACGACAGACATCGATTCAGCACAAAATCTGCTGGCAAAAATAGATTCTGCTGATTTGAGCAAGGAGAAGGAAGGGATAATGTACTATTATCTTAAAAATATCATTGCCGTAGACCGTCAAAATTTAGATGATTTCAATGACTCTACAGTAAGTGTCTTGTATGATTATGCCCAACAACATAGCGATAATCATCTCAAAGCCAAAGCAGCCTTTCTGAAAGGCCTCTCTTTTTACAAACAGCGAGATGTAAAACAGGCGTTACGAAATCTGTTTGATGCATCAAACTATCTTGAAAATGTAGACGACACATATCTTGAAGGTCTGACTAATAATATGTTGGCCATTATTTATCATGATACCTTCAAGCCCGGCCCTGGCATAAAGTATGCAGAACAGGCAATCGAATGTTTCAAAAAGATTGGCAATGACAGGAATTATCTCTACAGTAGGGCTATGTTTGCCAAACTTCAACATGCGGTCAACAATCATGAAAGTGCTATAGCACTCGCTCCTGAAATTGCAGAGGAAGGGAAGAAATATAAGGATATTCCGATTCGTCTTGATGCGCTTTCCACCTTAGCTAATTCTTATACTCATATAGAGCAATATGATAAAGCCATTCAGGTGTTCCAGACTCTTGATGAGGAGCATCTACTTCTACCCTATTATGAAGGTGAGTACATTTTCGCACTTGTATTAAACGGAAATATTAAAGCAGCTAAGGAACGTCTGAACCAAACTGCTCACATGCCTCCTTTTGCCCAGTTGGTTAAAGCACGTGAGGTTTATTTTCTTGCTATCGGAGATACTCTGAATGCCTATAAACAACTCGCTATAGTGAATAATTGGCAATCAGAAACCATTGCCAACACCATGAACGACGGTGTCATTGATTCGGTCGAGGAGTCTTACCAAGCGGCTAAAGCACTTAAGGCGGAACAGGCCCGTTCAGCCAATATAATCAAATGGTCAGTTATCATAAGCTCCGCCGTAATTCTTTTGCTTCTTACCGGCATGGGAATATGGTATTACAGATACAAGATGAAGATTAAAAACATGGAGCTTGATCAGCGTATGAGTGAGATAAGCGAATTGACCAATTCCATTGAGGACTCCAAGGTGCATAATGAGCAGTTGAGTGAAGAAATTGCCAAATTATTCAAAAAGCAATGGAATACTCTCAATATTCTCTGCAACGAATATTTTGAGAAAGGAGATAACCCTTCGCTCAAAGCTACAATCCTGAGTGAAGTCGAAAAGGAGATTAAACGCATTAGTGGTCGCGAAGGACTCAAAAATATTGAAGATGCCCTTGACCACCACTTTGACGGCGTCATCTCTAAACTCAAAGAACAATTACCGGGACTTGACAAAAAAGACATCGCCTTTCTTACATTCTCTTACGCCGGTTTATCTCCACGCGCCATCTGTCTTTTCACAGGCTTTACTATCAAATACTACTACAAGAAACGCGCCGTGTTGAAAGAGAAGATTCTTGCCTCAGACGCTCCCGACAAACAATTATTCGTCGATTTATTGGGGTAAAACACCACCATTTAATCATGGGTAGGAAAAGTAAAATTCCTCCTACTCATAAATTATTATAAATCAGAACCATATTTATAGTATAGGTAGGAAGTAAGATAGGGTAAAAATTAGGCTTTTTTCATTTATAGTACCTAACTTTGCACATATCAACACAACTAATTTAATGCTGAGTTATGATGAAAAAAGTACTAATTTTTCTTTTCTTTCTTTGCTTCTTATCAGGTGTAAAGGCAGAGATAAATCTCGAAGTGCGAGACTTCAGATGTGAGCCAAATCTGGTTATGTCCGGTGAGTATTTTCATGTGTATGCAACGGTAGTAAACCTTAGTGAAGAACCTGTTGACACCAAAATTTTCTTATTTTGCCGTACTGCCCCAGACGGATTCTGGGGATTTGACGAAGTACACTTGCTGACCTATGAAATCTCTCTTCCAGGCTTGGGAGAAACCGAGATTGATGAGTACACATACTTCGTAGGTGAAGACGAACGGTTTGAACTATATTTTCTCAACATTTATGGTGAGCTTATCAGTGATTACTGTCCTCTCCAATTAGGAGAGTGTGGCTCAGAAGTTGAACGAGTAAAACTGGACACCACAGATATGCACCTCAGATTAGGAATGACAAGTAGTCTTCTGACATGGGTATATCCCGGTTCAGCACCCCAGCAAGTAACGTGGGAAGTGGAGCATCCTGAAGTGATAAAGATACTCGAATATTATGAGAGAGGAGACCAAGGTATAGTCTTTGAGGCAACGGCTGTAGGTGAAACTGATATTACTGTCACTGCTGTAAACGGCCTATCGGCTACTGCACATATCAGAGTGACAGATCCAATAAGGGCTGAATCCATTACGCTTAATACGTATGAAATCACAGGTGAGATAGGTGACACTTTCCAATTGGAAGCGCACACGCTACCGGAAAATAATGATGCTACAGTGCTTTATATATCGAAAGATGATAAAGTAGCTACAGTAGGATTAGAGGATGGATTAGTTACAATTACCGGCCTGGGCGAAACAGAAATCTATGCATGGGCTACTGTGGCAGTAGACCTTGTACAAGCCACTTGCATCGTCACCGGCGTAACCTCAGGGGTTGACGACATAGACACCGACACACAGCCTACTACCGCCAACATCTACAGTCTTGATGGCACCCTTATTGACCGCGATGCCACGCCCGAACGCATAAACCAACTGCCACGTGGCTGCTACATCCTCCGCTACCCCACTAAGACTGTAAAGATATTCCGTTAATATCCCCTCACCTCACAACGCCTTTATCCCCATATAGTAAAATCACTTGATAAGGCGTATAGCATCCTATTGATGACAACCTTATCGAGATAATAAGAGTGATGCCCGATAGCTACGAGCTATAGGGCACCACTCTTATTATCTTCTTATGTCCGACTTTTAGGGACTATTTGACGGATTAATTTATTTCACATTGACTTTAAAGGACTTCTCACCTACTTTGATGATGTAGATACCTGTCGAGGGTAAGGTATATGTCACTTCATTTACTGTACGATTAATATTAGCAACAATTATACCATTGAGGGTATAGACAGCAGAAGAAGTGGGCATTGAGGTTCTTACCATAAGATTGAGACCGTTCGTCGATAACTCAACAACCTGCTCTTCAAGAGACACCTGAGTCACCTCAGTGGGATTAAGTTCAACGATAGCTACCTCAGACAAGTCTGACTGACAAGACTCACCATATTTTTTGTAAATAGAAGAAACCGTATATGCATATTTTATACCCGATTCAGAGTCAAGACCAACTACACCAGCAAATGTATCTGGACCATCAGTTTTACCGCTTTCCATGTAAGTCAGCAAATGATTCCCAGCCTCAAGATTCTGGGTTACACGAATACTATCAATCAAGAAGGAAGTGTTATTGGCAACATACATCATCAGACGGTCTTTAGCTATGCCTTCGGGTATGTCGAAAACAAGTTCATGTAGGCCAGTTGTTTCAAATTTGTGATATGCAAGTCCCTTGAAACCTTGCACAACAAATGTATCACCCTCGTGACCATAAACTGAAAGCTGAACAGTATAGTTCCCCTCATTATTGTGAAGAGAGATAAGCGGAGTACATAACTCAACATCATAACCATTCATCTCACGACAGCCAAGCATTCCGTCAGCTACGATTACGCCTGACCCAAACCAACCCTGAAGCTGAGTCAAATCATCAAGACTCATATAATTTAAGCCGCCTATAACTTCAGGATTTTCAACCGTACCTGTCGAATTGACTTTACTGAAATCTTCTTCAAGTACAACATAATCATCTTTAGGTTCGGTTACTACAACAGCAGCATAGAGGTCAATAAGATAAGAAGTAGCCTTAGGCACGGGTTGCCAATTAGCCGTAAAAGCACCCTCGGGGTCTATATCAGACGCTTCGATAACAACAGGAGCCGCTATACCGAAAGCCCTGTGAAGAGGAGAAGAATCGGAAACCTTCTCACCAGAAACTGATTTGACAGAGAAATAATAATCATATTCCGGTACAAGGTCTTCTACGCGGATAGTAGTGCCCATAACCTCGATATCTTCACGAATACAGGTTTTCTCTACCGGAAGGTCAGCGGCATATTTAAGATTATCCAAGAATATCTCATCACCGTCTTCCAATTGGAATGGTATTATTCTAATAGTTGAGAATCGACCGGCTATAGCCTCACTCAAATCAACCTCAACCTCATTGTCACCTATCATGGCTGCATAGAAAGAAGCTATGGAATTCCATTCCTCATCAAATTCATCTTCCAAACCATTAACCATAATGCCACCCATGCTACTGCTACTCATATTTTCACCTCGTCTGAGTGTAAAGGACAGATTAGTAACTCGGCCACCGTTAGAAGGTAAAATAACGTAATCACTGTTGGTAGCAAAATGAAGTGCAGGCGAACTCTCTGGAGAGAAGCATGCTACCGCAATGTCGCCCATATTAATATCCCAATTCTCAGGGAACACAGGATTTTCCAGATTGATATTATCAAAATCCTCATCTACGCACAGGGGTGCTTCACCAGTAGGCGTGTCTTCGTAGACAGATACCAGATATTTATCAGCAACTTCTACCTTATTCCAAGAAGCTGTAAAACCAGTTTGAGTAAAATTAGTGGCATCTGTCTGTACCGGACGTTCCAGATAGTTGTTATCACGCCATATTTCGATATAATCAATCAGAAGTCCATTATGATAGGTCATGGCTTGAAGCTGAACATAACAATCCTCACCCTTATAGACATTCTCTACAGTACATTCGTAATCAGTCCAACCATTATCCGATTCAAATACTACAGGAGTTATTGCTATGGCTTCCGGAAAATGAATATCGCCTTTAAGTACATCTACGATTAGGGTAGCATCTCCTGATACAGATTTGGCACGTAGTTTTATGACAATCTTACCAAATAGATTCATGTTAGGTGTGGTAATGTAACCACCGACACCTGGATAAGCCAAAGCACAATTTCCACCAGCTTGATAGACTCCCAGACCCCACCAACCTGGGAGGTCTGTATATTCTTCATCAATGAATATCTGTTCACCGAAGTTTGTCAGTTCGTCTGCATCTATTTCCTCTTCACTGCCTTCAGCAAATTTACTGAAGTCCTCTTTGAAAATCAGTTCAAGATTCTGGTCAGCTTCATTAACACGAGCTACCTTTGAAGGAGCAAGAGATGTTTGCAATCCCGAGGTTAGAGGAGTACTTTTACAAGTGAAACCTTCACCCAAAGCAGCGTAAGCATCAGAGGCAGCAACAGTCAAAGCTGTCTTTGTAGCATCTTCCTTCTGTACAAGACGCTGTGCAATAGGAGTAGTCATACTCAAGGCAACAAATACAGTCGCCATGCAAGAAAAGGTCAGTATAGATTTTTTTATCATCGTAATTATGGTGTTTTGATTTCGGCCGCTAAATTACAATTAACGTTCGATGACAACCTAATTAACTGACCTTCTATATGTCAACATTTCGGAATCTATAACATTTTAACCCATTTTTTCAGTATCAGAGGTTGCTATACGCTGAAATTCTCTCGGAGTAAGCCCAGTTATTTTTTTGAAAGTAGTAGTAAAATAAGTACGTGATTTAAATCCGACACTCTCTGAAATAGCCTCCAATGTTAGGTTACCATAGTGGGCTGAATCGGAAAGTTTTCTTGAGGCTTCTTTAACTCTATACTCTGACAGAAGAGTGGAAAAGTTCTTTCCTGTTTTCTCAGCGATGACATGCGAAATATATCGGGTCTTGGATTGTGTCAAGTTGGCAAGAGTATCGGCTGAAAAGGAGGGAGAATAAATTACCTCAGATTCCATAACCTCCAATATTTTTGTATAAAGAGCCTCCATCTGTTCAGCCTCCATCTCAAATGCTTTCTGATTCGAGATAGTATTATTCGGTATTATCTGTACCTCTGGTGTGACAGATGTTTTAAGAGTAGTTTGCTCAAGATATTTGTGATAGAGTTCAACATTACGCTCGTGAAGTGTTCTATTTTTCTTGCTTATCCATATAAGGAGTATCACTATCACTAAAGTGAAGACAAGTACCACTATAAGCACTTGTTCCATCAGTTTCTTTTTTTCTGTGATAGTCTCAAGATTTGCGTTCATCTGTCGTTGCGCATGTAATGTGGCAACTTCATTTACAGTATTAAACTCAGTGATGTTGAACAAGGAATCACGAATTTCAAATTGTCTTAGGCTACATATACGAGCAGAATCAAGGTGATTACTTTTACTGTAATACTCTCCCAATCTTTGCCAGCACTCAACGCTCAAAGCGTATTCTCCATTCTCTTCCGTAGCTTTAAGAGCAGATAACAATAAATCACGAGCTTCTGTAAGTTTTCCTTCCTTTAACTTAATAGTACCTATAAGTATAGGAGTAGTAAGAGAAGTATGTTCCTTGCCTAAACCATTTGGTCTGATTAAGTCAGCTTCTTCAAGATAGTGTGTTGTAGCAGCCAAATCATTGCTTTTATAAGCCATAACAGCTTTATATAGTGCCTTGGCATAACGTACGTTTGGAATAGTATCAGGAATATTTACATTCTTAAAGGCTTCTGTAACTTCTTCCATACCTGTAAGATCAAGAATGGAAAGATGACCCGAAGCCAAATTTATAAATGCTGTCACCACTATCTCCCACTCTTCCTGTTCTAAAGCTTGAAAGAAAGCCTGAGTGTATAATTCCTGTGCTTGCGGACGTAAATCATACAAACCATATATATTACCTATATTAAGAGAGATATGTGGAAGCAGACCTGTAAAGTTAAGTTTTTCGGCTATATCCTGTGAATTAAGAAAATAAGTATAAGCAAGAGCGTAATTACCATAATAAAAAAACTGAATATACCCGGCATTATTAAAGGCCCGTGCACAAGCTCTTAATCCTGCTTCAGGCATAGCAGGATAGTAGGAGTCTATGACGGGGCCAAAAAGCTCTAAGGCCGAATCAAATTTATTTTCGCGGAGTGCTGTGGTAGCTTCTTCGGTCATTCTTTCAAGTTCGTCTACCGATAATGCCTGCGATGAAGTCTGACGATGAAAATGAATAATTAAAATAACACCTACTATTACGGCTAAAGCTACCTCGATAACGAGTGGTATAATAAATTTTTTACTCAAAATCTTAGTGATTAAAGATTAATACACGAGGAATATTAGCTTGGAGGTATATTCCTGTCGAAAAAATCCAGTGGGAAGCGTATTGCCATTCCATAGGTTATATGGGGAAATCCTATCTAATAGGTCTGTCATGCTCAAAGTATTTTCTGCAAAATTAAAAAAATTCGTCCGTAGACGAAATTTTAGCAGTAAAATTAGATTTTTTCGACTGTAGTCGAAAAAATGAGTCAAAAGCGAATACCAATGGCGTCTTCTCTCAATAGAACATCTCTTCAGTGGGAAGGCTCCAAACTGGAACCACTTGTAGTGGGAATGGGAACGACACTGAACTGGGCTCGCTTTGCTCGCTGGAACGTCGCACCTGTCTGTAACACAGAACGACACGGGAACTGAAACACATAACCACACAGAACTTAAAAGTAAACTTCCTTAAGGAATAGACATACTCATTATCTTTTTTATCGATAATGACAACACTCTGGCTAAGGTTTGTTATGCTATATAACTTTTTTTGAATTTTAAATTTAAACAGTTTCTAAATTCGATCTTGTGGAAATGGATTTTAGCACAGAAAACACTATCTTTGTACTCAGCAAGGGCACACTACGGCTGTAGGGTACCACACAATTCATAATCGAATTATTTTACTGATGAGCAAACGACTTAAGTGGTCAGAAGCCTTTGGCGATGTGTCAGGCAAGCGTATAGTGGTGTGGTACACCGTGCTGGTGATTTTTGTCTGTCTATGGTACCATGCGCTTTATAATCTCGTGGTTGCCAATACTATCTGGCCTTACGAGAGCGTATCCATGATGCTCAGGCAAATAACTCTCGGTTCATTACCCTTCATCTTGCTGTTCTACCTCAACACACTGTTGATATTCCGTCTCGACCCATTTGAGGGTATAGTGCCACGTATAATATTTGATATAATTGGCTCAACGCTTATAGTTGTACTTGTCAACATGACATTTTACTTTGTAAGCATTCTGTTAGGTAAACAGCCGCACATATTCTGGGCAGCATCGGTTGTGGTGGATTTTTTGGTGCTTCTTCTCAATGAAGTGGGATATTTCATTATCTCTTACCGACTCTCGCAATCGCGTGCTGACAAAGCACGCCGCATGGCAGCCGAGATGCAATACGATGTACTGAAAGCACAGGTCAATCCTCACTTTCTGTTTAATTCCCTCAATCTCCTCTATTCCCTAATCGACCTCGACAGCGAAAAGTCCAAAGAATTTATACTTTCACTGTCACGCATGTACCGTTACATCATGATACAACATGAACGCCAGCGTGTTTCAGTCAAAGAAGAACTTAAACTGGTGAGTTTCTATACCGAGGTGTTGCTCATGCGCTTTCTTGAGCAGCTTAAAGTGAAGATAATCACTGACCCCGACATGGAAGAGCAGCTCGACAAGAAGGAAATAATACCTTTTAGTCTTCAGATGTTGCTCGAAAACGCCACTAAGCACAACGTGATAGCCTCTGGCTCACCTATGTGTATCGAAATACACATAACAAATCACGGCATAACGGTATCAAATCCCATTCGGCCCAAGAAAGTGCTTCCACCCTCGGGCATAGGTCTGAGTCTGGACTATATCAAGAAAATCTACTCCTTCCATGGCCTTGACTTCAAGGTGCTAAACGACCATAAAGTATTCACCGTCATTATCCCCTATCTATAATCATGTCACTCAACTACGTTATAATCGAAGATGAAGAATATGTAAGAGCTCGCATCATACAGACCATCTCACGTCTGCGTCCCGAGATGCATCTTGTGTTTGAAAGCGGTAGCGTAGCCGAGTCGATTGAGTTTTTCGGCACACTACCCGACGTCTCGCTCATATTCATGGATATAGAGCTTACTGACGGTAACTGCTTCGAAATCTTTGACCGAATCAACATCAATATCCCGGTTATCTTTACCACAGCTTACAACGAATTTGCCCTCCGAGCTTTCGAAGTATATAGCCTAGATTATCTGTTGAAGCCTGTTTCTGACGCCGACTTACTTAAAGCCATCGAGAAATACGAGAAAGTAACCATGGGCGACCGTCGTGACTGGGGACAGCTCAACAGTTCACTCGGCCAGCAAATACGAAGCAATACCGAACGCATACTTATCGTCAATGGCGATACCTTCTCGTATGTAAATCTTTGTGACATAGCTTTCTTTGAAGCCGACGGTGGATATATCTTTGCAATCCTCAAAAATGGTAAGCGTCAAATCACCAATATAGGCTCTCTGCAGGAAGTAATCAACAAAGTGGGCGAAAACTCATTTTTCAAGATTTCACGTCGCATCATCATCAACATCGATGCTCTGACTAAAGTGAGCAAACACTTCCGAGGACGCCTGTTGGTGAGATACAAGGCAGGAAACGAGGAGTTTTCTGAGACAGTCAGCAGTGTACGTAAAGAAGAATTTTTGGCCTGGCTCGGCAACTGACGCTACCTCTTCATAGCACAAATTGACAACTTCAACCGATGGATATACGTATCCGTCGGTTTTTTGTTGCGCCCACACGGTTGGCTGCATAATTTTACGATGTGATAAATAAAGTGAGCTACATATTACTTGAGGACGAACCTATAACTGCCTTAGCGCTCAAGAGTACATTATCCAGTCTCCGCCCCGACTGGGCATTACTCGCCACAAGCGATCTGGCGGCCGATATACCCTCACTCATCATGCTTAAGCCAGACCTGATTTTATCAGACTTATTTCTGTGTGATGGGCCTTGTACTGAGGTGCTTGAGAAAATTTCCTGTGCTATTCCTCTTGTACTTTTCTCAGGCTACCCACCCTCGCAGTGGCATGAGAAAAGAATCTCAAATATTATCGCTTTCATCGAGAAACCGGTATCTCGCCGAGAACTGGAACAAGTACTCCTCCTTGTTGAAAAGACACTTAACGATTATTCTCACCTAAACAACTAAATCAATAATCATATTTTACTTTTTATTCCGTATGAATAAGTTTCGTCTAACCTTCATCTTGACAGCCGCAGCGGGTCTCGTACTGACCGCTGGGGCGCTCAACGCAAAGGAGAGAAACAGCCGCGACAGAGTGCCTAAGGGGCAAACCCCTACCGAGTCTGTCACAAAGCGTTACCCTCTCCTGAACCGTGTCATTCAGAATGAGAAGTCTGCAAATCTTCTATATTCGGCCTCTCCCACCGAAAATCCGCTCACACGCCTGAAAGTGCCCATGAGAAGGGGTACGGCACCTATAAAAATGATAGGCAACGTAGTCTATGCTTCCGATTGGGACGGCCGTTATGCCGGCTACGGTCTCTACGAAATAAATGTGGCTGGAGAGAACATATATACTGACCTTAAAATCAAGGGTAGCAGCACTGAACCATGCAGCAACGCTGGTGGTGTACTTGTAGACGACAAATTTTTCTCAACCTACTGGTATGAAGGCTGGGGCATGATAATGCTTGACCTAACAGTATACGATACAAATAACTGGGAAAAGATTTGCACTTCATGGCTTGAGCCCTACGAAGGCGAGATAGGTTATATCGCTTCCGATATGGCTTATGACCCTACAAGTAAGACTATCTACGGATGCTTCTATAACAATAGCGGTACGGGATACGAAATCTCCACCTTAAAATACGAGCCTTACGAGAATGAATATTATGGTGGCATTTCTTACGACGCCTACAAGACTACACTTGGCCCCATATCCAACCGTGTCGTAGCTCTCGGTGTAACTTCACAAGGCCGTCTTTACGGTGTGGAAGAAGATGGTTGCTTCTATGAGTTTGATAATACAACCGGTCAAGAACGTCTTATCGGTGATACCGGTATCAAGATTGCATCCTCACAAGGTATATACCCACAATCGGGCGCAATAGATCAGCACGATGACACATTCTACTGGGCAAGTGTTGACTTAAATGGCAACTCAGTGCTCTATACTGTAGACCTCAATGACGGTCATGTAGAACGAATAGCCGATTTCCCAAATCAAGAACGCATCTATGGCCTTACTATCATGCCTCACGAGGCCGCCGATGATGCACCCGGCTATCTCACTGACTTTACGGTAGTCTTCGAAGGTGCTTCGTTGACCGGTAATGTTTCCTTCACTCTTCCTGCCACCAATTTCGACGGTACTCCAATTGATGGCAATCTGTCATGGCACGTACTTGTCAATGGCACTGAGAAGGCTGCAGGCTCAGGGGCAGCTAACGAACCTGTAAGTACTGTGATAACTACAGACGGAGGCGCAACGCATGTAGAAGCTTATGCCGAAAATGCACAAGGCAAGTCACCCTACTCCACTGCAGACCTATGGACAGGCGAAGATTATCCCGTAATGCGTAAGGCTGAGTTCAGCTACGTCAACAATCTTGCCACCGTAACGTGGGCAATTGAGGACCTCGGTTCTCACGGCGGAGCGATTTCTGCTGTGACATACGATGTGGTACGTATGCCAGGCGAGGTTAAGGTTACTGAAGCCACCACCGCTACTACTTTCAGTGAAACTCTCACCGACGACATGCCACTTGGCAACTATTATTATGTCATCACACCTACCAACAGTGGCCTGACCGGTGAGCCTATGGAAACATCAAGCAAAATCATCATAGGCAAGAGTATCATACCTCCTTATCTTGAGACATTCGACACACCTGAGTCACTTGACCTCTACACCATAATCGGTAAAGACTGGTCGTGGAGTACCCGCACTTCAAACAGCACAAACGGGGTAGTCAACTGCAACAATGGTGGAGACTGGGATGAAGAGTCTGAAGGCCCTATTGGTAATTCATCTGACCGCTCATCGAGCTGGCTCATAACTCCCGAAATTAAGGTCGAGGCTGGCAAAACTTATGAAGTACGTGTCAAGTCATGGGCAGTGTTTGGTGACAAGTTTGAAATATGGTATGGTCCCAACCTCGATCCAGCCAAATATTCCATCATTATGCCAGCCACTTCTGGTTTCGGTGACTCTTCTTATACTGACGAACATATCATTCAATTTACAGCTGAAAGAACTGAAAACATACATCTCGGTTTCGTTCATGCCGGTATGTTTGACTCCTTCCTGCGTCTTGACGACATCTATATCTCCTCAGGTATAGGTTTAGCTTCTCCAGCTGCCATTTCTGACCTTGAAGTTACACCCGTAGTGCCTGGTTCGAAGACTGTGAAAATCAGCTTTACCGCTCCTGACAAAGATGTTCAAGGCAAAGCACTCAATAGTCTCGACAAGATTGATATTCTCGTGGGTACTGAAGTAGTCGAAACCTTCGATAATCCTGTAGTTGGTCAGAAATACACCTATACTTACACGGCTGAAGAAGATGGTTACCAGCAGATTCGTATTGAGTCTTACAACGATGGTGGTAAGAGCGAAGTGGCAGAAGTGAAAGTGTTTATCGGTGTCGATGTCCCTAAAGCTCCCGCAGCATGGATTGTGGATATGGGCGATTATATTGAAGTAAGATGGACAATAGATGAGACTGGTGAAAACGATGAGTATATTGATCCTAACGGTGTATATTACGCTTTGTTCCAAATGGATGCCAATGGTTACATTGACATTGAAAATCCAGTAGCCGAAGGACTCCAGGGTGATTCTGTAGCATTTGATTTCAATCCTAATGAAGGTGAGCAAGGATTCCTCCGACTCATAATATGTGCCTACAACTCCGTAGGTATCTCGGCTCTTCGCTATACTTCAGCTCTACTTGTGGGTCAACCCTTTGCTCTCCCCTTTATCGACGGCTTCGGAGAGGATAGCAAGTATGCTTGGATTACAAATTCTTATTCTGACTCATTCGGACTCTCAATATCTCATTTCTCTGATAACGATGGTTACAGCTGGGGCTGGGGTATCCTGCAAGATGACCCGACAGCCGAACTTGAGTCTGGTAAAATTGCTACCGATGGAAATAAGAGCCTGAGTGTATCATTTGATTACATCACCAATGGTGGTAACGTTATCAAAGTTTATGCCCTCTACCCTGACGGTACAGAAACTCTTATAGGTACAGCTTCCGAGACTTCAACTGGCAACAATGACGACTGGAAATCAGCCAGCTTTAATATTCCTAACAGCAATGACGATTCTTATATACGTCTTCGCTTCTCATTCTGTAACAATGCCGGTTATGGCTATTTCATGCATCTGGACAACATCCATTGCGACGTAGTCATAGACCATGACGTCAATGTCGATGGCTCGCTTATGAAGGGTCAGGCACGTGTAGGTGAGACAGCTGTAATTTCTGCTCGCGTTCGTAATCTTGGTCGCCTGGCGGCTGAGGACGTAAACCTCAACCTTTATGTCAATGGCAAACTGGCTGATACCAAACCCGTCAAGACTCTCGCACCACAGGAATTTGAGAATATTTACTTCAATTACCTACTTACTCCCTCTTCTACCGGAAAGGTATGCTTTACTATCGAGTCAGTATTTGAAGCTGATGAGCGTAAAGAAAACAATGAAGTTGACCTCATACTCAACGTATCCGAACCTGTCGCACCTGCGCCTCGTAACCTCAGCGGCCAGACCTCAGCTTCGGGGGTAGAACTCACTTGGGAAGCACCAGAAGAGTTTACTGTAGAGACTGTGGTTGAAGATTTTGAAAGCTACGACTCATTTACAATTGATGACCTTGGCGAATGGACTTTAGTCGATGCAGACGGTCGTTCAACTATAACTGTCTCAAATCTTTCATATCCCAATAACGGTGCAAGCATGGCCTTCATGGTATTCAATCCCTCTAAAGTAGTGCTTCCAGACGAAACCGTAGGCTTACCAGAAGGTAATATGGAGGCATATCCATACGACGGTAGTCAGTACCTTATCTCAGTGGCCACTATCCTTGACCATCCCGAAGATCATAATGATGACTGGCTAATCTCACCTGAACTATCAGGTAATGCACAGACATTAAGCTTCTTTGCCAAGCAGATGATTGATTACTATGGTGCGGAGAGCTGCGAGGTACTGTACTCTACCAGCAACACTACTGACATCAACGATTTCAAACTTCTGGAGTCTGAACTGACCCCTAAAAGTTAGACAAATAACTTTTAGGGGTCTTCTTATGAGACG
>CAYNUE010000030.1:0-35075 GCA_964400325.1 uncultured Sangeribacter sp. | reverse complement strand
CTTGTTTTTTTATTCTGCCGGTGTAAAAATATTACGATTTTTATCTACATTTGCAAAGTCCTTGGAAGGAGTCGCCGAGAATTCTTGCAGCCCTCGAACGGAACAGGACTTATCAATAATCGGACTTAAAGTGCTTGCATGATGGAAAGAAAGATGCGACGTTTCAGACAACAACTTCCATTGGAAGAGACAGAAAGAATATTACATGAAGGCAAATACGCTGTATGGGCTGTAGCTGGTGATGACGATTACCCCTACGCTGTGCCAGTAAATTACGTCTGTCAGGATAGAACTATTTTTCTACACTCTGCTGCCGAGGGGCATAAGATTGATGCAATCCGGCGTAATCCCAAATGCAGTCTATGTATAGTAGACAAAGACGATGTTATACCTGAAGAGTTTACCTCTTATTTTCGTAGTGTCATAGCTTTTGGTACTGCCCACATCATAGAAGATGTCGAGGGAAAAATAGCGGCTTTGAAACTGTTAAGTGATAAATACAGTCCAGGCATTGACCCTAATGCAGAGATACAACGCTTTCTCAAAACAGTATGTATCATCCGTATCGACATTGAGCATGTCACAGGCAAAGAAGCTATAGAGTTAGCGAGAACCCGCAGCAAATGATTGCCTTAGTCTTGTTGGACTTATAAATTATTTTGTAAATCTTGAACTATGAGAGAGATGAGAAAAGCCAAGAGGCAAAGAGACCCTGAATGGGCTATGGAGGTATTTGACCGAGCGCCATACGTCACTGTGAGTATGGTTCGCCCTGACGGTACACCATACGGCCTGCCTCTGTCGCTTGTACGCAAAGGTGATAAGACATTCTATTTCCATTGTGCTGATGAGGGCGAAAAACTTGATTGTCTCGCTTTCAATCCTGTTGTGAGTCTGTCGGCTGTAAGTAAATGCACACCTAAGTTTGAGGAAGATAAACAGAACTTTACCGAATACTACCATTCAGCGGTTGCCATAGGTCGTGCGGCTATAGTCAGTGATAAGGAAGAAAAAATCGAGGCTTTGAGACTGCTCTGCGAAAGATTTCTGCCGAAATTCATGAATCATTTTGATGAAGCTATAGCGCGGAGTCTTGACCGTACCACCATAGTGAAAATTGTTCTCACTGAACCCCCTGTCGGTAAATGTAAACCATGATTAAAATTGAAAGATATGAGCGACTTAAGAAAGGAAATAATCGGTAAGGGTTTGCTGATGCTTGTGATATATACCCTTACCTTATTAGGTATCAATTACCTGCTTAAAGGTAGTATAGTGACGGTGATAGTATTTTCCGTTTATGGTTGTTATCAGTGCTGGCGTTGGACAGTAAAGAAACTTAAGGAAATCGGAGAGAGCGAGTCGGAATGATTAAGTTACGGTGTGTTGTCGAACATATCACCTATCAGAATCCGGAAAACGGTTGGTCGGTGATGAAGGTTAAGGTCAAGGGATATGATAATTTCGTGACTTTGACCGGTTCGCTGCTTGACGTACCGGTAGGAAGTGTGTTGTTGGTAGAAGGGGAGTGGAAAGTCAACAGACAATACGGTAATCAGTTTGAGGCTAAATCGTGGGAGGAGGTCATGCCTGCCACAGTCTACGGTATTGAGAAATATTTAGGCAGTGGATTGGTAAAAGGTATCGGGCCAGTGTTTGCTAAGGCTATTGTCAGTAAGTTTGGTTTGGAGACACTTGATGTAATCGAAAACGATATAGAACGCCTAAAAGAAGTACCCAATCTCGGTAAAAAACGCGTGGAGAAAATACGCGAAAGCTGGGAGAAGCAGAAAGAAATAAAAAATGTGATGGTTTTCTTGCAGGGTTATGGCGTAAGTACGGCGTATGCAGCCAAAATATATCGTCAATACGGTAAGGAATCCGTATCAAGAGTAAAAGATAATCCTTACCGCTTGGCCGATGACATCTGGGGCATAGGATTCAAGACAGCCGACAGCATAGCTTCAAAAATGGGTTACAGTAAAGATGACCTCCGTCGTTGCCGAAGCGGAATACTCTATACCCTTAACCAACTTGCCGATGATGGTCATGTCTATGCTGAAGAAAAACAACTTGTCACTGCTGCTGAAGAGTTACTTGAAGCTGAAGAGACGCCTATTCGTGAGGCTTTGGCTTCGATGATTGAAAACAAAGATTTGATTAAGGACGATGAGGCGATATATCTGCCTCCGTTCTACTATGCCGAGCAGGGGTGTGCCCGGCGTCTTAAGGAACTTACTGTACAGGAGGTTTCTGGCCCTATGGATAACATAGCTGCCGAACCGGAAGCGGAATATGGAAACAGTCGTTTGGAAATAGTGTACGATGAAATACAGCAACAGGCTATAGATAAGGCTCTGGAATCAGGGATAATGGTGCTGACCGGTGGACCCGGTACAGGAAAAACAACAACAACCAAGGGTATTATCGAAGCCTTCAGGAGTAGAGGAAAACGTATCTTGCTTGCCGCACCTACAGGTCGCGCCGCCAAACGTATGAGCGAAGCAACCGGTATGGAGGCTAAGACTATCCATCGTCTGTTGGAGTATAATCCGATGGAGGGCTACAAAATCAATGATGAGAACCCTTTAGATGGCGATGTGTTGATTGTAGATGAATGTTCGATGATTGATATAATTTTGTTCTACAATCTGTTGAAAGCCGTACCGAAAGAAATGCGCTTGATTCTTGTAGGCGATATAGACCAGTTGCCGAGTGTTGGCGCTGGTAATGTTTTGCGTGATATAATTGATTCCGATAGTGTGCCCGTGATACGTCTGACACGAATATTTCGTCAGGCGCAGACAAGCCGGATTATAATGAACGCCCATGCTATCAACGCCGGTTACTTCCCGAACATCAGTAACGGACGTGAGACTGACTTTTTCTTTATAAAAGCTGATGATGCTGAAGCTATCCCCGAACTGATAGTGAGTTTAGTACGCGACCGTCTTTCAAAGACGTATAAAATAGCACCCCAAGAGATACAGGTGCTTACTCCGATGCAACGTGGAGTGGTAGGGGCAGCCAACCTCAATCAACTGTTACAGCAGCGTCTTAATCCGGTAGGGACGAGTCTCAGCCGTGCCGGTTACACGTATCGACAAGGTGATAAGGTCATGCAGATACGCAATAACTATGATAAAAATGTCTTTAACGGTGATATAGGCTTTATTACGTCGGTCGATAATCTTGATAAAACTCTTACTGTCACCTTCGATGGCCGACTTGTGGAGTATGAACAGTCAGAACTTGATGAACTTACCCTTGCCTATGCTGTCACTATTCATAAAAGTCAGGGTTCAGAGTTTCCAATTGTCGTGATGCCTGTCACAATGAAGCACTTTGTCATGTTGCAGCGTAATCTTATTTACACTGGCATTACCCGTGCTAAGAAAATCTGTGTCCTTGTCGGCACTCCCAAAGCACTTAGCTATGCCGTCAGAAATCAAACTGTCTCTCAGCGTAATACTCACCTGAAAGAACGCCTGAGTGGACTAAAATAATTCCTACAAGTCCTGTTGGTCCATAGCTAGACCATAAAGGAACGACGCGGAACTGGGCTCGCTTTGCTCGCTGGAACGTCGCACCTGTATGGAACACAGAACTACACAGGAACTGAAACACAGAACGGCACAGAACGTAAAATTCAAATCTCTTTAAATTATAGATTCGTGGGAAAAGCGTTAACTTTGCAGATTTATCAAATCTGTAATGACGATGAATCAGAAAGAAATCAATCATCTGGCCGCAGTCAGACAAGAGGAAGCACATAGAGTGTTGGCTAACTCAGGAATTGCACAAGTATGGGAAAACGCCGGTTGTCGTGTCAATCTCGTCGGTTCTCTGCGTATGGGGCTATTGGCTACCCATCGTGACATAGACCTGCATGTATATTCCACTGGGATAACCGAAGCTTCTACCTTTGCTATTGCTGCACGTATGTCAGCCCTGCCTGAAGTTATGGAAATTACTTCCATCAATGGTCTGCATACAGACGAACACTGCATGGCCTGGCATGTCAAGTACAAAGCTGAAGATAATGAAATCTGGAAATTCGATATAATCCATATCGAAGCAGACACTGAATATGACGGCTATTTTGAGAGAATGGCCGACAGAATAATGACAGTAATGACAGCAGCCCAACGCCATACTATATTGCGTTTGAAGTTTGAGACACCGTCTGACGAATGTATAAAAGGTGTGGAATACTATGAAGCAGTGATAAGCGCAGGTGTGACATCACTTGAAGAGCTTAGGGAATGGGTGAGTCAGCATCGTCAGCAGGAGCCTTATTACTGGATACCGTAATAACTTCAGAAGTGTTGGAGAACTGCTTATTTCTGTGGCAGTCTATAAAAAGGTTAAGGATAAGGTTAATTAATTGCCGAAAGATAACTAACTTTGCAGAAATATTTGGATATGGATAAGAAACCTACATACCGTCTAAGCGCCATTCTGTCTGAACGACAGTATGCTTATAGTCGGCGTGTAGCGAAACTTGGTGTCGATCCTACAACTTAACAAGATGAAAAAAGTATTATTACTCGGCTCCGGAGCCCTAAAGATAGGACAAGCGGGCGAATTCGATTACTCAGGTTCACAGGCCCTCAAAGCATTGCGCGAAGAAGGGATAGAATCAGTGCTCATCAATCCGAACATCGCCACTATCCAAACCTCCGAGGGCGTAGCTGACCGTGTGTATTTCCTCCCTCTGACACCGGAATTTGTAGAAGAGGTTATCAAGAAAGAGCGTCCCGATGGCATTATGCTGGCTTTCGGCGGACAGACAGCTCTCAACTGTGGCACTCAGCTTTATCTCGATGGTATTCTGGATAAATATGGTGTGAAAGTGCTCGGTACCTCAGTAGAGGCAATCATGATAACCGAAGACCGGGACCTGTTTGTAAAGAAACTCAATGAAATTGACGTGAAGACACCTGTGTCGCAGGCTGTCGAAAATCTTGAAGATGCTCTCGAAGTCGCTCACCGTATCGGTTATCCGTTGATGGTACGTTCCGGTTACGCCTTGGGTGGTCTTGGTTCAGGTATCTGTAATAACGACGAGGAATTTATCACTCATTGCGAAAGCGCTCTTGCTTATTCACGTCAAATTCTGGTTGAAGAATCACTCAAAGGTTGGAAGGAGATTGAGTTCGAGGTGATTCGCGATGCTTCTGACCGTTGTTTCACTGTCGTACCGATGTAGAACTTCGACCCCCTCGGTATCCATACCGGTGAAAGTATCGTAGTTGCACCTATAGTATCGCTTTCGCCCGAGCAGATAAAGATGCTTGAGGATATAGCTACTCGCGTTGTGCGCCACATAGGTATAGTAGGAGAGTGCAATATCCAGTACGCCTTCAATGCCGAGACCAATGATTACCGTATTATAGAGATTAATGCTCGTCTGAGTCGTTCTTCGGCACTTGCATCAAAGGCTTCAGGCTATCCACTTGCTTTCGTAGCTGCCAAACTCGCCCTCGGTTACACACTTGACCAGATAGGCGAACCCGGTACCCCCAACTCAGCTGCTAAAGCACCCGAAGTTGACTACATGATTGTCAAGATTCCGCGCTGGGACCTCTCGAAATTCATAGGTGTCAACCGTGAGATTGGTTCGTCGATGAAGTCTGTAGGCGAAATCATGTCCATTGGCAAATCATTTGAGGAAATTATACAGAAGGGTTTGCGAATGATAGGGCAAGGTATGCATGGTTTCGTAGGAAACAACGATATTCATGTCGATGACCTCGATCATGCTCTTACTCATCCTACCGATATGCGTATTTTCGCCATAGCCCAGGCTCTGGAGGAGGGTTATACTCCCGAACGTGTGGCCGAGCTTACGAAAATTGATATATGGTTTATCGAACGTCTTGCCAATATCGTCCGTTTCGCTAATGTGTTGCGTAATCGTGGTGGTAAGGTTGATGACCTTGACCGTGAGACCCTGTTCGAAGCTAAGCGTCTCGGTTTCTCTGACTTCCAGATTTCTCGTCTGGTAGAGAATCCTACCGGTAATATGGAAGCTGATGTGCTTCGCGTGCGTAGCCGTCGCAAGGAACTCAATGTGACTCCGAAGGTATGCCGTATCAATACAGTGGCCTCGGAATATCCTGAGCTGACCAATTACCTCTACGTCACTTACGATGCTAAGGAGAACGCTATACCTTACGACCTGATTTCACACAACAATATAATAGTGCTCGGTTCGGGTGCTTACCGCATCGGTAGTTCGGTGGAGTTTGACTGGTGTTCGGTCAACGCAGCTGCTACATGCCGTCAACTCGGTTACAAGGCTGTCATGATTAATTACAATCCTGAGACCGTATCTACCGACTACGATATGTGCGACCGCCTCTACTTCGATGAACTTAGTTTTGAGCGTGTCATGGACATCATCGACCTTGAGGTGCCGCGTGGTGTGATTGTGAGCGTTGGCGGTCAGATACCCAACAACCTTGCCATGAAGCTTTACCGCCGTCATGTGCCTGTATTGGGAACATCGCCTGTGTCTATCGACCGTGCCGAAAACCGTCATAAGTTCTCGGCTATGCTTGACCAGCTTGGCATTGACCAGCCTCGTTGGAAAGAGCTGACTACCGAAGAGGAGATACACGACTTCGTTAAGGAGGTAGGTTTCCCGGTTCTTATCCGTCCGAGCTATGTGCTCTCCGGCGCTGCCATGAATGTCTGCTATGACTATGAGCAGATGCACGGTTTCCTCAGTCAGGCTGCTAAGGTGTCGAAAGAATATCCGGTAGTTGTATCTGAATTCCTTCAGAATGCCAAAGAGATAGAGTTTGACGCTGTGGCTCGTAACGGCCAGATTGTGGAATATGCTATCTCCGAACACGTAGAATATGCAGGTGTACACTCTGGAGACGCTACTCTCGTGTTCCCGGCTCAGAAGATATATATGGCTACTGCACGTCGCATCAAGCGCATCAGTGCCCGTATTGCCGAGGCCCTCAATATCTCTGGCCCCTTCAATATTCAGTATCTTGCCAAAGATAACTATGTTAAGGTCATAGAGTGTAACCTGCGTGCTTCGCGTTCGTTCCCCTTTGTGAGCAAGGTGCTTAAGAAGAATTTCATCGAGACTGCCACACGCATTATGCTTGGTGAGAAACCTGAGGTAGTCGATACATCAACATTCGATATTGATTATATCGGTGTCAAGGCTTCGCAGTTCTCATTTGCGCGTCTGCATAAGGCTGACCCTGTGTTAGGTGTCGATATGGCTTCGACCGGTGAGGTAGGTTGCTTAGGCCATGATTTCGACGAGGCTCTTCTCAACGCCATGATTTCTGTAGGTCACCATGTGCCGAAGAAGGGTGTGCTGGTAAGCTCGGGCGATGCACGTGCCAAAGTCGATATGCTTGAGGCTTGTCGCTTGCTTGATGCCAATGGCTACAAAATCTATGCTACTCCCGGTACAGCCGCTTATCTTGCCGAAAATGGCGTGAAGTCTACACAGGTATGTTGGCCAGATGAAGACGGTCTGTCGGTACTTGATGTTATCGGTGACCACACCGTTGACTTGGTGATAAACATACCAAAGAACCATACCAAACGCGAGTTGACCAATGGCTACCGCGTACGTCGCCATGCCATTGACCATAATATACCTCTACTGACTAACGCACGTCTGGCTCTTGCATTCGTAAAAGCCTTCGTAGCACGTCCTGTTGAGTCAGTCAGCATCACCTCTTGGCAGGAATATTAAACATCCCATTCCCCAGAAACAAAACTACCCTCAGACTTCTTCGGTCTGAGGGTAGTTTTGTTTCTGGGGAATGTTAGATAAGGTGTTGCTGTTAACTACCCATATCATTAAAATATAGATAAAATAAGCTGCCCTCAGACTTATATCGGTCTGAGGGCAGCTTATTTATCTATCCATATCTCTTGGGAAGAGATACTTTTTGCAAACGCAAAGTTAATAATAAAATTTGAAATGTGTGCTATACAGGCTATAAAAAATGATTTTGCGCGTATAGGCCTTAGGTTAGGTGAGTGATTTTATAACCTTTATACGATAATTGTTTAACAAATCCCCTAATAGGGCTTATATAACTTGCTGATAAATAATTTATAAAGTTTCATCACAATCTCTTCCCAAGAGATATGGCCATATAAAGGTTTCAGTAACATGATTACCAATACAAATGACCGCGATTTTACGGCAGAGCCTCAGGGTCCTGACGGCGCCGTAGGCGTGCCCGAAGCCAAGTGGTTTGTGGCCATTGTAAATTCCCGTCATGAAAAAAAGGTAGCTGAAGCCCTACAAGAAGCTGGTATCAAAAACTACGTTGCTACTCAGAAAGAGACCAAAGTCTGGAAAAATGGTAAGCGCAAGACGATTGACCGTGTGGTGATTCCATCGGTTGTTTTCGTCAACTGTACCGAGAAGGAACGTCGGCAGATTGTTGGTCTCCCTTTTATATATCGCTTTATGGTCAATCGTTCGGCCGATTCCGGCACCCTCAACAAACCGGTAGCTGTAATCCCTGACCTTCAAATTCGTAAGCTTCAGTTTATGCTCGGCCAGAGCGACCTCCCCGTTAACTTTCTACCCTCCGTATTCAAAGTAAAGGACAATGTGCGTGTAATACGCGGTAGCCTTAAAGGATTATACGGCCAGATAATGGAAAACTCTGACGGTACCCACACTCTCACCGTAGGCCTCGAACTTCTCGGCGGAGCTGCCGTGAAAATCGATCCACACGACGTTGAGAAGATTGACTGATTACTTGTCCCATACTATGACGCCTGCCAAGTACCTCAGCGACGTAATAGCCTCTTCTCATCTCCTTATCACAGAGTTTCAACTACTCGGAGTTGGTCATTATCCCGATGTAGTCAGCAAACAGGCCGAACTCGAAACTAAAGCCCGTTCGCTTTGTGCCAACATAGACCGTCTGCTCCCTGTTTGTAAAGACTCGGATATACCACAACTTCTTGATGACTATATTTTTCTTTACCCGATAGCCTTTCGCCAACCTCTTCCTCAGACTATCCTTACTACGCAGCTTCAACGTCTCTTTGCAGCATGGCAGGCTGGTAACAAAGACATCGCCGAAAGCGATATTTATGCTGTCATAGCTATTTCTCTTCGTGCTGCCGGTGCTCAGCCATCAACCGTCGATACAAATCCTCTTTCCTCCATCACGACTGAGGCCGTTACAGCCGACCAGTTAGTTGCTTTTCTCACCTTGCGCGACCAATGGCTCGCTACTCTTCAAGCCCACAATTACTTCCCTGACGTTACTACCTACGAGAACTATCGTCGTCTCGCTCTCCTCACCGACGAGCCTACTCTCCCCAATAGTAACTCTGACGAAGAAAAACTCCGGTGGTATTGTCACAACCGCATTGACGACCTCTCAACCCTCAGTAGCCGCTTGCTCGTCTGCTATCGCCGCTACATACTCTCTCTACCATCCTCTGTCCTTGATTTCGAACAGCGCACCGAACTGGACACCACCATTCTCAACGAACTGCTTCGCCGCCAAGACCTTCATCCCCTTGACCGCGAAGCCTACCGCCTCTCCATCACCTACAACCACCTCCTTTTAGACGACTGAAGTATCCCCCTATGCTTCCTCAGCGCCTACTCGATTACCGCATCAAAACTTCCTCTAAGACCGAAGACCTCTTCACCCTCGGGCGTCTTTTCTCGGAAGTAGGGGAGTACGCCTCCACCATACAGCAGCGCGCCTATGCCCTCACAGCCCGTATGTGCCGCAGCCGTCTCCGCAAAATCGAGTGCGAACTGCTCCACCGCTCAGCTATCCGCACACCCGAAGACATACTTACTCCGCCTTCCCTTTCCTTCACCTCTTCCGCTCCTCTTTCCTCCCTCATCTCTAACCTCTCCAGCCTCACCGTTTCCGAACTGGAAATACTCTACCGTCAGCGTCCTCTTCGCACAGAAGTACGCATTGCCGCAGGCCGTGAACACCTCACCCTCTTCTTCGAGACACGCATTGTCAACGAACTGTCCCATCGCACTCCCACCGACCTAACCGAACAGTTCAAAATCGACTACTGCCTCCTTACCCACCGAGCCGAGTACGCTAACCTCTCCACCATCCTCAATCTCCCACTTGGTAACCCCAAAGACACCCTTCCTTTCGACCTCTCCCACACCTACACTCCCTCCGAACTCATAGCGATGCTCACTCTCTATGAGGCACCCCGCACCCTTGCCGAACGCGAAATCCTGATAGAGACCGTCGATTACGCCCTCAACCTCCTTTCCGCTGCTTCTCCCTCCGCTCTCCAGCCTCTCGCCAACCTCACCGCTCACCTCGTCGAACTCCACCGCCGCAAGATAGTCCGCTGTCCTGCCTGGCTTCCACGTCTTCTCTCCACCACAATTACCGCTTGGCGTCGTTCTCCCTCTGTGCCTGACACCGACATGGTCTTTCCCCTCCTCACAGCCGCTCTCTTCAACCGTACCCCCTCCCTCGAACGTCAAGCCCAACGCATCATCAACCGCTGCTACCGCAACTGCCTCGCCAGCCCACTTGACTTTCCCCAACTTATCTCCTCCCTCCACACCGCCATCACCTGCTCCAGCTATGTTATGCGCTTCAGTCTCCAGAGCATTGCCGTAGTCTGGAATAACCTTGTCACGGTAGCCCTATCCTCATCTTCCCTGACTTCTCTCCAAATCATTTCCCTCCTCGAAGCCGCCGAATTGACTGACTCCACTCGGCTTTCCTATTCTTCTCAACGTCAGCTTCTTAATCTCCTCTCACATCACGCCTCACTCGGCGATTATCTCGCTGTGATTTACCTCCACCGTCTGCACTACCTCCTCCGCTCCCTCCCCGCCGCTGTCTGACCTCCCCTCCGTATTCCTTATTTATACAGTAAAACTTTGGAATTAAAAAATAATCATTAACTTTGCGTTGATTATTTATTACCAATTAATTCTACGGTTATGACTGATATTCTTACCTACTACAATACTCTTAAAGAAGCTTATGAGACAGATAAGCTGTATTTAAGTCGTAACACTGATACGGCTCATAACGCTATGATTATGCGTCTGATGTTAGAAAAGAGTACTAAAATATACATTTACTGTGGTAAGATGTCAGTGTTCCGTAGAGATTTTTATGACGGTTTAACAGCATCTAATTTACCGGGAGAAGAGATAAAATCTCTTGTTGTTGAGGCTTTGAATAACTTTCTTAAACGTAAGAATAGTGCGTTGGAGATTATTCTTGAAAGTGAATGTGACTACAGCAATCTTGACGATCTTATTGTTGATGCTCGAGAATTTAGAAAGAAAGCGAATATCTACTATCTTCCTGATTCAATTAAGAATAAATCACAACTAAAGCATTTCTCTTTCTCTGGTGATGAGAAGGTTGTACGTATAGAGACCGATAAGTCTCAGCGTGAGGCTATCTGTAAAATAGGTTTGGACTCACATCTTCCCTCACCTTTATCTAACTTCAAGGACTTACGCTCCATTGCCATACCGCTATCTATTTAAGGAGAAAAAATATGCATAATCTTCTTGATGGTAGCCAGACCTTTCTTGGTACGCTTCTTACCTTAAATGTGTTATGTATTTTTGCCAATAGAAGTAATAATTTTATTTTAAAGCTTTTATCAAATTTAATCAAGGCTTTCAAGAGTGAGCTGAAGAATTTGAAAAAATTAATAGAGGCGGATGTAGAGAAGATAAAAAATAGTGAAGATTTTAAAACTGTAGAAAAAATTTCTGCTTCGCAAGGTGGTTATCCTCCTAAGATTGTGACTGAAGCTACTCTTCTCAGCTACAAGTATTCTTTAGGATCGGAGACCTCCCAGATTGCCTTGACTAAAGGTTATGTCCAACTTAACCAAATTAAGCACTCACAGGAACAATTTCGTGCTCCGCTTTTTACCCTTCTCTATGGCTTAACCATATTTGTCATAGATGAGGTTTGCCGATTTACTAACGATGAGTGTCTTTATAAGGCATACTTATTTTGCTCGTGGATAATAACTGTTTTAGCTATTCTTTATTGGCTGATAATATGGATAGTATTTGTAGTCTCCTCTTATCCATTGCCACAAAGAAAGAAAGGGTCTTTTTGGTCGTATGTTGATTATACATGCCATTCTGTAGATAGTGCCTTTGTACAGTTGGTAATTTTCGCTACGATATATTATTTTGTTCTTAAATTTTTGCTTTTCGCTACATCGATTATGTGGGTAAATACCCTCCTCATCTTGGTAGCTGCCCTCTTGCCTTTACTGATTTTAGGAATATGGCGTGAATCAGAATGTTCCGTTATAGGTCGCTATTCTTATATGCATGTATGCGGCCATTTTGTAACTTTTCTTATTTATGCTATCATTCTTACGGTAATTACTTACAATTCTTTTAACTTCTGCTTACAATCCTCCACTATTTTTACAGATGTTCCCCTTCTACGCCTATTTGTAGTTGGTTTTGTGCTGCTTAATGGCTTGTTGCTTCCTTTCATACTTCCGTATGGTAAGCATCGCGATAGTTATCTTACTGCCTCACATGAGTTAGAAGCAGAACATGCCAAGGTTATCAAGGCTAAGAGAGATTTTGAAGCTGATTTTGCCTCCCTTTGTAAGGGGTTAGTAATCAATATTAACCGTACTTCATTATCTAATACTCCTACAAATCTCTTTACCGAAACTGAGTTTGCGGCCGTGAAGCCGGCTAAGCCAGTAGATTGGAAAGAAGAGTGTATGACGTATGACACTTGTCGGTCTAAAGTAGACATTTCCACTTATTGTGAATTGAAGGGTATAGATGTCGATACCTTTAACCGTGTGTGGAGTTATTATCTGAGAAGTAAAGGCTAACGGCTGTAAGGGGTCAAACAGGTAATAATGAAGAAGTTTTAAGTTCGAGGGTGTACATTACCAAAGATTTAAAAATACTCCCGCTTCTTTTGGAGTTATTGGCTATAATGAAGTTCAGTATTGACTTGGTGCTTACTCTTCTTACGATAGCGCTTATCACAAAAGATTGGTCAATGGAAAGAAAAGCACAACGCCTCATAATCGGTGTTATCAAGCTTGTTTGAAAGATACCTATATATAGAAGATTTATATATTGCTGTCAATTATTGTTCGTATACATATCGTTTTAGTGCTTCTAAGATGGCTATGCTATGGAATAATTGTTATGATAAGATAATTTCTTCTAATGTAGTTGTCCAGCTTTTTACAGAAAGAATTATTAGTCTTATTGAAGTACCAACCTCTATCGAGGATTCTGCTCAGATATTATATTCTTTAAAGATAAGATTAGTTGAGGTGCTTAGGAGAAGAGCTAAAGAAAACGATATTATGGCTCAGATATATTTAAGAAATATGTCGGCAGTTTGTAAAGACCAAATGGCAACGGCAATCTGAGTTTAGTTAGATTTTATTCTCATCAATTTATTTTTGATGAGTGACTACTTCTCTACAGTGAGAGGTATTGTTATAGATAACATGAATATTGATAACTCAAAAAAGTATAGAATAGCAGTCGCTGGAACTGGCTATGTTGGTCTTAGTATTGCCACACTCTTATCCCAACATAACAAGGTCACTGCTGTAGATATTGTGCCTGCAAAGGTAGAACTAATAAATAACCTGAAGTCTCCTATTCAGGACGATTATATTGAAAAATATCTTGCTGAGAAGGAACTTGATTTGACGGCTACACTTGATGCTGCTGAGGCTTATCGCAATGCTGACTTCGTGGTTATCGCAGCTCCGACTAATTATGACCCAGTCAAAAATTATTTTGATACCCATAGTATCGAAGAAGTGATTGACTTGGTGCTGAGTGTCAATCCAGAGGCAGTGATGGTAATAAAATCAACTATTCCTGTTGGCTACTGTCGTAGCCTTTACGTTCGCTACGCCGCTAAGGGTGTACGCCAATTTAATTTGCTCTTCTTCCCTGAATTTTTACGTGAGTCAAAAGCGCTTTACGATAACCTTTTCCCATCGCGCATCATAGCCGGTATTCCCAAAATCATTGATAAAGAGGAATTTAAAGAGGAAAACGACGCTATCTTACAGCTTACTGATCCTGTAATACTTGAAGAAAAAGCTCGTATCTTTGCCGATTTGCTCAAACAGGGCGCTATCAAGGAAGATATACCGACACTTTTCATGGGTATGAAAGAAGCAGAAGCCGTCAAGCTCTTCGCTAACACCTATCTTGCACTGCGTGTCAGCTATTTCAATGAACTCGATACTTATGCCGAAGTTAAAGGTCTTGACTCTCGTGCTATAATCGAAGGTATAGGTCTTGACCCCCGCATAGGTACACACTACAATAATCCATCGTTTGGTTACGGTGGCTATTGTCTTCCCAAAGACTCAAAACAACTCCTGGCTAACTATGCTGATGTGCCACAGAATATGATGTCAGCCATCGTTGAGAGTAACCGTACACGTAAGGACTTCATTGCTGATCAAGTCCTCAAAATGGCTGGCTATTATGATGCCAATAGTGCTTATTCTTCTACCAAAGAGGTAGAGTGCATAATAGGAGTCTATCGTCTTACGATGAAATCTAATTCTGATAACTTTCGTCATTCATCTATCCAAGGTGTAATGAAACGCATCAAAGCTAAAGGAGCCGAAGTCATCATCTACGAGCCTACTCTTCCAGATGGTTCAACCTTCTTCGGTAGCAAGATAGTAAACAACCTCGTTGAATTCAAACGCCTGAGTCGTGCCATCCTCGCAAATCGAACTAGTGATGATTTGGCAGATGTGGCTTCAAAGGTCTACACTCGCGACATATTCAAGCAGGATTAAAATGAAAATATTAGTAACTGGAGCAGCTGGCTTCATAGGTTTCCACCTTGTAAGAGCTCTATGTGAAAAGGGAAATAGTGTTTTTGGTATTGATAATCTTAACGACTATTACCCTGTAAGTCTGAAATACGCGCGCTTAGCTGAAACTGGTATAGCCGAAAAAGAGATAGTGCAGGGTCGGGTAGTACTGAGTTCAGTATATTCCGATTATCGTTTCTGTCGTATCGATATATGCGATAAACCGAAAATAGACGCGCTGTTTGAAAAAGAAAAATTTGACATCGTCATCAATCTTGCCGCACAAGCCGGTGTTAGATATTCGATTGAGAATCCATATGCCTACATTGAGAGTAATATTGTTGGGTTCTTAAATATTCTCGAGGCCTGCCGTACTAACAAAGTCAGCCATTTGGTATATGCATCTTCATCATCAGTATATGGTGGCAATACGAAAACCCCTTTCTCTGAGACCGACAGAGTGGATAACCAAGTGTCCATCTATGCTGCTACAAAGAAGAGTAACGAATTGATGGCCAATGTCTATAGCAAGCTTTATGGACTCCCAACTACTGGTCTACGCTTTTTCACTGTCTACGGTCCATGGGGGCGTCCTGACATGTCACCTTTCCTCTTTATGGATGCCATTTTTCACGACCGCCCAATTAAGGTGTTCAACAATGGTGACATGCTGCGTGATTTCACCTATATTGACGACATCATTGAGGGGATTACTCGTATAATCAACGTTGTACCTGACAAAGAACTGCCTGCTAGTGTCTACAACATAGGCAACCAACATCCAACACGTCTCATGGACTATATTGCCTACATCGAAAAAGCTACTGGTCGTCAAGCTCGTAAAGAATTCTTGCCTATGCAGCCAGGTGATGTCTATCAAACCTATGCTGACACAACAGCTCTTACCGTCGTCACTGGCTTCAGTCCTTCGACACATCTTCAAGACGGAATCAATAGCACCGTAAATTGGTATATGAGGTATTTCTTATAATCATTTATCCTTGCCTAAAGGAATAAAAATCAATTATAATGATAAACAAAAAGGTATATTTGGGTATGGTGGCTGACATAATGCATCCAGGCCTGATAAACATCATCAACGAGGGAGCCAAGTATGGCGATGTCATAATTGGTCTCTATACTGATAAGGCGGTTGCGGAACGTAAGCGACTTCCGTATCTTACCTACGAGCAACGCAAACAGGTGGTCGAAAATATCAAGGGTGTGTCGGAAGTTGTATCACAGGACGAGTGGAGTTACATCCCTAACCTTAGGAAGTTGAAACCGGACTACATTATCCACGGGGACGACTGGAAGACCGGTATGGACATGGAACTCCGCGATGAAGTGTTCAAAGTGATGGAGGAACTCGGTGGTAAGGTCATAGAAATCCCCTACACCAAGGGCATCAACTCCACGGGTCTTGTGGAGGAGGAGAAATCTCTGGGCACTACCCCGGAGGTGCGTATGAAGCGTCTCCGTAGACTCATAGCCGCTAAGCCCATAGTTAGAATCATGGAAGCTCATGATGGCCTGTGTGGTCTTATCATAGAGAATCTTGAAGTTGAGGAAGGAGGAAAAAGAAAGGTGTTCGACGGCATGTGGTCAAGCTCTCTAACTGACTCCACAAGTAAGGGCAAACCTGATATTGAAGCTGTCGACCTCACAACACGCCTTCAGGATCTCAACAATATACTCGAGTGCACCACCAAGCCTATCATTTTTGACGGTGACACTGGTGGCAAGATTGAGCACTTCGTATTCACGGTCCGAACATTAGAGCGCCACGGTATATCAGCTGTCATTATCGAGGATAAGATTGGCCTAAAGAAGAATTCTCTGTTCGGTACCGATGCAATCCAGACACAGGATACCATAGAGCATTTCTGTGAGAAGATACGTGCTGGCAAGAATGCCCAGGTGACCAAGGACTTCATGATTATCGCGAGGATAGAGAGCCTGATTGCCGGCAAACCAGTCTCGGACGCACTGGAACGCGGACTTGCTTATGTAGACGCAGGTGCGGACGGCATAATGATTCACAGCAAGGACAAGAGTGGAGAAGATATAAAGGAATTTATACTTGAGTTCCGCAAGGTTCATCCCAAGGTGCCTATCGTTGTTGTACCCACCACCTACAACCACGTGTATGAGAAGGAACTCGCCGAGTGGGGCGCAAATATTGTTATATACGCCAACCACATGCTCCGCGCCGCCTACCCTGCCATGAAACACGCTGCCGAAACAATCCTTATAAACGAGCGTGCTAAGGAAGCCTCACCTCTTTGTATGCCAATCAAGGAGATACTTGAACTCATTCCGGGTACTAAGTAAAAACAAGACACACCTATATGGTATCACCTGAACAATTCATAAAAACACTGCAGAAGGCTGGCGTAAACTTTTTCGCTGGAGTACCCGACTCACTTCTGAAGAACATCTGTGCCTACATCACGGATAACGTGGACGCAGACCATAACATAATAACTGCCAACGAGGGAGCAGCCGTGGCTGTAGCTGCCGGACACTATCTCGCTACCCGAGAGCTGCCACTTGTGTATATGCAGAACTCAGGTATAGGCAACGCGGTTAACCCACTACTTTCGCTCACTGACGAGAAGGTTTATTCCATCCCAATCATACTGATGATAGGTTGGAGGGGAGAACCGGGAGTAAAGGACGAACCCCAACACGTTAAGCAAGGCGAGGTAACCTTAGAGTTACTCACCACAATGGGAATCCCTTATGTCGTGCTTCCTGACGACGATACGGCAGCCTCCTCAGTAATCGGCACCATGGTGACAGACTGCAAGAAGACCCACCGCCCCCATGCCATAATCATTCGGAAAGGTACTTTCGGGCCCTATAAACTTCACACAGCGATTCCTAACGATAAACCAGTCTGCCGAGAAGTGGCAATGAAAGCCGTGGTTGACCTTCTCCCCGAAAGAGCCATTGTGGTCTCTACCACAGGAAAGCTTTCGCGTGAACTCTACGAATACCGTGAAGAGAAGGAACAATCACACCAGTCGGATTTCCTCACTGTCGGTTCCATGGGTCATTCCTCATCCATAGCACTTGGTATTGCTCTGGCAAAGCCAGACAGGAGGGTTATCTGTTTCGACGGTGACGGCGCTTTCATAATGCACATGGGTGCCATAACCAATATCGGACATCTCGCACCAAAGAATTTTGTGCACATTGTCTTCAACAACGGTGCTCATGAGTCAGTGGGAGGACAGCCCACGCTGGGTTTCAGCATTGACATTCCCAAAATTGCCGAAGCCTGCGGCTACAGAAACATGATGTCGGTCAGCGAAACCGAAGAGATAGGAACCGCTGTGCGCTTCGCATTAGAGAGTGACGGACCTACACTTATAGAAATAAAGGTCGGAATCAATTCACGTGAGAATCTTGGACGTCCTAAGACCACTCCCATCGAGAATAAGGAAGCCTTCATGAATTTTATTGAGGATAATGAACTGGTGTAAGCTCTTTACCCGATGGTCCTACAGGATTAACCCAGTAAAGACACTGTACTTTAACTTCAGGAAGTTTCCGTTCAGTCAAGCTATAAGACTGCCGGTGTTGATTGCCTTCAATGTAATCCTCAGGAATCTTGATGGACAAGTAATTATTAAAAAAATTAATAATTCGGGGGAGGGTAAACTAAGAAAAAGGATACGGATTGGATTCAGGGATATGGGCATTCAGAACGAGAAGGATAGAAAAACTATCCTTGACCTCAGAAAAGGTTCTGCCGTGATTTTTAATGGCAGTGCCTCCATTGGCGGTGGTGCCCGGTTATATACCAAAGGTACCTTGATTATAGGTGACAACTTCTATCTGAGCCTCAACTCACAAATCATTGCTCATGACCGTATTGAATTCGGTAGGGACTGTACCGTCGGTTGGGATTCACTAATAATGGATACTGATTTTCACAAGGTCATCGATATAGCCTCTGGTAGTCAGTTTGCCATGACAAAGCCCATAATTATTGGCAATCACTGTTGGATCTGTAACAATGTCCAGCTGCTTAAGGGTACACGGCTACCCGATGATGTGATTGTAGGTTCATGCTCCCTACTGAACAAGGTATATGAAATTCCGTCGTATTCCCTGTTAGCAGGCAATCCTGCCACAGTCAAGAAAACTGGTATCACACATGAACGATAAGATAGTTGTGCTGTCGGACATACACGGAAACCTCTCTGCATTAGAGGCTGTTGTAGCGGACATCGAGACAAGGGGATACAATCCTGATGTCCTGGCTATCCTGGGAGACAATATCAACTACGGCATGCGCCCCAATGAAGTCATAGGCCTACTCAGACGGATTTCTGAGAGGTACCGTGTGGTAGTCAACCTGTTCGGTAACCATGAGAAGGCAATTGTTGATGGGGACACTTTACGGTTCTCCACGGAGCGAGGAAAGCGCGTGCTTGACTTCACCCGTGCAAATCTCACCCCAGAGTCTATGGATTATATCGGTAGGCTTACGAAGGAAGGGCAGGCAGAATTTGAGATAGCAGGGAAGAAGGTGTTGTTCATTCACGGTTGTTTAGGTGATCCTTACTGGGGTAAGCTTGACATTGCCACCACGAAGGATGAATCCTACTCGGGATATGACTATGTAATCTCAGGCCATACTCATATTCCCCAGCTGATAGAGCAATTCTATCCGGCTGAAAATCCCGAATACCGTAATAAAAGAAGGACAGTATTCCTGAATCCAGGGTCAGTGGGACAACCGAGAAACCACAACTCGCGAGCACAATATCTTTATCTTGAGCTGATGTCGGAGATTTTTCACTTCAATTCGGTCGGTTATGACATCGCTACCGAAAGGTCACTATTTGATAACAGGGTCGACAGTTTCTACTCCGACCGACTAAAGAGAGGAATATAATATATGGATAATCTATATGTCATCAGTGGGGTCACAGGCATGACCGGAAGTGAACTGGCCCACCAGCTGATAAAAAGAGGTGACAGTGTCATAGGCTTCGACAACTTCTTTGCCAGTTCGATTGACACTGTGAGTGACCTTCTCGAGAATCCGAACTTCTATTTCAGGGAGTGGGATATAAACAACGCTGAAGAGATGCAGGAGCTTAAAGAACTGGTAATGGGTTTGAAAGATCAGTTCAATGTCAAGCAACTCGTCTACATCAACTGTGCCGCCGTTGTGCACACAGAGCATTTTTACGAGGTTGAACATACCTATACCACTAATGTGGTCTCAATGCGTTCATTTCTCGAACAGGCTATCGAGGTAGGTGCGGATGCCTATATCAACTGCTCGACCTCTGAAGTCTACTCGATGCAGTCATGGAATAATCACGGTGGTGTCAAGGAAGATGATTTTCTTGTCCTAGCTACAGCTGAACATAGTCAGCGCACGAGCTATGCTGTCGGGAAGCTGCTGACTGAGTTTTTCATGAAGGATGCTGTAGACAAGGGGAAGATAAAGGGATGTTCCATACGTTTCGCCAACGTCTACAGTAAGCATGAAAGATTCGCCAAGCATATTATTCCCCACATCATCAACCAACTGCTGGAAGGCGAGAGAGTGAAGCTCCTTGAGAACTCGAAGGTCAACCGCCGTACCTTCCTGCACAACATAGACAGCTGCAACGCCGTGCTTGAACTCATGGCGCATCCGGAAGCTCTTGACGGTACGGTATATAACGTGGCCACAGACGAAGAAATCTCAATAGTTGACCTCACAAGACTCATAGCTGCGAAAATGGGGATAGAAGAACCTGAGATAGTCTTTGAAGGTTATCGTGAGTCGGATCCGGAACGCCGTCTGTTGAACACGGACAAGCTGAGGAGCAGGACCGGATGGAAACCACAGGTTTCACTTGACAGTGGGCTTGATTTATGCGTAGCAAGCATATGAGGACGCTGATAGTAACAGTAGCTGGCACAGCCACAAGATTCAACAGGGATACGAAGGAGCCGACTCTCAAGTGTCTATACGAGATTGGGGGACCGAAAAATACGTTGCTGTATCAGATTTTGGATAAGGCAAGGGATTTTGATGAATTTGTAATTGTCGGTGGCTATCTGTATGATGAACTTAAGAAATTCATTGAGGACAATCTGTGGGAGTTTAAAGACAGGATAAGACTTGTCTTCAATCCTGAATATTCAACTTTTGGTTCCGGCTACAGCCTTATAGTCGGGATTCATAATGTTTCCTCCAAGACTGAGGAGATACTTTTCGTTGAAGGGGACCTGTACTTTGATGAAGACGCTTTCCACAGAATCAAGAATTCTGACAGGAATGTCTTCACAGTCAGCCATGAGTTAATAACGGCAAGAAAGGCCGTTGTAGTTTACGAAGATGGGAAGGGTTTTCTGCACTATCTTTACGATACTTCCCATTCTTACCTCTGGATACCGGAACCGTTCCTTGCAGTATATAACTCAGGTCAGGTATGGAAGTTCAGGGATATGACCAGATTGAGCCGTGTCATGAGTGCTCTTACTACTGAGCAGACCCGTGGGACAAATCTGGAAATCATTCAGGGCTATTTCGGTGATCTTTCACCGGAGGAATATGAGATGGTGGTATTCAGCACCTGGTATAATTGTAATACGGTTAAAGATTACGAAACAGTTTATTCTAAGATAATCAGATGAAAACATTGGACGAGAAGCTTCAGTTACTACAGGAAAAGATACTCCATACGGACAAAAAAATCCGGATAATGATTATCGGCCTTGGAAGTGTGGGGCTGTATCTGTTGGATTATCTTGTCAGCACGGCTGATGCCCGTATGGAGATTGTGGTGGTAGGCCGTAATTACGATAAGATGCTCTCGGATGTCAATATAGTGCGTACTGCTGCCACTATCCGCCGTCAGATGAAAGCTGCAATTCATATCGAAGGTGACTGCAATCTTGAAGATGTAGACAATATAACATCGGTACTGAAGAGATGGAATCCAGATTTCATCGTAAACAGCAGCAGGGTGTATTCCGGATTGAAATACGGAAGCATTTCTTGGTCTCATCTCAGAGCCTATGGTATATGGACACCGCTCTCTGTGAAGTTTGCGAAGAACATAATGTCAGCGTATGAAAAAGCTGATTCACATGCCATCTCCATCAATACTTCCTATTCCGATGCGGTTATACCTTGGTTAAAATCATCTGGCATGTCTTATTTCGATTTTGGCAGTGGTAATCTCAACCATCTGATTCCGAGAATGAAATTCTATATTGCCGACAGATTTGGCATTACTAATCTTAATGATATAGATATAACCTTGGCTGTAAGTCATTTCCATGATGTGGTAATCAGCAAAGAGGGACATGCCGAAGGGCAGGATATACTTTTGGATGTAAAATATGAAGGCCAGCCGCTTGAATTTAATAAGGCGGAGCTTCTTAAGGCTTGCAAGATAGCCATGCCAGTTGACCAGAAGCGCAATATGATGAACGCATCGAGCAATTTTGACATCATAAACTCTATTCTGATAGCACTCAGGAAAAGAAAAATTGTAAAGATTCATACGCCAGGAGTCAATGGGGAAATCGGAGGCTATCCGTTTGTCATAGATGGTAGGGCCAAGGCGACAGCTCACATAGACGACTCCATTTTCTCACTTGAGGAGATGAGGAGCTCTAATCGAAAATCAATCTATAAGGATGGAATAGAAAATGTGGCGAATGGGGTGCTTATCTATACCGATGAACTAGTTACAAAGGTAAAATCAGAGTTTGGATGTAATCTTCCAAAACGGATATATCTTTCCGATTTATCGGATACGCTCTCATTTTTAATTAATGAAGTAATTAATCCAGCTCTCTCAAAATAATGTTAAAAAGACAGGAAGCTTACAATATACGAGGTAGTTGATTACTTGGGGATATTGGCATATGAATTTGCTAGATTGGATTTTGAATACTCCAATTTCTATTGCTGTATGGGTAAAGATATGGGGATACGAGTAGGAGGGCACCGTATGGACACAATTTAAAATTTATTAAAACCGATAACCGCAACTCTGTAGAGTCAGTCAAAGAAGAATTGCCCAATTGGTTCTTTAGTACTAGTACTGTTACTCGTTCAGATAAGGGATATACGAAAGAAGTATCTTGAATACCTTTCTCCTATACTGTCAAATACACCCGCCTTACGCAGATGAATAAATCAATGATAAAGCATATATTATTAGTTTTATTTATTTCATTTGGAACTTTAACCTAAAATCAATAATATTATTTATATCATTTTCATTAATATTGATAGCTTTTCATCTGTATTTTAAATAATGTAGAGACCAACGATTCCTAAATTGATGAGTAAAGATTCCTGTTTATTAAGCCTGAGGCTATTTTATCTTCAAATACTCTCATTAGCTTATAGTACCTCTAACTAGGGTTCTATCTTCTTGGGTGACTAAAGCCGAGATGTATAATATACTCCATGGGAATATAAAAACTGGGATTGAGATTACAAATTGAAGAATAATATTCTGTCAACTATTTACCAGATTATAAAATAATATAGAGCTTAAGAGAAATTTAAGAGTATTTATAAGGTAATAGAGATAAAGAATTAATGCTTTATAATTAAGCTATATAATAAATTATTAAATCGAATATTTATTCTAATGGAGAAAATAAATTGAGAAATATTTAATCTATAAAATTAAAAGGAGTTGATATAATTTTATTGTATAAATTCGAAGTTTAATTCAACAATTTATTATTCCGTAGTTCTTAAGGTAGGATACCAATATTATTGAATAATACAGTCTAGCGGTAATGTCGTATAATTAAAGATTAGACTATAAAGGATTCAAGGGGATTTAACTTAGTTGTACATCATGCAATCTGATAAAAAGAAAGTATTAACAAATTCATTGCTTTATACTTCAGGAAATGTTTTACTGAAATTCTTTTCATTTCTACTAATTCCATTGTATACAGCCTATCTTTCTCCTGAGCAATATGGTATAATCAATCTTGCTTTTGGATTTGTGAATGTAGTAAGCCTTCTAATTATGGCTGGATTACAATTTTCAATTTTTAGATTTTATGCCGATATAAAAGACGATAGAATAATGGTAGCAGAGATGATTAGTTCAGTATTCTGTTCTATATTTATTATTGGTAGCTTATTATCTCTTATATTAATAGTCACATATCATTTTTGGATTAATATTATTTTTAAAAATATTCCTTTTATTCCAATTGTACTTCTAGCCATACTTATTAGTATAGTAACGGCCATATATACTGTTTATCAAGATATGCTTAAAGGTATGCAAGAAGCTAAAAAATCAGTTATTTTATCATATTTATTTTTTTTCTTACTATTAGGCTTAAATATTATCACTGTTGTTATATTTAAATGGGGTGCTAAGGGTATCCTACTTTCTACATTTGTAGTAAATTTTATTATGATAATATTTATGGTGATAGATCTCAGAAGAAAGCATTTACTTATAATAAAAATTGATAAAGGTCTGACAAAAAAACTCTTTCGCTATTCATTTCCCTTAGTTCCTCATACATTGGCGTATAGTATTACCAATTTATTCTCTCGCATTATCATTAATTCTAAACTCTCAACATCGGTATTAGGCTTGTATAGTTTAGCATCGCAATTTAGTGGTGTGGCCGATGTAGTAAGTAATTCAGTCCAATCTGCTTTTCAGCCATGGATGTTTCAGAAATTAAATGAAAAAGATAATATAGAACATTACGAAGAGGACATCCGAAAATTAACACATCAATTACTTTGGATATATGGCTTAATCTACATTAGTATTGGGGTATTTGCTCGAGAAATCATTGATATAATGTCTTCTGACAGTTACCATTCTGCTTGGCAGTACGTACCGTTTATGATAATGACGGTAGCTGTCAAATCACCTCTATATTTTTATATGAACTTCTTATATTATAAAAAAGAGGCAACTAAATATATATTTATCACGACTATATATGGCTGTGTGGTGAGTATGACCTTAACTTGGCTACTTGTTCCTTGTCTGGGTATATATGGAGCGATATTATCTGATTTCATGGCTTTATTGATTAGGTTTCTATTTACTTATAAATATGCATCTCATTTATCGCATTCAATATATAACATACGGCTCATTGTCGGTATAACATTTATCTCAATTTGCTTCTTAGGTATAGCAGTTCTTCCATCTTACTTAAACGTAAAATGGGACAGGATAACTCACTTATTATATAAAATATGTTGTATTATAGTTTACTGTGGGTTATTTTTTTCAATATATAATAGAAAAGGAAGTAATATTTTTAAGTCTCTTTCATATTTAATAAGAAATGGTTAAAAGATTAATTAAAGGAGTATTTAAGATTATTGGCCCATGGTACATTAAAATGCAGCAACTTAATTATGTATATCATGGTATATTCTTATCTTTATGTTTTCGTACTTCATTTGCTCATTGTGGAAAAAATTTTAGAGCAAATGGATATCCCATAATTCATGATCCTCAGCTAATACATGTGGGTGATAATTTTACAATAAATAGTGGCGCACAATTATGTCCCCGTGGAATGATATATATTGGAAATAATGTTACTATGTCACGAGGTTCTCAAATTACTGCAGGAGGATTTAATACTTCTGATTGGAAGAATTTACGGTTGAAACAAATAGTTCCCCATATGGAAGGTGATGTATTTATCGGTGATGGCACATGGTTATGTATAAATGCTATTGTTCTTCCTGGTGTGAGAATAACTGGTAAGGGAGTAATTGTTGCTGCTGGAGCTGTAGTGGTTAATGATATTACTGATGATTTTGTAGTGGTAGGTGGTATTCCAGCAAAGATAATTAAAAGGTTTTAGAAGCTAATTGTAAAAATTAAATTTGAAAATAATATGTTTATTGAAAACGAGAGCTATAATAAATTTAGGCAAGTAGCTGCTGGGGCCCTAAATGAGATGATTAATGAATTTATCAAGTACCAAGAGATGGCTTTAGGAATTTTACATGAGGTAGACCAAGTATGTAGAAAGAATTCTATAGATTATTTCCTAGCCTATGGAAGTTTATTAGGAGCAGTAAGGGATAAAGGCCTAATACCTTGGGATTATGATATTGATATCTGGGTAAAGGGTATAGATATCAAACGCCTTATTGAAGCTTTAAAGAGAGATTTATCGAAAGACTATTATTTTGTCTGCCGTTACTATAATAAAAAACACCGTCATTATATAATGCGCATAGGACTTAAAGGATACTCTACTGAAATACTTCATGTTGATATTTATTGGCTTTGGGAGGCTGGAAATAATCAAAATTATATTCATAAAGCTAATATAAAATTGGATAAATATAGAAATATCTTACTATGGAAAAAAATTGATGTTCGATATCTTTCTTTAGGAGAATCTAATATAATTAAAGTATTTTGTAAGTTTAAACAAAGGATATTTAGCATGATGCCTACGAAGCTAATTGATAAACTATATATATCACAAATTCGTCGACTACATAAGCCAGGAGAAATCCTAAGTGATGAATATAAAATATTTTCTTCTGAATGGTTTAAATCTAAAGAGGAAATAATTTTAAACGATGGGAATAAATATTTTATACCCTCTGGTGCTGAAAAAATATTAGCATCGGAATATGGTGATTATTTAGTCTATTTACCGATTAATAGTCGAGTAAATGAATTATTTACTGCTCTTAAGCGCATAAAAGAAGGATGTAAGATAAGTATAGGCTAATCATATTATTTATTTTGAAGATAACATTAAATTATTATGGTATCTGTGTTAATGTGTGCATATAATGAGCCTATTAAGTGGCTTAAGGAATCAATATATTCTATTCTTAATCAAACCTATTCAAATTTTGAGTTTATAATAGTTAATGATAATCCACAATCTATTGAACTACATGATTTTTTAATGACTGAAGCTCAAAAAGATGCTAGAATTACTATTATTACTAATGTAGAAAATTTGGGTTTAACTAAATCATTGAATGTTGGAATTAAGTATTGCCATGGCAAATATATTGCACGCATGGATGCTGATGATATTTCTTTACCACAACGTTTAGCTAAGCAAGTAGCCTTTATGGAGTCTAATCCTAGTGTAATTGTATGTGGTTCTAGAATAAAATATTTTGGTCAGTCTTCTCTTTTTAAGAGTAATACTGTGTTTAGTAGGGATATAGACATAAGAGGACAAATGCTCTTGGATTCTGGATTTGTACATCCGTCTGTGGTAATTAGAAAAGAAGTTTTAGATATAAATTCGATAAAATACGATGAGAATTTTAGAACTTCTCAAGATTATAAATTATGGTTCGATTTAAGTCCTTATGGAGATTTTGCTAACATAGAAGAAGTCTTACTATACTATCGTCTGTCATCGAAACAAGTATCAAGCGTCTCTTCATTTAATCAAAGTCAAGCCAGAATTGAAATTTCAAAGAAATTTAGAGAAAAAGGAATAGGAGGTTATATTTTGGATACTAATAAATATACTAATAAGATTGAGATTGTTTCCTGTCCCACCTTAATTAATAATAGAGCTTTAAAGGTAATAAAGGCCTATTATCATCGATCGTTATATTATAGTAATTTTAGTCTGAAATCAATGTGTAAGGTAGCCTTTTCTCTTTATACAAAAATTACTTTAAAGGAGAGATTTTTAGTTATTCTACTTTTAATAAAAAAGAAAATTTATTAGAATATTAACTTAATACTTTCTAAAGTCTCAGGAAAGTTATTTACAGAATAATTTGATAAATTAGAAACTAAAGTTATTGATTTATTATATTGATTTTTCGGATGCGTAATTTGATAGGTAAAATTATTATTACTTATTGCTTTTTTGTTTTTATATTTCCATTTAAAGCTTATGGTTTAGACCCGAGATGGCTGATATTCGTAATATATATTATAATAAATAATAAGTTAGTTTTTAATCCTTTCTTAGTTAAATGTAAGGTAATAAAAGTTTTACGATATCCGTTATTAATGGCCTTACTTTCTCTAATAGGAATGATGGTAAATAGTATAACTGATTTTACTTTTATTTATTTTCCTATCCAAATTATATATTTACTTATTCTTTCATTTTGTATATTTCAAATTATAAATTATTATTATAAAAAGATAGATTACTATGTTATTACTAAATATTATCTTAGTTGTCTAATACTACAATCTGTTATTGCTATTATAATGTTTGTTAATGAGCCCATAAGAGATTTCCTTTTTGATTTCCAAGGCTTTGTTCTTGATGAACGTGTAATACAAATGTTTTTAGGAGTTAGATTACTTGGATTGGGTTGTTTTTATTTTGGAGGTGGAGTACTTTATGGACTAGGACTTATTCTTTTGATTCCTATAATACTTAGATATAGGGATAACCAGAGCTTATTAAAATTGATTTTACTTTACTTATATCTATTTGTTGTAGGATGTTTCTTCGCTCGAACGTGTATGATTGGGTTTGCAATCAGTATTTTATTACTTATTAGCTATATCTTTAAATCAAAATTAAGGCTCCGTACAATTACAGTGGTAACTCAGTTTTTTATATGGACTGGTTTACTAACTATATCCTTAATTTCTATATATGTTTCCTCTCCAAAACTTCAAGAAGAATATGGAAAAATTATTGATTTCGGTTTTGAAGCCTTCATTAATTTATCTGAAAATGGAAATTTATCTACTAAATCTAGTGATGGTCTTCAAGAAGAGCATTTAAAGATTCTTCCTGAGAGTATAAAGACCTATTTAATTGGAGATTCTAGGTGGATGGATGGTGAACATTATTATAAGGGTAGCGATGTAGGATATACTCGATTATTATTTTTTTTTGGTATAGGAGGAATTATATTATTTCTATTATATCAGTATTCGGTATTTTCTATCTTATGTTCAATATATTATAGTTACATCCTAAATAAATGTTTTAAATTTATTTTTATATATGTTGTTATTCTACTTATTAAAGGATATATAGATGTAGCTTCTTTAACCTTTATATATTTATATTATAATAAAAATAATGAAAATACTATACTATCTTGATGGTTTGAATCGTGGAGGTGTAGAAATAATTGTCACCCAACTAGCAAATTATTTCAATAATAAGAGTGCTGAGATTCATGTTATGTATCTTTACCAAGATATGGCTGATATGAAGCCAGCATTTCCTTCAAATGTTATTTTACATCCCTTACCATTTAATTTTAATAAGAAACCTTATTTTCAGTATTTTTTATATTTTAAAAAATTAATAACACTTCTTAAAAAGATACAGCCCGATATCATACATGCCCACAATTCATCATTTTCTTATTTTTTTCTCGCCTCCGCGATACAATGGGCTAAAATACAACCTATAAATATTCGTACTTTACATTCTATGGGTTTTTTTCTAGAAAGAAAAACTTTGATTGATAAGTTACGTTTTTTTTTCGATAAAAAGGCCTCTGAATTTTTAAAAACCGTAATTGTATCTGTTGGTCCTAAGGTTAAAGACTATGTGGATGATAATTACCCTCTAAATCGCAGTGTTTTAATAACTAATGGAATTGATGCTAAGAAGATAATTAACACTAAACCGCCTAAAGCTTTACTTGGAATTAAGGCAGACCGTATTGTGGGCATCTATATAGCTCGTATTTGTAAGGGAAAGAATCATAAACTTTTATTACAATCATGGGTAAGGGTGGTTGAATGCTACCCAACTGCACTCTTGATATTGATTGGAGATGGTCCTTTAAAATTTGAATATGAAGAACTTTGCAAGCATATGGGAATTAAAGATAATGTTTTCTTTACTGGTTCAGTACCAAATGCTGCGGATTATCTATCGATTGCCGATATAGGTATTTTCCCTTCTGAATCGGAAGGATTTGGTCTTGGTTTATGTGAAATGATGGCTGCAGGGTTACCTGTTATTGTTTCAAACATTCCAGCATTTCAATCAATTATAAGAAATGGTAATAATGGATTATTTTTTGAAACTTATGATTCAAAAGATTTAAGTAATAAAATAATTAATATTATAGCAAATAAAAAAATGGCTGTAGAATTAGGTAAGAAGGCTCAAGAAGATGTTTTTAATAATTTTACTATAGACATTATGTTAGATAAGTATAAAGAATTATATAAAAAAGAATTAGATATAAGGTAAATATACTATCTAAGGTATTAAAGTAAATTATTCTTATGAGAATAAGCTATATAATAAGCTTCGTATAGATAATAATTTACTAATTGGTTATATAGGAAATAATTAATATAAGTTTAAAATAAGTTCTTACTCAGTAGTTCTATTATAGAATTACACCTATTGTGGGAACTGTTTAGAGTAGTCTCAATTAAAAGATGTCTTAAAATATGAAGAGAGTAATTTTTTTTTCAGGTGGAGATGATTTATATGGCGCTAATAAAATTCTTTTTAATACTCTTCCTCTATTTCATAAATATGAAAGATTTGTATGTCTTCCTAATAGAGGTAAATTATCTGAATTAATTGAGGCAACCTATGATGATATAAAGATAGTTATAATGCCGAGTCTTCCAGTTATAGCTAAAAAATATTTAACTCCTAAGGGTATAATAAAATTTTTTATTAACTTATGGAAAAGTAAATCAAACCTTCATAATTTGTTATCTTCTGCTTCTATAGTATATCTTAATACATTGGCAGTTCTTCCCATAGGCTTTTATAGTAAGAATTATACTATTCTGCATGTACATGAAATATTGGCTAATTCTTCATTGATAAATTATGTAGTTAATAAAATTGCGTTGAAGAAAACTAGTAGAATAATTTGTGTCTCAAAAGCTACCTCTGAAAATCTATTGTCTATAGGAAATAAACAACAAAATAATAAGATTGTAGTAGTGCATAATGGTATTCCTCCAATACAAAATAAGGTAAATATAAAATCCTATAAATCAGAAAAGGTTAATATTGTTCTTATAGGAAGAATTAAACCTCAAATAAAAGGTCAAAATTATGTATTGGATGCATTAAAATATCTACCTACAGAAATTAAGTTAAGACTCCATATTATTTTTATTGGAAGTCCCGTACCGGGAGAGGAAAAAGATTTAATTCAATTGAACCGTCGTATTGAAAATGAACATTTATCAAATATTGTTTCGATTAAACCATTTACTACAGATATTGCTTCGGTATATGAAGAAGCCGATGTGTGTTTAGTGCCATCTGTTCGAGCAGACCCTTTTCCTACAACTGTTTTAGAAGCAATGTCAGCTAGGTTACCTGTCATTGGAACTGATTTAGGAGGAATTATAGAAATGATAGAGGACGGAATTACAGGATATATTATTCCCCCTAATAATCCAGAATTATTTGCTGAAAAAATCAAAAATCTTGTTAATGATAAAGACCTTCGTCATAATATGGGAGAGAAAGGCTATACTAAATTTGTAAATTATTTTACAAAAGAAGGGTATGAGTCTCGTTATAAAGAAGCAGTTAGAGAACTTTATTTATAAAAATGAATAAATTGACGCTTATACCAACTCCTCCTTATAGTTTAAAGAGGATATGGAGAAAGATATGTATGGTGACAGCTCAGATGCCATTATTACCTCCAAACGTCCGATGTTTTTGCTACAAAATAGGTGGGGTAAATATAAAAGGAAGATGTTTTATTGGTTCTAATGTGCAATTTGATGGAATATATCCTAATCTTATAGATATTGAGGAGGGCTGTATAATTACTTCTGGAGTACATATATTGACTCATTTCTTTAATACTAAGGATAGGAAATTCTATACGGGGAAGGTACGAATAGGTCGTAATGTATTTATTGGGATAAATACAGTGATTGTAAATGCAGTGAACATAGGGGATGGGGCAGTGATTGGGGCTGCCAGTGTAGTAAACAGAGACATACCATCAAAGGAACTATGGGGTGGTAATCCAGCTCACTTTATAAAAAAATTGGAGTAAGATGAAAGTAGCTATTATCGGCACAGTTGGTATTCCGGCTAATTATGGGGGCTTTGAAACGCTTGTTGAGCAATTAGTCAGACATAATCATGATGATAATTTACAATATGCTGTTTATTGTAGTAAAAAATCATATAATGATAAACGTTGGGTCTATCATGGGGCTAAAACTGAATATGTAGGATTAAGTGCTAATGGTATTCAGAGTATTCCTTATGACATTTTATCTCTTATGAAAGCAGCGAGAAATAGTGATGTCATTCTTATTTTAGGGGTTTCAGGTTGTGCCTTTCTTCCTATATTCAGATTATTCTCAAAGAAAAAACTCGTTATAAATATAGATGGTCTTGAACATCGTCGCGATAAATGGAATAATTGGATTCGAAAATTTCTTAAGTTCTCGGAGAAACAGGCAGTAAAATACGGAGATATTATCGTTACTGATAATCAGGGAATTACTGACTATGTGTCCACTGAGTATGGAAAACCATCACAGTTAATAGCGTATGGTGGGGATCATGTATTAACTGAGATTGATGAAAACTTTACCGAGAAAGTGCTTAAAAAATATAACCTTACTAGCGGTGATTACGCTTTGGGAATATGTCGTATTGAGCCAGAAAACAATGTTCATATAATTTTAGAGGCTTTTGAAAAAGCAAAAAAGAAAATTGTTTTTATAGGCAATTGGCAGAAGAGTGAATTTGGACGTAATCTTGCGGAAAATTATAAGAATTCTATTTATGTAAAAATTACACCAGCTGTATATGATCTTGATGTCCTTAATGTTTTGAGAAGTAATTGCTCAATTTATCTACATGGCCACAGTGCTGGAGGTACTAATCCTTCGCTTGTAGAGGCTATGTTTTTTGAAAAGCCTATTATAGCTTTTGATTGTGTTTATAATCGAGAATCTACAGAAAATAAAGCTACTTACTTCTCATCTGTTGAAGAACTAATTAATGCTTTAAATGATAATAATATAGACTTAGTTGCTAATGCAGAGGCTATGAGAGAAGTAGCTGTAAGACGATATAAATGGGAAACCATAGCTCGACAATACGAAAAATTATATACAAAATAAACCTATAGACAAGATGAAAGGCATAGTACTTGCTGGAGGCTCTGGCACACGGTTATATCCGATTACTAAGGGGGTGAGTAAACAGTTACTGCCAGTTTTTGACAAACCGATGGTTTATTATCCCATTTCGACTTTAATGTTAGCTGGGATAAGGGATATACTTGTTATTTCGACACCTCAGGATTTGCCTGGGTTCAAGCGACTGTTGGGTGACGGTTCGGATTACGGTGTCAGGCTGACTTATGCTGAGCAACCGAGTCCTGACGGGCTGGCGCAGGCTTTTATTATCGGAAAGGAATTTATAGGTGGTGACTCGGCATGTTTGGTACTTGGCGATAATATCTTTCATGGTACAGGATTCTCGGAAGTGTTGAAAGAGGCTGTGAGGACTGCTGAGGAGGAGAGTAAGGCCACCGTATTTGGCTATTGGGTCAATGACCCAGAGCGTTATGGTGTAGCTGAATTTGATGAGGAAGGTAACTGTCTCTCGATAGAGGAAAAGCCGGAGCACCCGAAGAGTAATTACGCTGTGGTGGGACTTTATTTCTATCCAAATAAGGTGGTTGAGGTGGCTGAGCATATAAAGCCGTCGGCACGTGGAGAGCTTGAAATCACCACGGTCAATCAGGAGTTCCTCAAAGATGGTGAATTGAAAGTGCAGACACTTCCACGTGGATTTGCATGGCTCGACACCGGTACACATGATTCTTTAGCTGAGGCATCGATATATGTAGAGGTGCTGGAGAAACGACAGGGTCTGAAAATAGCGTGCCTTGAAGGAATTGCCTACACCAACGGTTGGATAACGGCTGAGCGTTTGCGTGAACTTGCGCGTCCGATGTTGAAGAACCAGTATGGACAGTATCTGATGAAGATAGCCGGTGAACAGAATCTCCAGAAATTCGACTGATTCCCCTCTTTAGTTATGTAGGTATAACTCCTAATTAACATCAATAGAAGTTTCTCCCTACGAGTCATTGAGAAATACCTCAAAGTAAAGTGAGATGAACGTTATTAAGACAGATATAGAGGGAGTGGTAATCCTCGAGCCGCGTGTCTTCACCGATGCACGCGGTTACTTTTTCGAGAGCTATAACAAAAAACAGTTTGATGAACTTGTAAGGCGTGTTGATTTCGTGCAGGATAATGAATCGTGTTCATCACGCGGAGTGATGCGTGGACTGCACTTCCAGCGTCCGCCTCATGCTCAGGCCAAGTTGGTGAGGTGTGTGCATGGTTCGGTGCTCGATGTTGCGGTTGACATACGCAAGGGTTCGCCGACATACGGCCGTCATGTGAGCTGTCTATTGACAGAGCACAATCACCGTCAGTTCTTTATCCCGCGTGGTTTCGCACACGGTTTCGCGGTGCTGAGCGATACGGCTGTGTTCCAGTACAAATGCGATAACTATTACTGTCCGGAGGCTGACGGAGGCATCTCAATTCTTGATTCGGCGCTTGGTATTGACTGGGGAATAAGTTTTGAGGAGGCAATACTTTCGGACAAGGATAAGAGACACCCTCTTCTGAGCGAATTTGATTCACCTTTTTTTGATGACTCATGGAAAGCAAGAGCATATTAGTCACTGGTGCCAACGGTCAGTTGGGCACGGCCATGCGTAAGGCCGCTGAAGGCTCGAAGGACAGGTACATCTTCACCGATGTCGCTGAACTCGACATTACTGATGCCGAAGCGGTGAGGAAGATGGTGAGAGATAATGACGTGAAGGTCATTGTCAACTGTGCAGCCTACACCAATGTAGATAAGGCCGAGAGTGATGCGGAGTTTGCCGAACTGCTCAATGCCGCGGCAGTACGCAATCTTGCCGAGGCCGTGAAGGAAAACGATGGTACACTGATACATGTATCTACTGATTATGTGTTCGGCGGGTCACAGGGAAATACGCCGCGCACAGAGGAAGAGCCGGTGAATCCGACAGGTGTTTACGGCCTGACAAAGCTTCACGGTGAGCAGGCCATAACTGAGAGTGGGGTCAAGGCACTCATCTTCCGTACCGCATGGCTGTATTCGGAGACCGGAAAGAATTTCGTCAAGACGATGCTCAACCTCACCTCCACAAAGCCTCAGCTGAAGGTTGTCTTTGACCAGTGCGGCACACCGACCTACGCGCAGGATTTGGCTGATGCCATATTCCATATCGTGGAGAACAGGAA
>CAYNUE010000029.1:0-35465 GCA_964400325.1 uncultured Sangeribacter sp. | reverse complement strand
TGGTATAGGGCTTTCAGTATTGTTACTATAATGTTAGTTCCTTAAGATTTGCTTTCAGAACTAACGACAAAAGAGTCAAGCATTATATGTAGTTCATCAGTTTTACTGGATAGACCAGGTAATTGTTGGATATCGGACTCAATATCAGCTCGTAAGGCAGTGAGGTCATTGTTTTTGAGTTGAAGAGCTTTAGAGTAGAGTTGCCGAGCAACTGCATATTGCTCCATAAGGAGATGTAGGTGTGCGGCATTGATAAAGTCGGATTCCTTAGGCTCTGCTGCAAGAAGACGGTCGAAATGGGGAAGTGCTTTATTATATTTGCCTAAAGCCATTTCACACCAAGCGATAGCTCGTAAAGGGTTTAAGCTATCCGGATGAAGATACAGAGCTTTGTAATAAAGTTTCAGAGCTTCATCTAATTTACCAATCTCGTATAGCGCATGACCAGTATTCAGCAATAAGGTCATATCTTCGGGTTGACGTTCAAGAGCTCTTGAATAGTACGTAGCAGCCTTTTCAAAGTTGCCGAGTGCCTTATAGCAATGGGCAATTTTTTTCAGTAACCAAAGTGATTCTCCACTAGTAAGTAAAGCTCGTTCGTACCATATCAAAGCATTATCAAGCTGAGAGAGTGACTGATAGCAAAATCCAATTTTTTCGAGAACTGCATTTCGCTGCGAATCAGTGTCATAAAGTGCAAGAAGATATGGTAAAGCCTCTTTGTAATATCCGTGAGCAAAATAAAACTCAGCAGTGAGTTCAACTATTTCATCGTTTTTTAGAAGCTCACCGATAAAAGGCAGTTGAAGAAAAGAGAGAGATGAGGCAAAAGGGTCATAGAATTCTTTACGTTGCGGAAAGAGTTTGTAAAGCCGATACACGTCACGTAGAAATACACTGAGCTCAGAATCGAAATCCGCGTCGTTTACAAAGGGAGAGGCATTTTCATCAATCTGGTCTTTCATTTGTTCGAATTGACTGCCTAACTGATTAAAAATAGCTGATTTTTGAGCTTCTGGCATCTGTTGAAGAGAAAGGACAAAAGAAAATTTGTCAGAATTACATATCATTTTCTGCGACAACAGAGTAAGACGCATTATTTCAGGTAGACTATTCATAATAGGTGCAGCAACTGGATTATCCATGGTAAATGGTAACAGCCAGTGACTAACTTTACGGAAGAACGAGAAACCTTTGAGATTAGAAAATGCTACCATCATGACATCTGCACCTTCTGACTGCATCTCACTAAGTTCCTCAAGCTGACGTGTAAGACCTGATTTATTAAGAGCATCATGCCATTCTGGATTCTCTTCGAATTGTGAAACGTCAGCCTCCGCCGAAAAATCACGCATACGACGCATTATCTCCGGACTGAGTTTCATTATTTTAGGTATAAGTTCTTGTCGCATCTTATCTGCCACACGGTCTGTGTCGCGTGTACGCAACAGAGCTTTTACAAGAGAACGTAGACGACAAAACATAATGAGTGAATCGTTCCAAAGTACCAGATGTTGTGCCAAGGTCATATCAGAAGAAATGCGACCGGCATATTTGCGAAGCACAAAAATTACACCAGGCAAAGCTCTTGCCGCTAACTTAGAGGAAACTGTATTTTCTGCTACATTAATAAGTAGCATAAGTTTAGCACGATCATAAAACTGAAGTAGCGAAAGAGTAAGGGCTGATAAAATCTGTGCTTTCAGTTCAAAAGAAGCTTCGTTATCAGCCAAAATATCCGATAATCGAGAGGCTATGGAGCTGTTAAGGGCTCCAGATGTCCAAACTAAATCGAAGACAGTGTCAAGAGCCTCCTCTTTATCTTTTAGGCATTGAATAGTAGCTTCAGCATCGCTGCCCATAGATTCTTTGCATAGGATGAATTTGGCAAATATTTCATTGTAACGATTTAAGGCCGCCTCAATCGAATTATTCTGTAAGTTATTAAAGCGTAAAGTAGAATAATATAGTGATGAACGGTCTGGAATAATTCGTTCACGTCGTAAGCGGTCACATAAAGCATAGATATCCTCCTTAATTGAAGAATATAGTTGACTACGATGCTGGTCAGGTACTCCAGCCAGCATATATTCGGACATATATTTATAAGTCTGTCGTAGTTTTTCGACTTCCGAAAAATCAGCAGGCGATTTACAGAGAGAGTAGGATATATCCAAAGCTTCTTTAAGACGTGAAGCACGGACAAGATCAACAATCTGTTGATAAGGATTTGTTACGTTCTTATTTGGCATTTTAATAAAGAAGTAGTTATCAATAATAAGTCATCGGCCGGAGCTTAGCTGTCTACTTTCGTAAAAGAAGACATATTTAAGAAAGAAGCCGAATTATATAAATCTGTATTTCGACAAGAAGTCGAACCTCTTACAGATTTAACGTTGGAAAGGTATGAAAGGGTTGCTAACAAAAATCATACCAAACAACATAATATTGGATGATGTGTCAGAATGACTATATTTTTCATCTGTATAAGGTACTGATAAATGTTTTGGTAGCTCAGAAATAATGGCTAACTTTGCTGACTCAACCAAGAAGGGCGTTTTTCCACTGTCAGTTGAGCCTGTATCATGGATTCGTCGATAGGATAAGAATATCAAAAAAATTATAAATAAAATATGGTCATACAACGTTGGCAATCGGTACTGTTGCTGATAGCGGCAGTTGCTATGGGGTGCTTCACTTTCATGTCGCTGGGACAGGTGCAGGCTCCAGATTATACGCTCAACTTCACCACACTCGGCTATACCTACGAAGGGTCAGCGACTGAGGGGGGAGTAACAGGATATTACGAACATACGAGTTTCCTGTTTGTACTTTCATTGGTTGCATCTATACTTCCGTTAATAAGTATATTCCTGTTTAAGAATCTATCTCTACAGGTTAAGATGTGTATGGTGTCTATTCTGGTATTGTTAGCTACAGCAGCTTATTGTGGTGTTTCTGGATACACAGCAGTACCTGAGGCAGCGGTAAGTTGGTCATCAGTCATAATAGGTGCCCCTGTGGCTTTATGTGCTGAGCTAATGGCAATAAAATACATACGTCGTGATGCTAATCTTTTGAGGTCAGTAGACCGGATAAGGTGATAATCAATCTTTATAAGATACAGATAAGCCGGTCGACTACCGATATGAAGGTAAGGTGACCAACAAAATGGTACAAATATTATAGGAAGTCGTAAAAACTTACTATATTTGCAAAATTAAAGTAGAGAGTCCCAATGTAGGAATAGGGGACCAGACAACGATAATGGCAAAAGAACTAAAGAACTTTACAAAAAGAAGCGATAACTACTCCCAGTGGTATAATGAGCTAGTTGTCAAAGCTGATTTAGCTGAACAATCAGCAGTTCGCGGATGTATGGTCATAAAACCATATGGCTATGCAATATGGGAAAAGATGCAACGTACACTTGATGACATGTTTAAGGCAACAGGTCATCAGAATGCATATTTTCCTTTACTAATTCCGAAATCTTTTCTGAGCCGTGAAGCAGATCATGTAGAGGGCTTCGCTAAGGAGTGTGCTGTAGTAACACACTATCGTCTTAAGAATGACCCTGACGGTAACGGTGTAGTAGTTGACCCTGCCGCACGTCTGGAGGAGGAACTTATCATACGCCCAACTTCGGAGACAATAATCTGGAATACGTACCGTAATTGGATACATTCGTACCGTGATCTACCTATTCTTGTTAATCAGTGGGCAAATGTGTTCCGTTGGGAGATGCGTACACGTATGTTCTTGCGTACAGCAGAATTTCTATGGCAGGAGGGTCATACAGCCCATGCCACAAAAGAGGAAGCTGAGGAAGAAGCAATACGCATGCTGAATGTGTATGGTGATTTTGCGGAGAATTATATGGCTGTACCTGTCATAAAGGGTGTTAAGTCAGCTAATGAACGTTTCGCTGGAGCACTCGATACATATACTATAGAAGCTATGATGCAAGATGGGAAGGCTTTACAATCAGGTACTTCTCATTTCCTTGGTCAGAATTTCGCAAAGGCTTTCGATGTAACCTTTATGAATAAGGATAATAAGCCGGAGTATGTATGGGCCACTTCATGGGGCGTATCAACTCGACTTATGGGAGCATTAATCATGACTCACAGTGATGATAATGGTCTGGTATTACCACCACGTTTGGCTCCTATACAGGTTGTAATAATTCCTATATATAAAGATGCAGCCGGTCTTAAAGCTGTTTCAGAGAGAGTTGCACCTATTGTTGAGGCACTTAAAGCAAAAGGTATCAGCGTGAAATATGATGATGCTGATAATAAGCGTCCAGGATTCAAGTTTGCAGACTATGAAGTAAAAGGTGTGCCTGTACGCTTGGCTATAGGTCAGCGAGATCTTGAAAATGGTACAGCTGAGCTAATGCGTCGTGATACTTTGGAAAAGGAGGTTGTCTCACTTGATGGTATTGCTGAACACATTGAAAAAGAGCTTGAAGATATACAGCGGAATCTGTTTGAGAAAGCTAAGGCCTATCGTGAACAGATGACCACGACGGTAGATGACTATGAAGAGTTCAAGCGTAAGATAGAGGAAGGTGGCTTTATCTTAGCTCATTGGGATGGCACTACCGAAACTGAAGAGCGTATCAAAGAGGAAACAAAGGCTACGATACGTTGCATACCTTTCGATGGTGATAAGACACCTGGGAAATGTATGGTAACAGGTAAACCTTCAACACAACGTGTAGTATTTGCACGTGCATATTAAGAAACTGAAAATTTATGGTTCATGTCTGGAAATTTTGTCAGACATGAACCTGACTTAACTTAACACATCTACATACACAGCATCTGCTGAAAAAACAAATAACTTTTCTACAGCGTCATGAACTATTATTCCTGTACATTGGCCCTGCTTTTTATGAGCACTGTAACGCTCAGTCAGGGTGCAACCCTCACTGTGGAGGACTATTGCGATGTGAAAGCGTCTGCACCTGTACGTATTAAGGAAATGCGTCCGTTAGCAGACGGATTAACTTATGCCGCTATAAGTGATGACGGACATTCAATAGATGTGTACAGCTATAAATCAGGTAAAAAGGTTAATACACTTTTCAGTACAGATGCTATAAAGGGAGATGTCAAGATAAGCGATTTTGACGGTTATGTCCTAAGTGACAATGAACGTAAAATACTATTGTGGAACAATAGTGAAGCGATATACCGCCATTCATTCACTGCAGATTATTATGTCTACGACATAATGCGCGGCACGATGGCACGCGTGTCGGAGAAAGAAGGTCTGAGATGTGCTACCATGTCACATGATGGGCGTATGGTAGCATACGTATACGATAACAATATCTATATTTCAAATCTGGATTATCAGACTGACCGTCCTATAACCGAAGACGGGGCAAAAAACGAAATAATCAATGGAGCGCCCGATTGGGCTTATGAAGAGGAGTTCGGTATAGAAAATACGATACGCTGGAGTGCTGATGATAGTATATTGGCTTATATAAGATTTGATGAGCGTAAAGTTCCGGTTTATTCTTTTGATGCCTATCGAAGCTATTGTGATGAAGAGCCACTCGGTGACCCATATCCGGAAGCATTCAGATATAAATATCCGTTACCTGGGTATCCTAATTCTAAAGTTTCGGTACATGCATACGAACTGGATAACCGTGTTACAAAAACAATGGACCTGAAACTGAATGAAGATGACTATATACCATCGATGGAGTTTGGAGGTGAAGGTTCACAGTTAATGGTAATGGTATTGAATCGTGACCAGAATCATTTAGAACTCAACAGTGTCAATCCAAAGTCAACAGTAGCTCGTCCTATTCTGAAAGAAAATAGCGAGGCATGGCTTAATCCGACAGCTTATCAAATGGTAGACTACGGTACTGGAAGTTTTGTAATCGGCAGTGAACGTAGTGGCTATCTTCATCTTTATGAATATGACTATTCGGGCAATCTAAAACGTCAGATAACCAACGGTTCTTATAATGTTACAGCTTATTACGGAACAGATAAACGTAATAATACAGTTTATGCTCAGACTACCTGCAAAGGTGCGATAAACCGTAATGTTGTTAAGGTGGACCGTAATGGTAAGATGACAATCCTTAATAATCAAGAGGGTACAGAGAGTGCATCTTTTAGCAAAAATTTCGAGTATTTTGTACGTACTTATAATAGTGCTACCGTACCACCTCAATACACTATCTGTAATTCGTCAGGTCAGCTTGTAGCGGAGGTTGAAATGAATCGGGAATATGCCATGAAGTATGCTAATGCTCCCAAGATGGAATTTCTGACAGTTCCTAATGCAGAAGGTAAGGAGATGAACGCATATATCATAAAGCCTGCTGATTTTGACAGTTCGAAGAAATATAAACTCCTTATGTACCAGTATAATGGTCCGGGGTCGCAAGAGGTATTGAATCGCTGGCGAATGGAAGGTATCTTTTATCTGGCTTCTGAAGGCTATGTTGTAGCTTGTGTTGATGGACGGGGTACTGGGAATCGTGACCGCGCTTGGGCTACCGCTGTATATAAGCGTTTAGGTCAATATGAGACAGCTGACCAGATAGCAGGTGCGAAATATTTCTGCAATCTACCTTATATAGATGCTTCTAAAGCTGCCTGTTTCGGATGGAGTTACGGTGGATATATGACACTTATGGAACTATCCGATTCTTCTAATCCTTTTAAAGCTGGTGTTGCTATGGCGCCTGTCACCGATTGGCGTTATTACGATTCAATCTATACAGAACGTTACATGCAGACACCTCAACAGAATGAATCTGGCTATACACAGGGCTCGGCACTTAACAGAACCGGTAATATGAATCGTAAACTTCTGATTATGTCCGGTACGAGTGATGACAATGTACACTTCTATAATACATTAAAATATACCTCTAAACTCAATTCAGAGGGTACCTTGTTCGATATGATGGCATACACAGGTTTTGAACATAGTCTTAGAATGTGTAATGCGCGTCCGATGCTTTTCAGAAAGGTTCTTCAGTTTCTTGAAACCAATTTATGAAAAACAGGTTGAACACATAAATAGAAAAAAGAACATAGCTTCATCTTCTATAAAGAATAAACTAATATAATGTCAAATGGATGATTTAAGGAAGGTTAATAGCCTACAACTATACGAATTCTGGAAGAATCTCTCGATAGGGCTTCTGATGGTCATCGCCATGTTGACTTTTTCGCAGCTTCTACCGTTTTATCTGTCGCCAGTTCTATCGTTAGGGTGTGCGGCAATCTTGTCAACAATGTTGTATAACAACAGACAGAAGAAGTCAGGCACATGTATGCTGTCTGTGTATGCATTGTTTTTCTGTTTTATCGCCTTTTCATTTATAACTATTATTCTCAATATGTTATATGCTTGGGGGATACTGTCGATGCCTTTGGAGTTCATTTTCTTTAATGAACCTTATATTCCATCGTTACTAATGATGCCTATCAGCTTCTTGACTTTATTAATTATAAATTTACGCCGTCATAAGCTGAAGATATGCATAGACTGTAAACTTGAACGTGGTGATAACTATGAAAGGGGTAAATTAGGAAGTATTCTTGATTATGAATCGCACTTTCAGTTAAAAAATCTGTTATTGCTTTTCGGAATCTTGTCGGTCATAATTTGGACATACTATCTTGTGTTTTATATAAACATAAATCAGAATGCCCGTGACTGGTATGTATTTACATGGTTGATTATTATCATGTTCATTTTAGATGAGCTTTATTTCGTGGCTCGTTATTATAATCTATATCTGGACCTGAAAGAGAATGATGAGATTATCAGCCCGCAGGAGTTGCGCGATATGACTGCTAAGACCTATCTGCGTTTTTATGTAGTGTGTGGAGATAATATGTATGTTGATACTCACACTGTAGATGTCCGTGAGTCACATAAGGAAATAATAGATACTCCTTTCTTTACCAAACGTCCTGTTAATGGTATTACAGTTCATGAAGTAAGACGTATAATAAATCGTATGACTGGAGTAGATAACGGAGAATTACGTTTCTTTTTCGGACGTAAAAGCTCAGATATTGGTAAACACAGTCTGTTACGTTATTTCTATTTTTTAGATGGTACTCCAGATGATTATCCTGAACTGAATACTGAAGGTGAATGGATGAAGTTTGATACCATCAAGCATATCTATTCTACTTCACCAAGTCGTCTATCCAACATTACGGTAGCTGACTTGACACGTTTGGCTACAATTATCCTGACAGAGAAAATCTTTGATGAAGAGGGCAGACGTAAATCACGTATAAAGAGTTATAATCCTACCTTTAACTTAAATGACGTGAGGAAGTCAGAGCTTGATTTTCAAGACGATAAGTGGTTAAAAATCTCGCTGTTCAATTCAGATACCCGTATGTATGGCTTGAAACGGTGGTGGAGGAACATTACTGGCCGTAGAACACGAAAATCAGGAATATTGTGATAAATACCATAGCAGTGGTAGGCCCTACCGCCTCCGGTAAAACCGGACGTGCCGTAAGTCTGGCGCGTCGGTTTAACGGAGAGGTGGTAAGTGGCGATTCACGTCAGGTGTATCGTGGTATGACACTTGGCACTGGCAAAGACCTTGCGGAGTATGGTGATGTGCCTTATCATCTTATAGATATAGCTGAGCCCGGTGAAAAATACAATCTTTACCGTTTCCTAAGAGACTATGACCATGTGAGTCGTAGTCTGGAGTTGCGTGGCCGTAAGTGTATACTTTGTGGAGGTAGTGGAATGTATGTTGAGAATGCTCTGCGCGGCTTGGTTATGCCAGAAGTCCCGCGTAATGAGGAGTTACGTCAACAGTTAGCCTTATTAAGCACAAATGAATTGAAAACGCGTCTTGAAGCCTGTAAGACTTTGCACAATGTTACGGATCTCGATACACGACAACGTATGGAACGTGCGCTGGAGATAAGTGAGTATTACAGATGTCACCCTGAAGAAGCACTTAAAACAGACTCCAACCATGTACGTCCTCGTACAGCTGTCATTGTAGGAATAGATATGCCTCGTGAAGAACGACGTAGACGTATCACCAAACGTTTATATCAAAGACTTGAGGCTGGAATGGTTGATGAGGTGCGTGGGTTATTAAAACAGGGAATAAGTGCCGAAAGCCTGATATATTATGGGCTTGAATACAAATATCTGACCTTGTATCTTATAGGTCAATTGAGTTATGAAGATATGGTGAGTCAGCTTGAAATAGCTATTCACCAGTTTGCCAAGCGCCAGATGACGTGGTGGAGAGGTATGGAACGAAGAGGCTTATCCATCAATTGGCTGTCGTGGGAGATGACAGATAGTGAATTTGGTGACTCGGTAGAAGAATTATTAAGACAAAAAGAAAATACAGACCATGAATAATACTGAATCAACAACAGAAGTAACGAACGTTGTAGATTTTCGAAGAAAACCTGAATGGCTCAAAATAAGATTACCACGTGGTTTTAAGACCAGCCAGGTCGTAGGATTGCTCAATGAAAGAAATCTTCATACTATCTGTTCGAGCGGTATGTGCCCAAATCGTGGAGAATGCTGGGGTAATGGCACAGCTACTTTTATGATAGGAGGCAATATATGTACACGTAGCTGTAAATTCTGTAATGTAGCTACGGGACGTCCTGTACCGTTGGAAGAGAAAGAGCTTGAGGATATCGTAGATTCAGTTAAAAAGCTGAAGTTACGTCATATAGTTATTACTTCTGTTGACCGAGACGATTTGCCTGACTGTGGTGCCAGCCATTGGGCTAAAATGATAAGATTATTGCGCAAGGAGTGTCCCGGAGTGACGATGGAAGTTCTAATACCAGATTTCAAGGGACGTATGGAGCTGGTGGATATGGTGATTGCCGAAAAGCCAGATGTAATATCGCATAATCTTGAGACAGTCAGACGTCTGACTCCTGAGGTACGTTGTTTTGCTACCTACGAGACTTCGCTGAATGTAATCAAGCATATAGCTGAGAGTGGTATACGCTCAAAATCTGGAATAATGTTAGGTCTTGGAGAAACAAGAGAAGAGATACTGGAAACAATGGACGACTTGCGTAATGTAGGATGTGAGGTAATGACCATAGGACAGTATCTGCAACCTACAAAAGCACATTATCAGTTGCGAGAATACATAACTCCTGAGGTATTTGCTGAATACGGTGAGATAGGCTATAAGAAAGGTTTCCGTCATGTGGAGAGCGCTCCACTGGTGAGATCAAGCTATCATGCAGAAAAGCATGTATTATAGGTCTGTTCTAAAGTTATGAAGCATATATCTACAGGAGAAAACGGCCTTGAATGTATCTTTTTAGGTCGTGCAGACTATCGTAAAGTACTGCAGAGACAACATGAAATATTTGATACTCTTGTGGCACTGAAACGTAGTCATGATAATAAGTCAGGAAAGGAACAGATTATAATGGTAGAACATAATGATGTTCTGACCTTAGGTAAACATGGTAAAGAAAGTAATCTGTTAGTAAGTGAGGAAAGTCTGTCTAAGCTTGGTATAGAGTGTATCCGTATAGAACGAGGAGGTGATATAACGTATCATGGCCCTGGTCAACTTGTGGTATATCCCATCATTGACCTTGAACGGTATGGCTTAGGTGTAAAAGCATACGTGAATCTACTTGAAGAAACTGTAATACGTTATCTTCAGACTCATGGTATAAAGGCTAAGAGAGTCTCGGGTGCATCAGGTGTCTGGGTAGATTCAGCTGACGGAATTGATCGTAAGATATGTGCCTTGGGAATAAAATGCAGTCGTTTTGTAGCCATGCATGGTTTTGCATTGAATGTAACTACAGATTTATCAGCTTTTAACCGTATAAATCCGTGTGGTTTTACTGATCGTGGTGTGACTTCCATTCAAGCAGAGACTGGAAAATCATTATCTTTGGAGACCGTAGCTAAAGAAATTGCGGATATAATGGGAGAACTATTAGGTAAATCTATTGTATTTACCATAGAGTAGTGATAATGTAAGCAGGTAAGGGAAGAATTGTAGGACAAATAAAATTAATAGATAATATGTTAGTAATCGGAATAGCAGGTGGTACTGGTTCAGGTAAGACCACTGTAGTAAGACGTATAATAGAAAGTCTACCGAAAGATGAGGTAGCAGTTATACCCCAAGATTGCTATTATAATGATAATGCACATATTCCATTGGAAGAGAGGCTAAAAATGAATTATGACGAACCAGCTTCGATTGAGTGGAGTTTACTTGCAAAGCATATTGAGCAATTGAAAAAAGGGGAGGCTATCGAAATGCCAACCTATGATTTCTTGACCTGCGCACGCCAGAAAGAGACAATAAAGGTAGAACCCCGTGATGTGGTAGTTGTTGAGGGCATTCTGGTGCTTACTAATAAACAGATGCGTGATTTAATGGATGTTAAGGTCTTTGTAGATGCAGATGCAGATGACCGTCTTATACGAGTCATAAAACGCGACTGTATTGAAAGAGGCCGTACACCTGAAATGGTTATAGAACGTTATCAACAGACTTTGAAGCCGATGCATGAATTGTATATAGAACCTTCAAAGAGATGTGCTGACCTGATAATTCCACAGGGTGGTAACAATATTGTAGCTATAAAATTGCTGACAGATTATATTCGTTCACTGCTCAGGTCTAATAAGCGTTAAGAAACAGATAAAAGATGTTTTTTAAGAAAAAAAACAAGTCACCAGTACCTTTAGAAGAACCGTTGGTTGTAAAAGAGGGTGAGGAAGTTCCAATGCCCGATATGCAACTACAGGAACAAGAGGTAGAATTGGAACATACGGAAGGTGGTACAACTGAAGATGTTACAATCGAAAGCGAAACACCTGTAAAGGGTGTACTACGTACTGATAATCTTGTAAAACGTTATGGAAAGCGTACGGTAGCCAATCATGTGTCTATAGATGTAACACAAGGTGAGATTGTAGGATTGCTTGGGCCGAACGGCGCTGGCAAAACTACTACTTTCTATATGACTACAGGGTTAATAACACCGAATGAAGGTAAGATATTTCTTGATGAACAGAATATTACCTCTTATCCAGTATATAAACGTGCTCAGTTGGGTATAGGCTATCTGGCTCAGGAGGCCTCGGTATTTCGGAAGCTTAGCGTGGAAAATAATATCCGTGCTGTGCTTGAAATGACACATTTGAGCAAAGCAGAACAACGTGAGAAGTTGGAAAGCTTGTTAGATGAATTTAATCTTCATCATGTTCGTCATAATTTAGGCGATCAGTTGAGTGGTGGAGAGCGACGACGTACAGAGATAGCAAGGTGTCTGGCTATCAATCCGCGTTTTATTATGCTTGACGAACCATTTGCAGGTGTTGACCCTATAGCAGTCGAAGATATTCAGTCGGTTGTTTATCGTCTGAAAGAGAAAAATATAGGTATTCTGATAACTGACCATAATGCTCCAGAAACATTAAGTATTACAGACAGAGCCTATCTGTTGTTTGAAGGTAAAATACTGTTTCAGGGTACAAGCGAGCAATTGGCTGAAAACCCTGTAGTAAGAGAAAAGTATCTGGGCCGTAATTTTGTGTTCAGGCGTAAACACTTCGATTTTCCAGAAAATCCAGTATCTACTGCAAAATGACTAATATTGGAAAAGCAAGTTATCTGACCAGTCCATCACGTGGTGTAGTTAGTATGGGTCTTCTACTTATAGGTCTTTTTGTAGGGCTTATAGTGACTGTGTGTATTTCAAGTTGTTTTACATCGTCTGTACCTACACGGAATGAGCTGTTATGGCAGTCGGTTGTTCAGAGTATCATGGCCTTTATTGTTCCAACGCTTGTGATAGAAAGATATTTGGGTTATGAACCTTTAGCCTTTTCAGGTTTGTCAGAACGACCAACTGTAGCTACATTATTGTGGGTTATAATAATTTATATATGTAGTTATATTGCTTTAGGACAGATTATAGCCTATAATGAAATGTTTCATTTCCCAAAGTCTCTGCACTCACTTGAAGATACTCTGCGTAGTTGGGAAGAGAACGCAGCTGCTACAACAGCTCTGATACTTGATACAACAACTATAGGAGGTCTGCTAACTGGGATAGCGGTAGTAGGCTTACTGACAGGTATGAGTGAGGAAATATTTTTCAGAGGTGGAATACAACGTATTTTATATCGAAGTGGGTGTAATATACATGTAGCTATATGGTGTTCAGCTATTGTTTTCAGCGCCTTACACATGCAGTTTTTTGGTTTTCTTCCACGTCTTTTGTTAGGGGCTTTCTTCGGTTATTTACTTTATTGGAGTAAGAGCCTTTGGCCTGGTATTTTTGCACATGCTCTTAACAATTCACTTTATGTGGCGGTAGTATGGATGGAGAAACGTGGCATGATTACTCAGAATATACTCGAAACAGGTGTAGTTAGTCATGGTGTACCTTGGGCAGCTTTGGTAAGTGCTGTTATAAGTGTAGGTATAATTATGGTAGCTATGCAAAATATCAAAAAGAGACATTATAAACCAATCGGCTAAACTTCCCGAAGCCGTATAGAAAGTAAACTGTAGATGGCTAAAAAATCAGAAATAGGTTATCGGGAAATTCTAAGTTCGATAAGACAGAAGAATTTTGCTCCGGTCTATATCCTCATGGGTGAGGAACCATACTATCTTGACTTACTTAGCAAGAGCTTAGAAGCTAATGTCATTGAAGACGATACGACCAGAGAGTTCAACAGTGTGGTTTTTTACGGTGCTGATGCCAGTATAGAGAAAGTAGTGGCAAGTGCTCAGCAGTTTCCGGCTATGGGAGGACTGCAATTGGTGATGCTTAAAGAAGCCCAGAGTATGCCGCAAGCTAAAAAGACTCTTGATAAGTTGGAGGGATATGTTAAGCGTCCTAATCAGACTACTGTGCTGGTGATAGTACTTAAAGACGATGTGCTACCGTCAACTTCAAAATTGATTAAGGCTGCTTCTAAAGGAGGTGCAATAGTCTATAATAGTGAAAGATTGCGTGACTATCAGTTGCCTACAGCTGTTAAGGACTATTGTAATAGCAAAGGTTTTAAAATAGAGGATAAAGCCGCTACACTTTTAAGCGAATATATTGGTTCACCGTTGTCAAAGCTGTTTGGTGAAGTTGATAAACTTTGTGTAGCAGTATCTAAAGAGCGAGGACGTATCACTGCAGCAGATATAGAACTCAATATAGGTATATCGAAAGATTATAATAACTTTGAACTTGTAAAAGCCTTGTCACGTCGTGATTACGTAGCAGCTATGGGAATAATAACTTATTTTAAATCTAACCCCAAGCAGAATCCCGTAGTTATGACCACTGCTACGTTGTTTAACTTCTATGCACGACTTGTGTTGGCCTTGTTCAGTGCAGACCGTTCTGACAATGGACTGATGAAAGAGCTGGATGTAAAGAATGTATGGGCTTTGACAGATGTAAAAGCAGGCATGGAGCATTATAATGCTGCACAGGCAGTAGAGGCTATACATATATTGCGTGATTTTGACTGTAAGACTAAGGGCATAGGTTCAAACCAAAATGAGTATGAGTTACTTCGTGAATTGATATTCAGATTGGTAACATTATAAATGTAGAAAGATGATATATTATTTTAGCGGTAATGGAAATACTAAGTATGTAGCTGAACATTTAGGTAAGCATCTGAATGAAGATGTAGAAAAAATAAATGAAACCAGCCGTTTGCATGTATCTGTAGATGAAAACGGTATTGGTCTGGTGTTTCCTGTGTATGCTTGGGGTGTGGCACCGCCGATGGTAGACTTCATAAATAACTGGAATGATGAGGATATAAAACGAATCAATACAGATAAAATACCTGTATGGGCTGTTATGACCTGTGGCGATGAAGTTGGTGCCAGTAAAGATATGTTAGCTAAAATACTTGAAAAAAAAGGTATTAGTCTCAGAGGGGCATGGAGTGTCATAATGCCAAATACCTACGTGATTTTACCTGGTTTCGACATAGACTCTCATGAGTTGGCGCAGCAAAAACTTACGTCAGCTATAAGTCGAATTACCGAAATAGGAAATAAGATACAGAAAGGTAATTGGGAAATAGATGTATGGCGTGGAAGTTGGCCGAGACTTAAGACACGTTTTGTTTATCCCTTATTCAAATGGTGGGGTATTAATACAAAAAAATGGAATAAAGGAGAGGAGTGTATTAAATGTGGACGTTGTGTAAGTGTTTGTCCTGTAGGGAATATACAACTTACATCATCGGGTCCCGTCTGGGGAGAGAATTGTAAGTCGTGTATGGCCTGCTATCACAGTTGTCCTAATCATTCTCTCAGATATGGTAAAATTACAGCTAAAAAAGGTCAATACAGAATTAAAGATTATAAGCTGTAGCTATTCTGTCTATCCATAACTGACGCACTTCACGCCAGGGATAAAGAAATGGAAAGCCCTCTATATGTGTTAAAGGAAGAGAAACAGGGCTTTCATTATGGCGTAACACAATGAGTGGTTCTTCAGATTCATGGAGATAGATAATCATCTGTAAATTTGCAGCCATAGGAGCGGCACGGAAATCCTGCCATGCTGTCATATATTGCAAAGGATTAGCTTGACTTTCGGCCATACCACATATACCCATCAGGGCCATAAGTCTGATGAGGACTGTGTCGTGACCAAAGCGTAAAATAACCTTGGAAGTAGTAGGGAAATGTAGAGTAGAATCAGTAGTATCAATGAAATGTTGTAGTAGGCTTGCTGCGCTCTTTGGTCCTGAACCTTTAGATACATTAGCATAACAATGTTTTACATACATGTTATAGTTTAATACTGTCCAAAGATTATAAAGTTCTTCAGGAGTAAATAGGCTCAAAAGATTTTCTGTACGTTCAACGTCTTGAATATCTACTGCGATATCATGGAGTGTACGCATAAATAACCCAGCATCCTGTATAGCCGTAGGATTTCTGAATATTACATTCATCAGACGTTGAGGATTTATAACCGAATCACGAAAACTAATGAAATCATTTCTCCATGCAGCAGTATCACTACAATTTAATTTAGCTTCTGGAGAAGAGTAGGAGATAAAATCCATATCACCCGGATAAGCCGAACGATTGATTATAAGCTTAGGCGAGTGTTCTTTCAATGCTTCGCAAAAAGCAGCCATACTTATAATACACCGTGGCTCTATCGAGGAAATTGCCATGATTGTGTCAGTAGAAAGAAAAAGTTGTGGGAAACGTTTGAACAATCGGGTAGCTATGGCACGGTGTTGCTTTTCTCCTAACGGAGAGAGGGCTCCAGCCTTACCCGAGGCATGCAGATATAAGGCTTCTACCTGGCGCATCACGTCGATACCTATAGGAGTAAGATTATCATTATCCAAAGCCTGTTGCATTATGTCAAGGAGTAGAGGATACTCATACTCTTTTATACACCACCTGGAACCATGACGTCCGTAATGGTTAATCATTATGGGATGATATCCTGGAGGTATTTCAGGCATTGTATCCTTAACAACAGGATAAGCATAATAAATACCTCCCGATTTTTCAGGTGTTTCAGCAATTTCCTTTTTCAGGCTATTTACATCTAAGGTACAATTACATGTGCTTTTTATGGTTAGAGAACATAGACATGAAAAAATAATTATAAAAATCAGTCTGAAGGTTAAGTTATTCATGTCAGCGTACTACTTTTATATCACGGCAATTCTGTTGCTGTAAAAATCCTCCATAAATATCAATGGAGAAATTATCCAGGTTTGCATTACTGTCAATAATTTTAACGCCTTCCACATTCTGACACATAAATGCGAAAGTTTTATCCTTAATAAATCCATCGCCGACGCAAGGTCTTCGGTCGTAGACACCTTTAGGATAGTCTGTAAGTGTGGTTAATCGCAGATTGATGTCATCAAAGACGATATCTTTTACTCGTCCTAAAGAATCAGCACCAACAAAGATACCATTTTCTGATTTGCAGTCTATGTTTGAAAAAGATATATGGCTGACTTCTCCGCATCGTCCTTGAGTAGCACCTTTAGGAAATCGCCAACCGGCATCTTTATGATTACCAACTGCACGAGGATAAGAAGTAACATATATAGGTTCCGACTTGCCCCACCAAACATCAGAATACAGATGACAGTCTACTGTCATACCATCGAAAACCACATCTGTTACGGTACCCTCATCTCTGTTTTGGATACCTATGCCCCGATTACTATCAGTAATTATACAATTAGAAAAGTGTACATTATATATGCTATCCATATTTTCAGAACCTATCTTGACTGCGCATGAACGAGAAGTCATAATACAATTTGAGACTACGACATCATGACAAGAGCCATATTGTTCAAATTCGCGACGGTTTTTAAGACAGATACAATCATCTCCACTTTCAATGAAAGCATTGTTAATCCGCACTTTACGTGAATGATCAATATCAATGCCATCACCATTACGGATTTTTAAATTATTAAGTAAAGATATGTCGGAGATAGCAACATCACAACACCCTATAAGATGTACTGTCCAATAAGCACTGTTGCAGAATGTTACTCCTGATATTCTTACATTTGAAGCATTTACTAATGTCAGAACATGTGGACGTGGATCAAAATCAGTGACAGGTTTTAGTTCGTAACTATCCTCGAGTTCTTTTCCCATAAAAGCTACTCCATTACCGTCAATTGTACCAAGACCAGATATTGAGAAATTCTTAAGGTCTTTTCCGCTTATCCACATCATTCCTTCTCCTCTATTCTCTCCAAAAGCACTTTCGGTATAAACACTTTCATCTGGATTGGCCAAAAGACATGAATTTGATTCAAGTAGTAAGTTGACATTTGAAGCTACGTGTATCGGCCCACAAAGAAAAGTTTTACCGGCGGGTATAACTACTGTACCGCCTCCGGCAGCGGCACATTCATCTATAGCTTTTTGAATTTTATCAGCATTATCAGTTTTACCATCACTTACTGCTCCATATTTCTCGATGTTGTATATATCGGAATTATGTAAGCAAGAGGTAAACAGACTTCCGGATAAAGAAGCTATAAGAAAAATATAATAAGATGATACTTTCATGATAATAAGAAGTTAAAGTTTTATCAATGGCTACATTACCACAGGTGGAAGAGACTCAGCCTTACTTCCCCAATCATAATTAGGGACAGAATCCATAAATAATTCAAGAGTTGAACCGTCCAAGATGTTTTGATGTGATATGTAGGAATAGTCATAAGGTTGATTATCTAATAATGCTTTTGAGATGTAAATATTATTTGGTGAAGCATTGTGAGCAATAATTGTGAAAGTTTTGTCATTGTCAAGATGAATCACAGTACGTTCAAATATTGGACTGCCAAGCATATAATAAGGACTTGCAGGACAAACCGGATAAAATCCTAAAGCTCCGAATATGTACCATGCAGACATCTGACCTGCATCGTCATTTCCTGATAGGCCACCAGGACCGTTAAGGTATTCGGTAGCAAGAATATGGCGTACTGCACGTTGTGTCTTCCAAGGTTGTCCTGCATAGTTAAAGAGCCATGCAATCTGGTGACAGGGTTCATTACCATGCCAGTATCGACCCTCAGAAAACATTGAGTCAAGACGAGCTATATAGGCTGCTTGGCCTCCCATAAGTTCCATAAGACCGTATTGGTCATGAGGTACATACCAGGTGTAGTGACAAGGTGCGCCCTCAGTTATAAATTTTACAAATTTGAAAGCATTATCAGGTTGATTGAGAAACGATCCGTCGCTATTACGTCCTTGTGCGTAACCTGTAGTAGGATTGATAACGTTACGATAATTCATGGCACGCTGGCTCAAAATGTCTGCGTCGTCATCATATCCTAATATTTTTGCTACTTGAGCTAAAGCGAAATCATCGAAAGCATATTCCAGTGTGCGACTTACTTGTTCGCGCTTATGAAATGCTTCAGGTACACTATCTTGTAAAGGAATATAACCGTATTTGTTGTATGAACTTAAAGCACGTCTACCCATACCGTTTTTATATTCCTGAAAAGATTCCGGAGTTTCAAAGGCATTTTTTCGCATAGCTGTATAAGCGTCTGAAATATCAAAGTCATGGATACCTTTGATGTAAGCATCAGCCAGAGCAACAGTACAATGATCACCTATCATAGCTGAAGTATAGCTATTCCAACAGGGGAAAATAGGTAGCCAACCTCCTTGACGGTACTTTAGTACAAGAGATTGCATCATATCAGAACTGCCACGTTGGTCTATGATATTAAGCAGTGGATGAAGCGCACGATATGTATCCCACATACTGAAATCATCATAATAATTGTGTCCTTTTGATATAATTAAAGTCTTATAATCGCCTCCGAAAGCTGGATAAGAGCCATCGATATCGTTAAAGGTACGTGGTAACATAGAGGCTCTGTAAAGGGCACTATAAAATTTGGTAAGTTCTGTTACAGAACCACCCTCAACATTAATCAATCCTAAGCGTTTATTCCAGATATTCTCAAGTTCATTGCGTACTTGATCAAAATCCTTATCATTTAATTCAGCTGTAAGATTTGTAAGAGCGCCTTCAATAGAAGTGAAAGATGAGGCGGCTGTGAAAGTTACGGTTTTATCAACAGGCAGTTCAAATTCTATATAAGCACCTATAGCTGGCAGATTGCTTAAAGACGTAAGGTTAGATATTACTGAATCACCACGAAAACATCCTACAGATGTAATGTTTAATGTCGCAGGCCAGCAGACCACAAAATATCCTGAAAATCCGGCAGGCTCACCCCAGCCTTGATAAATACGATGTACAGGATTAAAACCTTTTATGAGATGATTGACAGTATCTATTTCTATATAGCCTTGACCTTCGTCACTATTGGGATTGATGACAAGATGACCACGTTTACCATCAGTATAAGAAAACCTAAATATTGCACTACGTGATTTACCGGTCATTTCAGCAAAAATGCCGTAATCTTCGAGTGTTACCGAATAATAAGCTGGTGAAGCTGTTTCTGTATCATGACTGAATTTAGAAGCACGCTGTTCAGGTGAAGTTTTTAATTTTTCACTTAAAGGCATAAGAGTCATAGAACCATAATCCTGTGTACAACCTCCAACAATCCAATGAGAATTACGGAAACCTTGAATACGGGAATCATTATAATAATAAGGAGCGACACATTTTTTTTCAGTGTCCCGCGTCTGGGGTGTCCAAAAATTCATACCGTTTGGTTCAAGTACGGCAGGAAGGCATTGACCGAATTCTTCTGTTTTTTTACCAAATATTCCAGCGGTTTTTGTCACACTGGGTGCGGTGCCTATGCGAGGTTCGACAAAATTGATAGGTCTCTGTACTGCTTTAGTAATTTGGGTAGCAGTACATAGAGTTACAAATATAATTAGAGAAGTCAGAAGTAGCTTAGGAGTCATGTTTCAAAATTAGGTATAAAAAATGATTTATACAAGAATAAAATGTGGACTTTGATATAGGTAGCCAAGAGTCTATTTTTCAGTATTCAACCAGATAAATAACTCTTAAAGCTGTTTAGCCTGTTTATAGAACTTGGCATATTTAAGATTTACTTACTTGGTTAAATAAAAAGAATAAATTAACTTTGCCTCTAAGAAGTAGGTATATCTACTTCTTGAAATAGCTAAAGCATATAACCAAATAATAAAAAGTCATGCGTCTTGTAGCACCGCGCTATCATGTTTCAACAGCTGGAGAAACTACGCAAATAAGAAATACTCTGTCAGTAGGAGGAAATAGTAAATTGATGTCTGCCAGAAGATTGTGGAGATTTGTTCTGCAAAAATGGTGGATACCTTTGATAGGTATGATAACGGGAGGAACACTCGGGTTTATTTGGGGTAAGATACAAAGTTTGGAAGTTAGACGTGCTATAAAAATTATGGTGATTCCAGACCGTAATGAGACTCCGCCTCCAACAGATATTCTCGGTTCTTTAGGAGGAATCCAAAAATTTAATTACGATAATGATATAGCTATTCTTAAATCGGCAACTCTCATGAGGGAGGTTGTGGAGGAATTGGAATTACAGGGGTTACTTTACAACTATAATAATTGGCCAGCAACTCTTGTTTATGGCTCTAATAGATTACTGATTACTAAAGTAACTGGAAATATGTGCAATAATAATTTCAAAATTATGTTTGATTCCGGTTTACATAGCGGAATCATTAGAATAGACAGAGAGACTGATGAAAAAATACGAAGTTATAAGATAGAATTAGATGAGAGGAGTTTAAGTGATACGATAATAGTTGATGGTGGGAGTATAATAATTAGTCTTACTGTTGAGGGAGATAGAATCAGAGAGGGTAAGTTTGAATATGATTATAGGACTGTACCGGAGCGTAGTGGTCAGTTGTTAGAAGGTCTTAATATAATAAAGGCACAGGATAAGAGTATGTTACTCACTCTTGAGTATTGCTCGCAATCTTGTCTACTTAATGACAGGATATTATTATCGTTATATGGGTTATACAATAAATATAATCAGTCACAAAAGATAAGACGACTGTTTGAGAAAGAGAAATTTTTTCTAAGCAGAATTGAAAAAGTAGAAGAAGAATTACAGGAAATAGACGGAAAACTTAGTTCTCTTCTTATAGGCAATCCTTACGCTTCAGCTTATGTAGAATTTGGAAGTAGCCTAATTAATGAGGACCTTCGGTCAAGAAATCTAATAATTGAAGGGGATGAATTGACAACTCGTGTTGAACAAGCATTGATGCTTATCTGTAATCTGGGTTCAGAAGAATCTATACCATATTCTATAACTGAACTAAGACCAATAATGACAGAAATAATTGATGAACATAATTATCTTATAGAGCGGAGAAGTCAGCTTATTAAAGAAAGTAGTGAAGTTTCACCATTAGTTATAGATTTGGACGATGCTATAACAAGACGTAGAGAATTGGTTATGGAGTATCTTGAAACTTTACAAAATAACTCATCTTTACCACTAAGTGTTGCGAAACAATACAATGAAGATATAGACAGTATGTTACAAAGGTTGCCAGATGATTTTGCCAGAGTTACTCATATACGACGCCAACAGATTATAAAAGAAAATTTGTATCAACAGTTATTAAGGCAAAGGGAAGAGACTGCTTTACTTATGAATGATATTTCTGATCGTATGGAACTTGTGGAATTGCCATATACTACAGATTTATCTGGCGAAAATAGAGTATTGGTATTTTGTTTAGGTTTTTTATTAGGTGGTCTATGTGGGGTCTTTACAGTAATAGGAAGAATCGTAATAAGTCGTAGGATAATCAGTTGTAGTCAACTTGAAGGTCTGGGTCTACCTATAATTGGAGAGGTATCGAAAACTGAGCTATCGTATGAAAATACTCTCATAAAACATAAATCTTCTTTATACGAGGATAATGAGTATAGAGAAAAATTAACAGAAGAATTTAGACTGATACGTAGTAATTTGGTGCATGGAAAGAACATAGCAAAGTATAAAGCCACAATAATGATAACTTCAGTTGATCAAGGTTGTGGAAAAACTTTTGTTGCTTTGAATCTGGCACAATCATTTGCAAGCCTCGGTAAACGGGTCTTGGTCATAGATGTCAATTTTCGTACCCACAAGGGCTTATCGGAGATTCTGTTGTCACCAACATACGGGGTAAGTCAACTGTTGCTACAATCTGTGCTTTCTGTTAGGGAATTTAATATAGCTTCTCGGCAAATAAATGACAGACTGGCTGTATTACCTATAGGGAAAAATAAACTTTCTGCGTTGGATTTATTAGGAAATGAACGGTGGGAGAATATTATTGAAACGTATCATGAAGAATATGATATAATAGTTTTAGATACTGTGTCAGCAGATGTATATGCTGATGCTCGATTGATAGGGAGGTGTTCCGATTATAATATAATAGTGGTGAAGATTGGCTGTACGGAACAGGATAAAATAAAGGAAGTGATGGCAGAATGGACAGAAGAAGAATATAAAAAGAGTCGTATAATAGTCAATTATTCAGAAAATAAGAACTGTTGAATCTCTTGGAAACTTAATAGTTGAAGTTATGAAAATAGCTATTGTAACTCATAAATTGCTTAATAATTATGGTGGTGCTTTACAAGCATACGCCCTACAGAAAACTCTCAGAAATTTAGGACATTTTCCTATAGGTGTTGACTGTATGCCATCTCCAATGAGTTGGAATAGGTATTTATTATCCAATCTGAAAACCTTATGCTATAAACTAATAGGAAATTCAGACAGAGAGTTTTTTTCATTTCCAGTAGAGCAAAGGACTAACTTTTTCAAAGATTTCTATAATAAGTATCTGATTCTATCACCAGTATGTAAAAAGTATAAGTACAGGATATTAAGACAATTAAAAGTAGATGCTGTAATAGTAGGAAGCGATCAGGTATGGCGCTCGTCATTTCATTCTGACCGAAATTTGTATCAAAACATGTTCCTAAGATTTGCTAAAAAATTTAAGGGGTTGAAAATAGCTTATGCGGCTTCTTTCGGAGTAGGATATTGGGAAGTAGCTAAAGATGAGGAAAAAGTCTTACAAAGTTTGGCCTTGAAATTTAATGCTATTTCGACACGTGAGGCTTCTGGGGTGTATTTATGTCGACACTATTTGAAAGTAGGGGCACTTCATGTATGTGACCCTACAATATTGCTTACACGGAATGACTATATACGACTTGCAAAGAAACCTAATAAAACAAATTATATTTTTGCTTATCTATTAGATATTGATTCAGAGAAAAGGAAAATGATTGAAAAAATAGCAAAGGAACTTGAAGAAGAGATTTTAATTGAGAGTGGAGAAGATGCTGCATGTATAAGTGTGGAGAGATGGTTAGGAATGATAAAGGGAGCTACGGCAATAATTACAAATTCTTTTCATGGCACAGTTTTGGCTATTATTATGCATAAACCTTTTATTGTCATAGGTCATAAAGAAAGGGGAGAGGAACGCTTACATTCATTACTTAGTAGCTTAGACCTTAGGGAATGTATGGTAATTGACAAAGAACATATAAGAAGTAATATGTTGAAAAATAAGAGTATTAATTGGGAAAAAGTAGATGAGAAGCTGGAGAAGATGCGTGTTAGTGGAAAAATATTTCTTCAGGAAGCATTAAAGGGGAAAAGTACTGAGGAAATAGCAGAGATATTACCAAGTTAATCAGTGAGTTCAACAGGCTAAATAAAACTGTAAATCATGAAAATAGATGTAATTGTTTCTGGTATAGTACAAGGAGGTGGCATAACTACCTTTGTTATGCAATTATGTAAATTACTTGGGTGTGCTCATTCATTACGACTTATAGTAACTCACACAGAAGTAGAAAAGGATCAGATTGACTATCTTACCCCCTTTCTTAGACGTGGATTAATTGATATGTCTAAATTACATAAAATATGTCGTTATATCCGGCTTTTAAATATATGGAGAAATGATGACCCGGATTTGATAATAAATAATTATAATGCCGTAGGTCAGTATGTACTGCCTTTGTTATCTAAAAGAATAAGAAATATACATATAGTACATGGTATAACTCCTGATTTTAAACGAGTAGCTACTATAAATAAATCATATACTGTGCATTGGATAGTACCCAGTAAGAGAACAGCTGCGATGCTCGCGGAATCTAATAAACCTATTAATAAGAAACATATTACGATAATACCACATGGTGTAGATGTAACAACACACTATAATAGATATAAGACTAAGAAAAAAATTGAAGAAATAAGGTTAATATATGTAGGGGTATTAGAGGAACATAAAGGTGTAAATATATTTCCGGAAGTAGTAAAAGACCTTGAAACTAAGAACATACCTTATAAGTTTGACATTGTAGGTGAGGGTAGTTTAAAGGAAAGACTTTTAGAAATGTTAGCGTCTGAAATAAAAGCCGAAAAGGTGTATATGCATGGGGTTGTACAACATGAAAAGGTGCTTAAAATGTTTACACACAGTGATATACTTGTGTATCCTACACGTGTGGATTCCTTTGGGTTAGTAATAGCAGAAGCAATGATGGGAGGGTGTGTACCCATAGTCGGAAAAATAGAAGGTGTTACCGACCAGATAGTCGATAACACCCGTGATGGTTTTTTAGTATCGATTGATACGAAAGAGATAGTCCAAAAGATATGTTGTCTTAATCAGAATAATCAACTACTTAAAAGAATGTCAGAGCGTGCCAGACTTAATGCGGAAACACGTTATTCTCTTGTCGTTATGAGTAAGGCTTATGATAAACTTTTTGCCTACTTATCATGACATACGGTCACGATAATCTTCATAAGTAAATTCTCTAAGTAACTTGGGGGTACCTTGAGAAGGTTGTAACCAGATTGAAGGGTGCTGGAGACCGTTGAACATTGTGGTCTTTACAGTTGTGTAGTGATTCATGTCTTTTAAGGTTAGACGTTGTCCAGGAACAAGAGGCTTAGAAAAAGACCAATCGCCCACAAAATCACCACTTAAACATGAATTTCCACCGAGGCGGTATGCAATGCTATTACTCTCACTCTCCTTCTTTGTGTCGGGTAAAGACTCAGCGATAGCCGGTTTATAAGGCATCTCCAGACAATCAGGCATGTGACAGGCAAATGAAGCATCTATTATAGCTGTTCGTATACCTGCGTCTTCTACTACATCAAGTACTTGGGTAATAAGATCACCGGTCTGCCATGTAAATGCGCTACCAGGTTCAATTATAATTTGTAGGTGAGGATACTTATCATGCAGGTCTTTCATCAGTTTTACGAAATGCTGCGTATCATAGTCGCTACGGGTAATAAGATGACCTCCACCCATATTCAGCCATTTTACATGAGGTAGTAAATGTCCATACTGTTCTTCAAAGGCTTGAAGTACCTTTTCAAGATCATAACTTGAAGATTCGCAGAGCGCATGAAAATGTAATCCTTCAATACCGTCAGGTAATCCAGCGGTAAGTTTGTCAGGGTTTTCACCGAATCGTGAACCAGGTACACATGGATTATATATATCAGTTTCAATAACACTGCAATGAGGATTGACTCTCAACCCAGCAGACACACGTTTGTCCGGATGTTCGTTATTCCAACGGTCAATTGCTGAATGGAAACGTTCAAACTGAGCTAAAGAATTAAAGGTGATATGTGAACAGCCGGCGAGAAACTTTGGAAAAGTTTCGTCAGTATAGACAGGACAATAAGCGTGCACATCGTGACCAAGATAATCAAGAGAAAGTTGCATTTCATTGATGGAGCTTGCTGTAGAAGCATCAAAATATTCTTTGATAATTGGGAAAGTCTTCCACAGTGCATTAGCCTTAAAGGCCATGATTATCTTAATATCAGCTTCTTCAGCTACCTTTTTTAGTTTCTGAAGATTTGCACGTAGCTTGTCCTCATACACTATATAGAAAGGTGTGGGAATATCAGCTATTGATAAAGGTTGGGTTTTAGTGTAGGATTCAGACATCTGTTTAGAATTTAAGTAGATTGAATTTTGCAAACTTCAGCATAAGTTTCTTTATTCCTACGATACCGAAGTCAACTGTAATAGTCGGTTCTCCAGATAACTGTCCGATATTACGGATTACTCCTCGTCCATACTTGTTGTGTTCGATAACACTACCAACACGTAGCTCTGGAGTAGAGTTAGAAGTAGAAGCAGAGTGTTTTTGAAGTACTTCTTTCAATGGTTTCATTGAAGATGAAGGACGTCCAGATGAGGTAGTATCATAATGAGATTTGCTTCTGGAATTGTAATCCGAAGTGAAAGAAGATTGTCGGTTTGTACGGCTGGTAGAGGTATAGCCGGCTAAAGGATTGATGAATGATGTATTTGAAGTGTTGGAAGAAGAAACAACTTTAAGGAATCGTCCATCAATGTCTCCAAGAAAGCGTGATGGCATAGTAGCAACTGTTTGTCCATTGCGAAATCTACTGGCTGCATAGGTAATAGTACATGTACTTTTTGCTCTTGTCATAGCTACGTACAACAGTCTTCTTTCTTCTTCTACTTGTTCGGGAGATTCCATAGAGAGAGCAGAAGGGAATAATTCTTCTTCAACTCCAACTATAAAAACATGTTTGAATTCCAATCCTTTAGCTGCATGTACAGTCATAAGAGTAACCTTAGGCTGATTGTCTTCTTCGGTTTCATCCTGATCTGTAGCCAACATTATTTCAGATAGAAAGGCCCGCATATCGGTCTCGCCTTCACCGGTCTCTGTACGTGATTCTACAAAATCTTTTAATCCGGTGAGCATTTCGGTGAGATTTTCCTGTCGACTAATGCTCTCCGGAGTATTATCATGTGCTAAAGAAGTAAGAATCCCAGTACGGTTATATATAAGTTGAGCTACTTCAAATGCGTTTGCGCCAGAAGCATTATCTTCAATAAACTCATTTATAAGAGAAACAAAATTTTGTAACTTTTTTACAGTACCAGCATTGATACTTTCTATTCCGTCTGTGGTAGCCTTGACGATGGTTTGCCATAGTGAAACTTTATCAGCAGAAGCAACTGCTTGTAACTTTTTTAGTGTAGTTTCGCCTATACCGCGTGCCGGATAATTGATGATGCGCCGAAGAGCCTCATCATCATCTGGATTTATGACAAGACGGAAATAGCAGATAATATCTTTTATTTCTTTACGCTGATAGAATGATAGTCCACCATAAATACGGTACGGAATGTTACGTTTACGTAGCGATTCTTCTAATACACGACTTTGTGCATTTGTCCTGTATAAAATAGCATACTCCTCCAGACTGTCATGATGGGTTAGCACAGACTGTGAAATCATATTTGCTACCAGATAGGCTTCTTCAAAATCACTATATGTTTTGACTATCTTAACAAGTTCGCCCGGCTCATTCTCGCTATAGACATTCTTTTTCATCTGGCGAGTATTCTTGGCAATGAGGCTACCGGCCGCGTTGATTATATTCTGAGTTGAGCGGTAATTGCGTTCGAGTTTAAAGATACGTAAGCCAGGATAGCGTTTCCCCATAGTCAGAATGTTGGCGATATTAGCTCCTCGGAATGAATATATACTCTGAGCATCATCACCGACAACACATAAATTATTTCCTGTATCAGATAATTGTGAAATTACCAAATGCTGGGCAAAGTTTGTGTCCTGATATTCATCTACGAGAATATAACGGAAAAATTCTTGATAATGTCGTTTTATCTCAGGGTTATCCCTCAGCAAGAGATTCATATATACCAGAATGTCATCAAAATCCATGGCATTCGCCAATCGGCAGCGCTCAGAGTATATTGCAAATATACGTGAAGTCATTGGTCTCTGTGCTCTACGATCCATATCATAGTATTCGTTATGATATTGCTCTGGCGACATCATAGCGTTCTTTGCATTAGAAATAGTAGAGGCAATTGTTGCTGGTTTATATAATTTTTCATCAAGACCTAACTCCTTAATGATTATCTTAATCAGCGACCTTGAATCATTAGTATCATATATAGTAAATCCAGGTTTAAATCCGATAAGTTCAGCGTGATGACGTAGTATACGTAGAAAAATACTGTGAAATGTTCCCATCCATAGGCGTTGTGCTACAGTTGGACTAACCATGCTACAGATACGTTCTTTCATTTCACGGGCAGCCTTATTAGTGAAAGTAAGGGCCATGATACGATAAGGTTCAAACCCGCGACGTAATAGGTCTACTATCTTATATGTCAGCACACGTGTTTTGCCGGAACCGGCTCCGGCAATAACAAGCGCTGGCCCATCACAATAAGTGACGGCTGCACGTTGCTGTTCGTTAAGTAAATCCAGATAATTATAATTAATATCTTCTGCCATAATAAAATATAAATGCGGGTCAAATAAGAGAGAGAAGTTCTCTGTAGTCTGGTATATGAGATAAAAACCTATATGAGTCAGTTGTATAATCAATCTGACAACAATAGTGTTTCATTCCATTTGATACAATCAGAAAAGGGGTATGCAGTACCATATTGTACCTTACAATCTGATTAAAAGTATTCTGCGATACAGATACGTGAGATGCTTTATACTCAATTATCATCATTGGGGTACCGTCAGATTTGAACACTACTGTGTCACAACGTCGAGAAGTATTGTTAAGAGTAATACCCGTTTCAATAGCAATCAGTGAGGAAGGGTAGTGCAAATATTCGATAAGCCATGATATGAAATTTTGTCTTACCCACTCTTCGGGTGTTAGTTTAATCCATTTATGGCGTAATTTATCAAATATTGTCACCTTACCGACTAAATCTTTTTTTATACGCAGTTTAATCGGAGGAATATTCAGTATGGGAAACTTATCAAGTGGAAACGGACTATTGTTTGTCAGAGCGCACAAAAGAATTAAGTGGTGAATATTCAGAATCAAATACAGAGTTTAATAAATCAGCAAGTCGCAGACCTCCGCGTAGGAATTGCTGTTCGATGACAGGGGTCCATTCTGCAATATAATCATAGCTTAATGCTGCCTCTTCAGGAGTCTGGTTATAAATCTCTGTCGCAATTTCGTAAGTCTGCCGTCCCCAATCATCTGGATTGTTGAGAAGGAATACTTCTTGAGTGACAGTACTATCGTTACGATCAATTTGCTGTGCCCACTCCGTATAGCTCCATTTATGTGCCTGTTCGGGCAACCAACTATCCCATGCTGAATGTAAGTTGGAACGACGGTCAAATAGTTTTACACTATGTCGATTACCCCCTAAGTCAGAAGCGCGTCCCATGTGCATAGGCTGATGTAAGTCGCCCATAAAATGCACTACCATTTTTAGTGCTAAAGCCTTTTCTTCTTTCGAGACTTCAGGATTACTCAATAGATTAGTTTGTTCGTATATAGCCTGTATAATATTGCCTTCTGGAATATTAGGAGCTGTATCATAGGAGAATTCCGGATCTATATTTTTATAATGCCATGTTTTGGTATAGGCATATTTTGGAGTGTGTGAGGCATTATCCATCCAGTTAGCCCAATATACAATAGATTTACCGTCGAGAATTTCAGAAATCTGCTGTAGGGTAGTAGGAGTAAGGTGATTCTCAGCGATAAAAGCGACTGTATCATGGCCTTTTTGTCCCCAGCCAAATACAGGTGCAGCTGAAAGAAGCATAAAAGAAAGAGAAAGGAAAGAATTTAGTTTCATAACGCAAGGTTGAATTAAAATTAATTAGAGAGAGAAATTCACCAATTGGTGAATTTCTCTCTCTAATTAATTAAGATGTGGTTGAAAAGAGATTCAGCTCAATCAGCTAATTATGTCTCTATGGGTTATGGCGTTAATTTAGTTAAAGTAACGGCTGCAGCTTACTTTCAAGGTCAGCCAGCTTAACCAGACCTACACTGCGATCTTTGAGCTCACCATCCTTAAAGAAAAGAACTGTTGGAATATTGCGGACACGATTGGCTGAAGCAATCTCATCTTGTTCGTCGATATTGAGCTTACCTATAACGGCTTTGTCACCGTACTTTTCAGCCAGTTCTTCTACTACTGGGCCGAGTTTGATACAAGGACCACACCAAGTAGCCCAAAAGTCAATTACCACAGGACGACCGCTCTCAATAGCTTCTTTAGCAGTCTGGTCAGTGAATTGTATTGCCATGATATAAAAATTTAAAAGTTATCGCGTTACTGAGTCTAATTACAGTAGCTTTATAGTCTCTGTGTAGTAAGATACAACAGAAAATATGATATGCTTCTGCAGTTCAAAGTTAGTTACAATAACTGAAATAGACAAATTTTTAACCTTAATTTCTAAGCCCTACTCACTCCATTGGAATGGTAAAAGCTATGATTTATCTATTCAAGAAGTGACGTTATTGCGTAAGAATACGATATTTAATACCCCATTCATCAAGGAATCGTATTAAATCACGTGAAATATCGAATTTCTTACGCGAACGTATCTTGATGGTTTGTTTAGACTTCATATCTATCAGTTCAAGGTACAAATCACCTGGACGAGAAGGATTGACAGAGAATTTTTCAAGAGTAGAAAAGAAATCTTGATTGGCAAATTGAAAATCAAGATATAGAGTAGCACTATTAGCCACATTCCCTTTAATATTCTCAAGAGGTATAATCTCTTCAAATTCAGTATCTGTGAAATTGTTATAACCTTGAGTTATTTTTATTTTCATGAAGAGCGTAGAACCTACGGGAAATTTAGCTCGCATAACATCAGGATTCTGTCTGAAAAGCCTCATTTCTTTCTTACCCGAAAAGTCTTCTAATGTTACGACAGCATAAGGTTGTCCTTTTTTCGTGAGACGTTCATTGAATGCTGTCACAAGACAACCTACCGTAAGTGTATTGCCGGCTTCTGCTTTAGAGTCGTAATCGGCCAGACTGCAGTTACAGCCATAGGTTACCTCCATGAAGTAAGGATCCAGAGGATGCGCAGAGAGATAGATAGTTACCAAGTCCTTCTCTGCGTTGAGCAGTTTGATTGTAGGCCAGGGTACAACCTGAGGTATCTCAGGTTTGGGTATCTCGATAGGTTCAAGTTCACCGAATAGAGAAGTCTGGAGGGAATTTTTGTCATTTTGTATTGTTTGACCGAATTTCACCAGCAAGTCAGTAAATGTACTGTCACCTACAGGGTGTACGAATACTTCACGACGTAATCCAAAACAATCGAAAGCCCCAGCTAATGCAAGGTTTTCTATGGCAGAACGGTTACAAGCACTCAGATTGACACGTTCGACAAAATCGTAGATGTCCTTAAAAGGACCATTTGTCTTACGTTCGGTTATAATGGCTGCTACGGCATTAGTACCAACACCTTTTATAGCTCCCAGCCCAAAGCGTATGACTCCTTTTTCAGACACACCGAATTTAATATATGATTCGTTTATATCTGGCCCTTTTACATTGATACCCATACGAACACACTCGTCCATGTTAGTCTTGAGTTTATCACCAGAAGACAGGTTACGACTCATTACCCCCGCCATATACTCAGCCGGATAGTTAGCTTTAAGATAAGCCGTCTGATAAGCTACCCATGTGTAACAGGTGGCATGACTTTTATTGAAAGCATACGAAGCGAACTTTTCCCAGTCGGCCCATATTTTTTCAAGTACTTTGGCCTCATAACCGTTTTTTTGTCCTTGAGCCATAAACTTGACTTTCAGTTTAGCCATCTTGTCTATCTGCTTTTTACCCATAGCCTTACGGAGCATATCACTTTCGCCACGTGTAAAGTTGGCTAAAAGACGAGACAGCAACATGACCTGTTCCTGATACACAGTAATACCATAAGTCTCCTCAAGATACTGTTTCATGATGGGTATATCGTAGGCGATAGGCTCATCACCATGTTTACGCGCCACAAATGAAGGTATATAATCCATAGGCCCTGGACGATATAGGGCGTTCATGGCTATAAGATCTTCGAATTTCGAGGGTTGCAGACTGCGTAAAGAATCTTGCATACCAGTTGACTCAAACTGGAAAGTTGAGGTGGTACGTCCGTCACAGTATAATTTGAATGTTGCCGGATCGTCAAGCGGTATTTTACTTATGTCCAAATCTATGCCTCGGGCTTCCTTGATATTAATCAAGGCTTCTTTGATTATAGAAAGTGTTTTGAGCCCAAGGAAGTCCATCTTAATCAGACCAGTATCTTCGATTACGCTTCCTTCATACTGCGTAGTCAGCACTTTGTCACCGTTAGCATCTGTCGAGACAGCTACCGGTACCCAGTCGGTTATATCATCGCGGCTGATAATCACACCACAGGCATGGACACCTGTGCCGCGAACATTACCCTCAAGCTGGTGGGCATATTTCATTGTTTCCCGTACTTTCGGGTCCGGATTCTGTTCTTCGGCAGCAAATTCCTTACAGTATTTAAGGCAATTAGTAAAATTAATTTTTGGATTTTTGCCATTTACCTCAGGTAATCGTTCAGGAACCAGTTTTGCTAATCTGTTAGCTTCCGGAAGAGGCACTTCCATTACTTTGGCTACGTCTTTTATTGACATTTTAGTAGCCATTGTCTGGTAGGTAATAATGTGTGCTACTTTTTCTTCACCATATTTTTCGGTGACATACTTAAGCACAAGCTCGCGACCGTCATCATCAAAATCCACATCTATATCAGGTAATGATATACGGTCAGGATTAAGGAAGCGCTCGAACAGCAGATCGTATTTGATAGGGTCAATCTGCGTTATACCCAAACAATAGGCAGCCGCAGAACCAGCCGCAGAGCCACGTCCGGGTCCTACACTCACACCAAGCTCTTTACGAGCTACATTAATAAAATCTTGTACAATAAGGAAGTATCCAGGGAATCCCATGGTCTTCATTATGTACAATTCAAATTTGAGACGTTCTGCAATTTCTGGTGGCAGTGGCTCGCCATATCGTTCGCGAGCACCTTGCATTGTAAGCGCTTCAAGATAATCCGCTTCAAACTTGATACGATATAATTTATCATACCCACCGAGACGATGTATTTTCTTTTCCGCTTCTTCTTGGCTTAACACCACATTACCATTCTCGTCACGTGTGAACTCATCGAAAAGGTCTTGTTCTGTCAGACGGGCACGATATTCTTCTTCGGTACCGAATGAGGCCGGGATATCGAAGTTTGGCATTATAGGGTCATGATTGATAGAATATCGTTCTACCTTGTTAAGAATTTCCCATGTTGAGTCAAGTGCTTCAGGAATATCAGAAAATATCTGTTCCATTTCCTGAGTAGATTTAAGCCATTCCTGTTTGGTGTAATGCATTCGAGGTTCGTTAAAAGTCTTCTGCATTGACACACAAATAAGACGGTCATGGGCTTCAGCATCGTCCTCAAAGGTAAAATGCACATCGTTAGTAGCAACTACCTTAATATCGTATTTCTCAGCTATTCGGAGCAATTCTTTGTTGACTTTTACTTGCTCGGCATACGTCTCCTTGTTGGCATTGGTTTTAAATGTTTCATGGCGTTGGAGTTCAAGATAGTAATCATCTCCAAATACCTGTTTGAACCATCGAACTCTCTCTTCGGCAAGTTCTAAATTGCCGTGCATTATATGTTGTGGTATTTCGCCTCCGAGACATGCCGAACATACGATAAGACCTTCAGAATGCTTCTCAAGTTCTGAACGGTCTGTACGTGGATGATAGTAAATTCCGTCAGTCCAGGCTTTGCTTACAAGTTTGATAAGGTTGTGGTAGCCAGTATTGTTTTTTGCAAGTACAATCAGATGGTAACCTTTATCGGTCTTGTCTTTTTTTGTGTACATGCTTTCCTGTGCGACGTACATCTCACAGCCAACAATAGGAGTAAACTTTTCTTCATCAGGTAATCCGGAATTTTTCTTATCTACATAATTAAGAAATTCCTTTATGCCGAACATGTTTCCATGATCAGTAAGAGCCATGCCGCGCATTCCGTCGGAAATAGCTTTATCGACGAGTTCGGCAATACCAGCTTTACCATCAAGCAGACTATACTGTGAATGGACGTGAAGGTGAGTAAATGGGTGTTTAGACATTTTTCAAGTACACAATTAGAATATTGCCAGTATAAAGTATAGATGATTTAATCAGTTTATGGTCTTGGGTGGTCTTTCTGTAATTTTTGAAGCAGCTGTATCGGCTAATTGAAGTAAAGTTACGAGTGGATATTGCTTTTCAGCTGCTCGGAAGTTGCCTTGTTCTTCTGAATCAGCTTGATTTACGCTCCATGCACCCATGTGCCAACGGATTGCGCATATTTCCTCATCGGTAAGAGGTAAACCCATCTGCAGTAACATTACTACAGACTTTTCGCCATGGCCTATTGGTAAAGCTCCATAAGATGTACCAAATTCAGCTTTGCCAAAGTCTACCTGGGCACCACGTTTCTTGTAATAAAGATTACTCTTGCACATATCGTGAAGAAGACATGCAACAATAATACTTGCCTCTTCGATACCTTCGAATACATCAGAACGTATTTTGGAGAAAGTATCACGAATGGCAACTGCCGCGTCGTAGACATTGAGCGAATGAATCATTAGTCCTCCTTCAAAACAGAGGTGATTCTTCATAGATGCAGGAGCAGTGAAGTATCCGGATTTCTCAAGCTGAGAGATAAAATAGTCAATGTCATCAATACCTGTAGATTTGAGTAAGTCAATGACACGTTGTTTATATTTGAAAAATTCGTCTTTTGTTAGCATTGTTGTTATGGTTCTTTCTTGTATAAAAAGTTAAGTGGCTCTTAAGAATTAAACGTCATGTGGGTCAGGTATATTTTGTTTTAAACTGTACATTTTGGTCAATGCAAATTTATCATTTCATTAATTTTAAGAGCACTTTAATCTTTACAAAGTTAATAAATTTTGTTCAAAAATCAAAGTTTGTTTATCCGTTAGGTTCTGTTTAAAGAGGTGAGAAAGAG
>CAYNUE010000028.1:0-35600 GCA_964400325.1 uncultured Sangeribacter sp. | reverse complement strand
ACTGGCGCAGCAACGACCGTGCCGATCTTGACCTCTACGACAAGGAAGGCGACCACATCTATTACGACATTACTCATATCCGCCTAAAGCATAATAAAGAGGACAAGACAGCCGGTGATATAACAGACTAATCATCTCCTCCTAAACGTACATAGAACTACATTATAAAATAGTCAACACTAGTATATAATGTAGTGTGTACATCGGTGTGGCGTCGATTGAGACCTTTACATAAAAGTACTGGTGTTGGCTATGTTCGTTTTATAGACAACCACCTAAGTGATAAGTATTTTCGGCGTATGATACAAATTGTATCATACGCCGAAAATACTTATATAGCTATATATTCTCAAGATACTCTCATCCCACAATAGGTTATAAAGCCTTCCTATATTATGTTATTCTGAGATTTTGTGGAGTTGGTTTTTCTTACTAATTTTACTTTGAATTTTCAATTTTACTATAAAATGAACCTATCTCTACGAAAATTTTTCATTGCGTGTGCGCTTTTACTGGCTCCGGTGATGGTGGCTAATGCACAGTTAAATCTTAAGAAAGCTGTTGGAGGTGCAGCTAAGGCTGTAAAGGCACTGACTCTTACAGATGCCCAAATGGCTGACTATGTGAAGGAATCAGTGGATTGGATGGACAAGAACAATCCGGTGTTGCCTGAAGATAATCCTTATACTATACGTCTGCGTAAACTGACAGAAGGCATTACTGATGCTGACGGTATTCCTTTGAATTTTAAGGTATATGATGTAATTGATATAAATGCTTTCGCTTGTCCTGACGGAAGTGTGAGAGTATTTTCATCACTGATGGATATAATGAATGATGATGAACTACTCGGAGTCATCGGACATGAGATTGGCCATGTGCTTAAACATCATTCAAAAAATGCTTTCAAGACTCAGCTGCTTACTGGTGCTACCAAAGATGCACTGTCAGCCGCCGGTGGCACAATGGCTCAGCTTAGCGATTCACAGCTCGGTTCTCTCGGCGAATCACTCATCAACGCAAAATATTCACAGAAGCAGGAGAAAGAAGCTGACAACTGTGGTTATGATTTTCTGGTTTCTAAAGGCAAGAACCCTTGGGGTATAGTCATGTCATTTGAGAAACTTCAGTCATTGGAAAGCAACAACTCAAACCAGAGCTATTTATCAAAGATGTTTTCCTCTCATCCCGATACCAAAGCTCGTATCGAGGCCATGACCAAACGCTGCCAGAAAGACGGCTACACACGCCCAACCGCAGAGTAATCACACATCTTCAAGATGGAGGAGGTAGTTGTAGAGGTCAGCTGAGGAGGCGAGACCCAGTTTCTTGCTGATGCGGATTTTGCGGCGTTTACAGGAGTCGGGGTTGACGTTCAGGATGGCCGCTATCTCCTTCATCGACATATTCATCTTTATGTAGCCGAGGAATTTTATGTCGGATTGCAGCAGGTCAGGGTGAGCAGCCAACAGGCGGCGGCTCAGGTCCGGATCAGCAGCCTCGACATTCATCATGAATTCCTCGCGGTCTTTGGAGTCATTACCCAACATTCGGCCCAGATGTTTGCGGAGATTACGGATTTCGGGTAAGTCATCTTCGCTTTTGATATTGTCTATATATTTAAGGAGGTCTTCAATCAGCTGGTTGCGCGAACTCACAAACATGGCGTTAGCCTGCATCTGGGTATTCTGGCGTTCTATCTCTTTCTGAAGTATTTCGTGTTTGTGGCGTGCCACGAGTTCGGTCTCGTGCATACGTTCTTCAGCCAATTCCTTCTCCTTATGCTCCTTTTCCAATTTCAGAGCCAACATCTGTTGCTGCGTACGGTGCCGATGCTGCTGCTGACGCCATAACATAGCTAAAATGACAAGCAGAAACAGAAAAGCCGTAGCGATACTTATCCATACGGCAGTACGCGATTTCTGGCGCGCCAGCATACGCTCCGCTTCCAGCTGATACTTCATGACCTCGAACTTGATGTTCTCGTTATCGATAAGCTGGCGATTATTGATTTTATCAAGACTATCTTTATATATAATCAAGGAATCTTTACGCAACAAAGCTTCACGATAATCACCCATGTTCTCATGCATCTTAGCAGCCTCTTGAAAATAATATATCTTCAACCCCAAACCTATCTCATCTGCTGCTTTCTTTTCATACTCCAAGGCCTCATTCCAACGCCCCATTTCTCCGGCTATAACAAGCAAGTAGGTATAAGCTAAGCCACGATTAGCGTTAGCATCGTCAGGATATGAGAGAATCTCTCTACAGAGCTGTTCGGCACGAGTGTAATCTTTCTGTTTCATAGCTGTTTCAGCAGCGATTTCAAGTAGATTTATCGCCGGTTTATCAGGTGGCGCGTACTGTCGAGCCATATCAAGCCAATGAGGAACAGAATCAAAATCTCCAGTCTTATTACATAGCAGGGCCATATCGGCTGTAAAAGTCGCGAGCAGTATAGAGTCATTATTGCTCTGCGCAATGGTAAAAGCCTTACCAAGCATCTGCTTTGCTTTTGCATAATTACCCAACTGAAAAAACACACCTGCTATACCACCTATAATCTCCGCCTCACGAACAAAACCGAGATTATTACGCAGACATAAGTCGTATGCCTTCTGAAAATTCTGGATAGCCTCAACATTGCTGTATAGGGAAAAATATGTGACTCCTATATTATAATAGGCCAGACATGCCAGTGCCGCGTCATGATTTTCGTCAGCTTTGTGAGCTACATCCATAAATATCTTAAGAGCTCCCGCCACATCACCTTCTCCAAATTTCACTTCTCCAAGTTCTATACCATCAAGGCCAACAGGAATAGAATCTTTGCCCAACGAAAGAACAGAACAACAAAGTAGACATAGTGTCCACCCTACCAACTTAAACAAAGTTCTAAAAGAGTAAAATCTGACCATAAGCTGAAGTTTTTAATTGTTTGACTTCTGCGACCGGGATAAAAATGACACTTCTGTCGCCTGGGAGTATCTGTAAGAGTAATGTAGAAATTTGTCACCCTCTACATTAAAATAACACCAGAATTGACAGCTAATTGTAGCATTAACATTCGTGTCACCTTTTTGTCACCCCCATAATTAACAGTTTTTATATACCTCACTACGATTTTAACTACAGAATTGAGTAATTTAGCGGCACACTTTCAAATTCTAACCAAAAACAGTAAGCATGAATAAAAAACTTACTTCTATTCTGAGCATAGGAGTTCTGACAGGCTCAGCCATGGGAGCAATCCTGAATGCCGATGAACTCGCGGCAACCTTCCGCTCCAGCTCAAGTCAAAATCCCACCAGTGTGGAAAAGGGTAAAATCAACCGGACACCGTCAAGCCGATTCAACCGTGCTCCAGGTAAAACTTTCTCCGCACCGAGGCCCGTCAGAAATGCACAAATCGGCAAAAGCCTTGCTCCCTCACGTATTGCTGCAGCTACCAATCTTGCCGATTTTCCTCTATTGTACGGTTTAAACTACCGTTACGACTCATGGCAGACTCTCTCTCCCCTACCCTCCAAGGTATTCTCTTTCCAGAGTGCTAACGCTCCCGAACTGGTAGCAGAATCAGGAGAGACGGTAATCGAACGCCCCATGGCAGCTTGCTATGGCAATGGCAAGTTTTACGCTCTTCATTCAAATCAGGAAACTGACAGTGACTACAACACCTTCATTACTACAAAAGTCGATGTCTATGATGCTACAACATGGGAGAAACTAACTACGCTTAATATAGCAGAGAAGGACACCGACTGGCTATATTATTTCCGTCAGGTAGCAGCCATAGACCCTATGTCGGGTAATCTCTATTCAGTTACATGGGGCAATGGCAAACCACTCGTAAAGATTGACACTGAAAGCGGTGAATTTACAGAAGTAGGTCCTACAGACCGATTTATACAAGCGCTGTTCTTTGACAATGCAGGCAATCTGTATGGCATAGATTTCTCCAACAAAAATCTATATTCTATAAATAAGAGTACAGGCGAGGCTACAGCTATAGGAGAATTGGACGCACCGTTCTCTATTTCGGCCAATCCTCAGTCATTCGTCTATGACCCGACCACAGGCAAGGCTATATGGGTAGGTGTAGATTCAGGTAGCCTCCATTCTTACATCTGTGAAGTATCACTCGATAATGCACACGTGGAAGTATTAGGTTCGATGCCTGGCAACGAACACATACTTGGTCTCTACATGCCTGAAGCAGCTGACGCTGCCCCTTCTGCTCCCACAGGAATAGAATATGTAGGCGGAGCAGTACGTCTTACTCTTCCTCAATCTACATATCTCTCTGATGAGACCCTTAGTGGTGACCTTATAATTCATCTTACAGCCGATAACGGCGAGACTATTACAGCCACAGGTGCAGCCGGAGCTAACGTAGAAGTAGCGCTGCCGCTTGCTGACGGCAAACATCACATCAAGATAAGACTGGAAAATAATGCCGGTCTTTCACCTGAACGCCGTCTTGATACATTTGTCGGCGCCGATGTACCGATGGCAGTAGAGAATCTTAACCTCATACTGGAGGGTAAAGATAAGCTTACACTCACCTGGGACGCACCACAAAAGTCTGTCAACGGTGGCGCCATTGATGATAGCGAAATCAACTACCGCATTATCCGTCTGCCTGATGAAACAGTGGTAGCTGATAATTATAAAGAGACCACCTTCTCAGAGGCTGTACCTGAGGCTCACGCTGGTTATACATATCGTGTAGATGCTTTCGCTGCTGACCGTCAAGGTGAATCAGCTGTTTCTAACCGCGTCACAGCAGGTGAGTTTTGGATTACTCCCTACCTTGAAACATTTGATACACAGGACGACTTCGATTCATTCAAGGTTATTGACGCCAACAATGACCTACAGACATGGGCATTCATGCTGCCTATAGGAGAAACCAGCGGTCATGCTGTAATGTGGGGTAATGGCACACCGGACGTTGATACCGGTATATATGAGGGTAATGGCAACGATGATTATCTAATCTCGCCTCTTGCACATCTGAAAGCCGGACAGGACTACCGTATGCGTTTCGATGTCGGTGACAACTTCATGTCTTACGAACATATGACCATACTACTTGGTCGTTCAAGAGACCTGACAGGCAGCGAGACACCGATTTTTACTGAAGAACTTAAGCCTAATACTTCTTATTCCTTCTTGTTCTCAGTACCGGAAGACGGAGACTATGCGTTCTTCTTCCACGGTGACAATCCTGGTCCGAGTGTCAATCTCTCTATGGATAATTTAGGTCTTGATGACTATGCTGTCTATGGAGCTCCTTCACACGTGGAGAACGTAAAAGCTACTGCAGCTGACTTAGGAGTCCTGAGCAATACATTGGAATTTACTGCTCCCACCTCTACTTATAAGGGTGAAGCACTTAGTAACATAACTGAAATCAGAGTATTCCGCAACGATGGACGCCACGCTGTAAAAGTATTTGAGAATCCTACGCCTGGTGAGACCCTCACATGGGTTGACAATGATGTTGAGAATGGCAACGTGACTTACCGTATCCTTCCTTACAACGCTGAAGGTCAGGGTGAGGAATATGTAATTACAAACTGGGTAGGTCTTGACATGCCCTCAAACGTAACCAATCTCCACATTAAGATGAACGAGAACTGCAAAGCTGTCCTTACTTTCGATGCCAGCGAAGGCCGTGGTATGCATGAAGGTTATGTTGACAACAATGCAGTCAAATACGCTCTCTTCAGATATAATGAGTATAACTGGTTCAGTCCTTGGGAACAGGTAACTGAATTCTCTGACGACTTGACAATCACAGATGAGGACTTCCAAATCTGGTGGGGTCAGCAGTATGTGGATTACATAGTTGTAGCTGCCAACGAGGCGGGATATTCATCAGGTACACCTGGTGGAATAGTACTTGGTACTCCTTATGATGTTCCTTACAATGAATCGTTCGCATACGGTTTTGCTTCACAAGATCCTTGGACTCTCTTTGCTTCAACCTACTACCACGCATGGCAGATGACCACCGGTGACGGGCTGCCTGTCAAGCCTTATGACGAAGACGGTGGTATGCTGCAATTCTCGCTTCTTGATGATGATTCGAACAATCAGGTTCTTGCTGGCCCACGTATTAACATCGCCAACACTACTGACAACGAACTGTCATTCTATATGTGGCATGGTTTCGAAGCCGAAGAGGAAGACCTGCAACTGATTGTCTACCTCAACTACAATGATGAAGGTTGGAATGATGTGGCACGCATAGACTACAACAACGGTGTTGCAGGTTGGGTACGTCATTCTATTCCTTTAGCAGACAATGAGAACGACGTACAGATAGCCTTCGGTGGTTATGCAGCCGACGCCAGTGCTTCAATCTATGTCGATGCTATCAAGATTGCACAGGGTAATCCATGCGATATGGCTCTGCTGTCTACTACTATCTCATCTAAGCGTGTCAATCCGGGCGAAGAGGTGAAGATTAATGTAGCAGTAGGTAACTATGGTACAACTACAGCCGAAAATGTAACAGTCAACTTACTCTCTGACGAAAATGTTATTGATAGCCGTCAGATTGAGTCGTTGGCTCCAAGTGCTACCGATAAGGTAGAGTTTACGATACCAGTTACACGCGACATGGCTTCGACCTCATTCGCTTACAATGCAGTTGTAGAGATTGAGAATGATGCTAACCTTGATAACAATAGCGGTACTCCCGTTATGTTCTTCGTTAAGGGTTCGGTTCTTCCTACACCTGAAAACCTCAATGCGACCACCGATGAATCAGCAGTTAATCTTGATTGGTCTGCACCAGCCAAGTCTGAACTGACCGAAGCTGTTACAGATGACTTCGAGGCTTACGAACCTTTCATCATCGACAATATCGGTGACTGGACTACATACGACGGCGACGGCACACAGACAGTTTACTTCGGTGGTCCTGAAATACCCAACGCATTTGAACCTAAGGCATGGCAGGTTTGGGCACCCGAAGCAGCAGGCTTCTCTCTTGAGAAATTCGATGTGCTCACTCCTAAGTCGGGCGCTCAGTACCTCACTTGCTGGGCAGCTTCTAACGGCATAGACAGCACTCTGCCTAACGATGACTGGTTAATTTCTTCTGAAGTTACAGGTGGTTCAGAGGTATCGTTCTGGTACAGAATGCCTAATACTGGTTCTGACCCACAGAAGTTTGAGATGCTATACTCAACCACAACCAACGAGCCAGAAGATTTCGTTGTGTTCGACTCAGATGCCATCACATTCGGTACTGACTGGGTTTACTTCGAGTACACTCTGCCGCGTGATGCCCGTTACTTCGCTATCAGAAGTTGCTCGACAGGCGCTTATACCGTAGCTCTGCTTGACGATATCACTTATACCCCGCTCTACGGTGCTTCTAACCCGCTTACTCTGCAGGGTTATAACGTATATCGTGATAATGAACTGATAGCCGAAGCAGTTGCTGAAACAGTTTATGCTGATACTACTGCTCCTACAGGTACACACACTTATCATGTGACTGCACTCTGGGCAGAAGGTGAATCTGACTACTCAGGTCCTGCAACAGTAAATCACGTTTCAGGTATAAATGACCTTAAGGCAGGCGAAGCTACCGTAAGAGTTTCTAAGGGAACAATAACTGTAGCCAATGCTAACGGTCTGGAGACTCGCATCTTCACTCCAGCAGGTCTGACAGTAGCCGCCTCTACCGAATCCAACGCCACATTCCAAGTAGAACCTGGTGTCTATATGGTTCAGGTAGGTCGTAAAGTTACGAAGGTGACTGTAAAATAAACCATAGCTCATACTAATTAATAATTCTCAATTATCCGGAGGGCGGACTGACCCGCCCTCCGGATAATAATTTATAGACTGCTTATGAATTTTAAATATACTTTATTATGGCTGGCGGCGACCGTCGCTTCCTCTTTATCCGCACAAGTAACCCTAAGATATGGTGGCGAACCAGACCGTGGTTGGGGTGACGCTGAGAGTGTCGTGACACCCTACATTATGTTTCCAGCAGAGTTTGTAGCTCCATATACAGGTAATGAGATTACCACAGTAAATATAGCAGTAATGAAGGAGGCTACCAATTGTTACCTCTACATCAAGAATAAACCTAATGACCAGAACTACATATATCGTCAAAAACTGGAAACCTTACAACCTGGCTGGAATGAGATTATACTCGATACACCCTTTATAATACCTTTCGGCGAATCGGTTGCCATAGGTTATAAAGCTTCATTCAAAGCAGCTGATGGTGTAGGAATCTCGGACGAAAAATTCTCTGATGCCGATAATGTCTACTACAACAGCCGTAATAAGTGGACCACAACCGGCGGTTCGATATGTATTACTGCAACTGTCAATGGCGACAACATGCCTGTCAATGAAATGCTTATCTCCACTTTGAAAGAAAGTACTGACGATATTGCTGGAGTGCGTACTTATAGCGGATATGTAAGGAATGTAGGTAATAATCCTGTCAACACTTACACCATAACTGTAAAGCTTGACGGAGAAGATATTGAGTCTTTTACAGGCACCGTCTTGGCAGTTAATGAAGAATCTCCCTTCTCATTTACTATAAACTGTGACACACCAGGTACTCATACCGTTAGCGCTGAGATAACAGAAATAAATGGAGTAGCAGATTCATACGCTTACAACAACTCCGCCTCTGCCACTTTCACCATACAAGCTGAGACCTTCGTACGCAGAATGGTATGTGAAGAATATACGGGCACCTGGTGCGGCTGGTGTCCACGTGGCATGGTAGGTCTTGAACTTATGAGTGAGGAATATCCCGATAGGTTCATTCCTATTGCAGTTCATGGTGGTGACCCTATGGAGATAGAAGATGAAGAAGTATCGTATCAGCCATTTATTGATTCTTGCACTGGGGCTCCAACCAGCAACATCAACCGTCAGTTTACCGGTGACCCCTTCTATGACATCCACACTATGTTTAATCTCGCCTCACAACTTAGCGTTCATATAGGCGTGGAAGCCGTATGTGATTGGAACGAGGATATGACAGCTATCGAGGTCGTCACCACTTATTATTCCGACATTGACATTGACAAACCGGCACTCAATATAGCCTATACCATTACCGAAAGTGGTATAACGGGTTATATGCAAACCAACTATTATGCCGGGGGACGCAACGGAGACTTTTACGGATGGCAAGATAAGTCTGACCCTACGAATGATGTTGTATTCAATGATGTAGCCCGCGCTATAATCGGCGGTTATAATGGTATGTCTTGTCAGACTGAGCCGATGATAGCTTCTACTCCTTATACACATACCTATACTATACCACTACCTCAGAATGTAACTTCACCTGATAGAATAAAGGTTATCCCACAGATTATAGATGCTGGCACAGGACGTATCATCAACGCTGTTGAGATTACTCCCGACATGTCAGGTATAAATAGCATCTTCTCTTCTTCGAATTACATAGATGTCAAGACTGAGCCTGGTACGCTAAAGCTGACCGCTGACATTGATACACCTCTGCAGGCAATGGTCTATACTCTGTCAGGACAACTTATAGCTTCAGCAGAGTTCAACAAAAGTATGCGCCTTAGCCTGCCAGCAGGTATGTATATCACAGTAATTAGAAATGCACATAACATTATAAAACGAACCAAGATTATCATCTTATGAGAAAAACCATAATACCTTTTCTGACTACCTGTCTGCTGACAGGAGGAGTTTTCGAAGCCAATGCCGTAAAAGCTTGGCCTGGACTGCTCAAAGGCACAACCACCACAGACGAGGAAATAAGTTATACTATACGCGGTGATGAATTTGCCCATGCCATGGTGTCGGAAGACGGCTTCCTACTCACCGCTACCGAACTTGGACTTAGAAAAGAAGGGAAGTTCAACGCAGAGACTCTACGCACACAGTCTGAACAGACAAGAGCCATGCGCCGTAATGCGCCAATGCGTCTCATTGATTCAGGTTTTCCTACTACTGGTTCTCTGCAGGGTATAATATTGTTGGTGGAATTTGCAGATAATGAATTTCACGAAGGCCATGACGCTGCTTTCTTTCATGATAAAATGAATGCTACCGGTTTCTCTGGCTTAGGAGCTACCGGTTCTGCACGCGACTATTTCATCGACCAGTCATCGGGTCTTTTTACTCCTGACTTTGATGTAATCGGACCGATAAAATTGTCGCACAATATGAATTATTACGGAGCTAACGACCGATATGGCCAAGATTCCCATCCAGCAAAAATGGTAAAAGAAGCCTGTGAGTCAGCAGCAGCCGACTATGATATAGACTTTTCAAAATACGACTATGACAATGATGGTTTTGTAGATTTCGTGTACGTTATCTACGCAGGTTATGCTGAGTCTTACGGTGCTTCGAGTAATACTATCTGGCCTCATGCCTCACAGATTACCTTGCATGGCGAGAACTGTGTCCTCAATGATAAGACTGTAGACCGTTATGCCTGTTCAAGCGAATTGAAATATATCTCAGGTGACACACCCGAAGGAATAGGCACGTTCTGTCATGAGTTCAGCCATGTACTTGGTCTGCCTGATGCCTATGACACACGTAGCCCCCAGAATGTTCAACTTGGTGCTTGGGACGTAATGGACCAGGGCAACTATAACAACGAGAGTCATACTCCCCCTTCTTTCTCAGCAATGGAACGTGCTACTTTAGGCTGGCTCGAACTAATAGAACTTGACACTCCAGCTGACAGAATCGAGGTCTACGAACTCAATGCTTCCAACACCGCTTACCGTATCTCGACTCCGGTGAAAGATGAATACTTCACTCTTGAAAACCGTCAGCAACAAGGTTGGGACCGCTACCAGCCAGGACGTGGCCTTATGATTATGCACATAGCATACGACCAATCGGCGTGGAATGGTAATTTCGTCAATTCTGGTATAGTACGTCGCTATGACCTTGTCGAAGCTGACGGCACACAAGGTTCATCTGCTGAAACAGACCTCTTCCCTTACGGTGATGTCAATGCCTTTACAGACTATACTTCTCCATCATCACTGACATGGGACGGTGTACCAACTGGCAAGGGAGTAACAATGATAACACAGGAAGACGATTGCATATCGTTCCGTTTTATGAAAGACCGTTTCGCAACTCCTGACAATATCATGGTAGTCGAACGCGGTGAAGATTGGTTTACGGCTACATGGTCACCTGTAGAAGAGGCCGGCTCTTACAGTCTTGCAATCCGTGAGGTACTTAGCGATGGGGATAATCCAGTACTCGTAGCTGAAGATTTTGATAATCTTACCGAAGGCAAATATCCCAATGCTGACTATACCAGCGACATCTCAGCAAATCTTGACAAATACCTTCTCTCAAGCAGTTGGTCGGGTTCACTTCTCTTCCAAGCTGGCGGATGGATTCAGTTAGGCCGCTATGGTGAGTCTGGTGCGCTTATGCTACCGACGGTATCACTACCTGACGGCCTAACCTCAGCTACTTTAGCACTCAGAGTAGTTTCCTACCCAGGTAAATCGGTTAATTTCACTGTCGAAATACTTGATGCAGCAACTTACAGCACCGTCAATACACTGACAGAAAAGGCTAACAAAACTGAGAAAGATGTGATTTGGACTCTGACTGACCTTCCTGCATCATTTATTGTCAAAGTAAGCACTAATAACGAACGTCTGTTTATTGATGCTCTGCGCTTACTCAAAGGCGAAGTAAACGAAGATGAAATTTGGAGTTCAGATGCTCGCAGTTGGACAATAGATAACATCATGGATACGTCTTATCGTGTTGAAGGCCTTACACCCAAGATGACATACGCTTTCACTGTCACCACTGAACCGTTCAACGGTTGGCATGGTTCCGAACCTTCGCAGGAATATACTGTCTCTCTAAGTGAAAGTTTCGTACAAGCCATTTCTTCTAATGGTACCGTTATCAAGTCGACAGTCTATGACCTCACCGGTTGTCCTGTATCGTCTGAATATCGTGGTGTCCGCATCGTTGTGACTGACTATTCTGATGGCAGTCGTACCGTTGAAAAACGTATCAACTAAGCTTGACTTTCTCCTACTCTTCCTTTTTCTATCAATAAAGGCCGATTCTTGGTAAGAAGAATCGACCTTTATTTTTCTAAGATTATTTAACAGCAACACCTAAATATATTCACTTCCTACTCTTATGATAACCATACTAAAAGCACTATTGCAGGAATTATGGTAACTTTAGACGTAAAAAAGGTAATTCTTAAAGGGCTCAATAAGTGTTATATTATAAATGATGTATCAATAAACCCAAAATTAAAAATGGAATTATCAAAAATAAAGTCGCCTGCCGACTTCCGCAATCTGAGTATCAACGAACTGAACCACCTTTGCGATCAGTTACGCAAGACATTTCTTATAAAACTTTCCAATCATGGAGGTCATGTCGGACCTAATCTCGGACTTGTAGAGGCGACGGTGGCTTTACATTATGTGTTCAATACACCTAAAGATAAGATAGTCTTTGATGTCTCTCACCAGACATACATACACAAAATGCTGACTGGACGTATAGAAGCATTTCTTGACCCTGCTAAGTATGATGACGTCACCGGTTATACCAACCCGAAAGAATCAGAATATGACCTCTTTACCATAGGTCATACCTCAACTGCTGTCAGTCTGGCAGGTGGTTTGGCAAAAGGGCGTGACTTACAGGGGCAGAAATATAATGTAGTAGCACTTGTAGGCGATGGTTCGCTAAGTGGCGGTGAGGCATTTGAAGGACTTGATGAAGGCGCTACCCTCGATTCAAACTTTATAGTGGTTGTCAATGACAATAACATGTCAATCGCTGAAAATCACGGTGGTCTATATGACAATCTCGCTCTATTACGCCAGACCGATGGTAAAGCCGAAAACAATTATTTCAAAACACTTGGTTACGATTATATCTACGTAGGTGATGGTAACGATGTCGCTGCTCTGATTGAGGCTTTCCGCAAAGTTAAGGACAGCACTCACCCCGTGGTAGTACATATTCATACTGATAAGGGACACGGCTACAAACCAGCAGAAGAACATAAAGAAGCTTTCCATTTCTCCGGTCCGTTTGACCTTGAAAGTGGAAAGCCTAAATTTGAAGATAATAGTGAAAGCTACGACGAAATTTTCGCACAGGAGATGTTGGCCGAAATGAAGGCTGACCCTAAGGTATGTGTTCTTACGGCTGCAACACCTGGAGTGTTAGGTTTTGACCCACAACGCAGAAAAGAGGCTGGCAAACAATTTATTGACGTAGGTATCGCCGAACAAGAAGCAGCTGCCATGGCCTCAGGTATAGCGGCAGCTGGCGGACGCCCCTGCTTCGGAGTAGTCAGCTCATTCATACAGCGTGCCTACGACCAACTATCACAAGATATTTCAATCAACAATACCCCAGTTGTACTAAATATTTTCTACGGTACCATTCTTGGTATGACCGATGTCACACACCTCGGTTGGTTTGATATTGCTCTTATTTCCAATATCCCTGGTTGGGTCTTCCTTGCCCCTACTACTGTTGAAGAATATCTTTCCATGCAGCGTTGGGCAATGGCACAGACCAAGTATCCTGTGGCTATAAGAATCCCCGGCGGCGAAGTGCGTCATGCTGAAGGCACCGTCCAGACTGATTGGTCAGATCTCAACAGATTCAGCATTGAACGTAAGGGTAGCGAAGTAGCCATCATCGGTGCAGGTACTTTCTTCCCAATGGCCCAACAGGTAGCTGACCTTCTCGCAAAAGATGGTGTCAACGCTACAGTAATTAATCCTCGCTATCTGAGCGGTCTTGACACTGACATGCTTGATGAGCTGAAGAAAGACCATCGCCTTGTCATCACAATTGAGGACGGTATTCTCGACGGTGGTTTCGGTGAGAAAATCGCACGTTACTACGGTACCAGCGATATGAAAGTAGCCAACTATGGTCTGGCCAAGAAATTCGCCGACCGCTATGATTACAACCAGCTGTTGACCGCCAATCGCCTTACAGCACCTCAAATAACAGAAGATGCTCTCCGCCTTCTGAAATAATTTCGTCTCTTAGCTATTCATGATTGATTATCAAGCTGTAATAAATAGAATTCTTGCTGAGATACAGAATCTTGAGTATCGAGGTAAAGTGGCTGACTATATTCCAGCACTCGCTGAGGTTAATCCAAACCATGCGGCAATCGCCGTTGATATGCTCGATGGCCGCAATTTTCGCGCCGGAGATGCCGACGTGCCATTTTCCATACAAAGCATATCTAAGGTCTTCACACTTGCTATGGTTTTCCCAAAAATAGGTGAAGAACTTTGGTCGTCGGTTGGAAGAGAACCATCGGGCAATCCTTTCAATTCTCTTATACAGTTGGAAAATGAACATGGCATACCACGTAATCCGTTTATCAATGCTGGAGCTCTCGTCATAACTGACCGCCTTATCAGTATTTATCCTCGTCCAAAAGAAGCAATACTCGAATTCGTACGCAGTCTCGCCGGTAGCGACGATATTTACTATGATAGTCGTGTGGCAGCAAGCGAACGTGAACATGCCGACCGAAACATGTCATTGGCTTACTTCATGAAAAGTTTCGGTAATATCCACAACGATGTAGAGCGCCTAATTGATGTCTATTGTCATCAATGTGCTATCGCGATGACATGTACCGAAGTAGCGAATAGCTTCAGAATTTTTGCAAATCGTGGTGTTAACCCAGTTAATGAACAGCGTATATTGACCGAAAGTCAGTCAAAACGACTTGGTGCAGTAATGTCTACCTGTGGTTTCTACGACGAGAGTGGCGACTTCGCCTATCGCGTTGGCTTGCCAGGGAAAAGTGGTGTCGGGGGTGGTATTGCAGCTTACATGCCGGGCAAACTCTCAGTAGCTGTATGGAGTCCGGGCCTCAACAGCTACGGCAACTCCTTAGCCGGTATGGAGATGCTTGAACGCTTCACTACTGACATCCGCCGCTCCATTTTCTGAGTTCTATGGCTGATTCCTATTTTAAACGTACCCCTAACATCCTTTTCAACTCACTACATATTAGATAAAATCTCATGGGGATAAGATAAAAATCATTGAGTCATCTAATTAATAATTCGACCATTTTGACAGGTATCAGAATGGTCGAATTATTTAATATACAGATGTATTAAACCGCGCTTCTAAGAAGCCAAAATTCGATATTTTTCAATTTTTGTCATATAATTAAAATTTTTGTTTAAATTTGCATTTATAATAAAGCAGGAGCGAGTCACATGGACATCAAGTTCAGAAATTCAATCAAGTCATTGTATAAAGCACTTATAATTTCTATTATAGCAATTATAAGTGTCTTATTCTCTTTTGGCACCCCAGATTGCATGGCAGCCGAAAGACGCCCTAACTTTGCTGATTCGATTCGTATATATGACAGATTATATACTCCACACGAGGCGTCCAAATTACTCTCCTATCTTAAGGCAGCCAGTGTAACTATGCCGAAAGACTCCTTAAGACTTTATTCTACATACGGTCTGTTAGGTACGACATGGTATCTGATAAATAAAGGAGAATGGTTTCTTTGTGAACCCTTAGTAGCTGCTGCAGAGCACATCTGCCCATCTGAACAGACGCGTTTGCGTGAATTAATAAAGTCTGCTAAGGCAGGTCTATTACTTTTCGATGGTCAATATGATAAAGCGGGACCAAGTCTGATTGAGATTTCTGAATACTTCAGACAGCATAAGGACACTGCCGAGTGGCTGAAATCATGTTCCAATCTTGGTCTTTACTATTCCAGAATACACAAGAACCGGAAAGCATTGGAATGTTATGGCAAGGTATTGCAGATAGCAGATACACATCGAGAATACGAAATCTATTACTCGATTATTACCGGGTATGCAGAAAAAATTGAGGAAGACAGCATAATCACTCTACCAATGCTCGAAAAGGCTCTTCGCATATCACTCGACGAGGGATATACGTTTTTACTTTCAACCAACTATAATCAGTTGGCACGTTATTACTACCGTAAGGGTAACTTTCAGGAGGCTTTCATAAATGCACGCAAAGGTCTTAATTATGCAGACCAATTTTCTCAGACAAAAGCGCAGGTAATAGCTCTTGGGGTGCTTGCCGATATTTATCATGGCCAGCAGGATTATGTGGCGGCTTACGAGGCATTGGAGAGAATAAGGAAAATTAATATCAATCTTCAAAATACACTTGACGTAGCTTATTTTGACGATAATAAATTGGTGACAGATCTTCTGCAATGGGTATATTCAAACTGGGGAAGGCCAGAAGGACGTGATTATGAGCTTAAAACTGTGAACCAAAATTGGTGGAATCTGTGGGGCTGGAAACTTACAGGAGGAATCTGTATCTGTTTATTTATATGGCTCATGGTGGCTCACAGGAGAAGCAAGGCACAGAAGGATTTACCTGAGGAAGAAGAAACTGCTAAAACCTTGGATAAAGAAGGTGAGAATAACGAAGTACCCGCTACTGAGGCAGAGAAAGAACCACGCGACAGAAGCGGGGAGGTAGCAATACATATCATTGCTGAGAGCGTCAATCCGATGCTGGATAGAATCAGAGCAATGGTGAAGGATATTCCTAAGACAGGTGATTCAGCGGTTGATTCCTCGGTACGCAACTTAATGAACCATCTAATCCAGTCGCGTCTCCCTGAGAGTGGCAACGACAGTTGGAAAGAAGCCAAGGAGGAGGAAAGCCAATTTATGGAGCGTCTTGAGAAGGCATATCCCGGCGTGTCGAAAAACGATCAGAGAATGGCCCTCTATATACGTTATGGCCTTTCTTTGCAAGAAATCAGTTCAATCACAGGACTCCAACCGAAGTCGGTTGGACAGGCTCGCTACCGTCTGCGCAAGTCGCTCGGACTTGACCAAGACGAAAATATTGATGAACTTCTGCGTAATTTATAGAGATTTGGAATTCCAGCAGCAAAATTAATTTGTAGAATAAATAGCATTTGATTATTAGATAATTACATTTTTGTAGTAGGGGCATAATAGCTGTTTTAAGACAAATTGTAGGGTTGATTTCAGAGCTATTTTGGCTGAATAAGTTTGGAGGTATATATAAATTTGCCTCCACAAACCAAACTTACGCGTTATGATAAAATTCAATTCTAAAAACCTAACTCTGGGGCTCGGACTTATCCTATTCGGGTCAGCCGCAGGCGTGGAGAAAGCCGATTTCTCTAATGTAAAATCAGTAAAAACGCCCAAGACTATTGAGCAGATTATAGGGGCTACTAAGAGTGAAATGAAGAAGATTCCGGCTCGTGTTGTCGAGTCAGAGGAAAGCTATGGCATGCCTACCGTAAACGAGAGCGTCACAGTCACAACCCTTGTAAACGAAGACTTCTCAAAGTGGACAGAAGGCTCCTTAGAGTCGCCCTATGAATTTCCTGTAGATAGCAGTGATCCGGAAGTTGTTGCTGCCTTGATGAGTACTCCTGACGCATCTTGGTCGCTCTTCCAGACCTATCAGGCAGGTGGATGTGCCTTTACAGGCTACGATAATGTAGGGAGTGACGGGGCAGGATACATAATGCTTAATTCAATTGACGTACCGGGCGAAGGGAAGGAGACAGGTTACTATCGTTTCACATGTACAGCCATGAATCTGAATGAGAACGACCAAACTCAAATCCTGCAAGCAATGATTTTTGACGAGGTATCAGGTTGGATGATGGGTGGAGGCCCTGGTCCTTTGGGTTATAAGGAATGGACCACATCATCATGGATTGGGGAAGCAACCTCTAAACTGACCAGCTTTATGGCCTTCGGTTGGCGTGGTGAAGTAGCTATTAAGGAGTTCAAGGTAGAGCGTCTTGAATATCCCTTACCTACACCGGCTATCACTGACTTTGGAATGAACGAGAATTGTGAGGTTTATGCCTCATGGGAAAAAGTTCCTGGAGCTACATCTTATAGAGTAGCTGTATGGAGAATGGAGGAAGACTGTATGGCTTATCTTGAATTGGGAGATGTTGACCATTGCACTTTTGAGACCTTCCCAATCAATGATAGGGATTATTACAGTGTGCGCGTTACAGCTTGTGGAGATGACAACAAAATCTCTTACCCTGGTGTTGATGCTAATTTCTTGGTTCCTGCAGGTGTAGGTAAAGCGACTGCCCTCGCAGCCACAGATGTTGATGCCAATGGTTATACTGCAAACTGGGAGTTTACTGATTACGCAAACCGTTTCCTGGTACTGCCTAATATCACACATACCGCTGCTACTAATAACGATGAGTATGTATATTTTGACGATGTGGTGCGTGGTGTGCCTACTACTCAGACCATTAAGGATCCTATCAGCGTTTATGGCAATATGGATATGTATACCACCACTGCCGGTTGGACTGCAGAGATGCTTAAATTCTATTGGAACACAGAACTTGACAAACCCGTGATGGGTATCTGGAATTTCCCACCGTTTGGCTTTACTGGAAGAGTGGCTACTCCAGCTATAGAATTCTCAGCTTCTGAATGTAAGGTTACCATCTCTGGACTTGCCTACTCTATCACAGACGATGTTGTGGTTGCCATTTCTACAGTCAATCCATTCGAAAACGCTACTGAGTGGGGCACAATCGAGGTTTCTACAGAGGCTGCACCATTTGAGTTTACAATAGACGAATTCCCAAGTCTCTCTACACTGCAGATGACTATTGATGAATGTTCGGAAGAGGGAGACCATGTTTACTTCGCTGACCTTAAGCTTTCTGTAGTACTTCCTGAAGGGGAATCAACTACTTTCCCAGGTAAGACTGTCTTTGTCGACGATAACAGCACTTCTATTCGTGTAGAAACTCCGGTTGATGAATATAACCATAACTCATATCGTGTAATGGGCTACTTCTATCCCGGTAACATCAGAGGAGCAATATCTGAAGAAATTGAGGTTACCACACCTCCTTCAGGCGTAAAGGAAGTAAGCAATGTAGAAAATGCTACTATAAAGGTTGAGGCTGGTTTACTCGTTATCGATAATGCTTCATGCCAGAATTGCGCTGTATTCACTCTTGACGGCAGACGTGTAGCTGAGTCTTCTGCCTCTTATATCTCAATCGCTGTTGAAAAGGGTATTTATATTGTACGCCTTGGCGAAAAGAGCTACAAAATTATAAACTGATATAATGAACATGTTTAATAAAACATTAATTGCAGTTTTGACTGTCTCCGCTTTTACAGCGGGGACAGTTGAAGCCGCTTCTTTGAACGTAGGCTATTCATACGGTCAAATTGCTGAGAAGGGAATTTCAAAAGTTGGTAAGGGCGATATCTCAGGGGCTATAGAGCTTCCTGCCGAATTGCTTGAAAGATATATTGGCGGCAACGTTACCGGCATAAAAGTTGGCCTCATTACCTCTGAGGGTATAAATGACCTCAAGGGCTGGGTAAGAGGAGGATTAGAAGATGAAGATATGACCGTTGGAGAAGCCGCAACTATTGTCGACGGTTGGAACGATATTTCTATGGACGGGAGTCTGGTGATTGATGGGTCTCCATTGGTGGTAGGTTTCACTTTTACTCAGGAGAAGGGAGTGAAATGCATATCTATGGTAGGAGAAGATCAACCGGGAGCAAAGTGGATAGCCAAGAATGGGATTTGGGAAATTTCAGATAAATCTGGTGTCTTGAGTATAGAATTGGTGGTAAGCAGCGATAGTTTTCCGACCTGCGACCTCATGATGCAGAAAATTGAAAGCCCTGAGATGCCTGTCTCTATAAATGAAGATGCTTCCTTTAGAGCTATTGTAAGGAATATTGGCTCCGACCCTGTCAACGGATTTGAGATTGAATATAATATTGACGGTGCAAAAAGTGAGAAAGTCACTTGTGACAAAAATCTTCAATATGGTGAGACTGCAGAAGTCTTGGTAACTGTCAATAGTGCTGAAGTCACTTCCGATGAAAGCCATGAGATGGAATTTAAGATTGTTTGTCCAGAAGATGGCTACGCTGAAAATGATTATCTGCTTCACAAAATAAGCTTCTATACACAGTCACTTCCTCACCGTGTGCTCGTTGAGGAATTTACTTCGGAGGAATGTGTCAACTGTCCTCGTGCTATAATGGCTTTGGAGCAATGTCTTAATGCTGGGTATGGAGAATCCATGTCAATAGTTGCACACCACGTAGGTTATAAGACTGACTGGCTCACTCTGGAAGAAGACAAGACCTACAGCGACTTCTTCGATATTCATTCTGCCCCCTCAGGAATGCTTGACCGCAGGGTTATGGAAGATACAGGAAATCCGGTTTTTGCAATAGGCAACTTCTCACAGTTTGGACCACTCGTAGAGGCAGCTATGGCTCGCCCGGCTTTTGTTTCACTTAATGCTACACCTGTACTATCTGATAATGAACTAACTGTAGAGGTAGACATACATCGCCTTCCGGTATTTGAAACGACTTGCAGTCAGCCTCGTCTTACTGTCTATGTCATAGAGAGCGGTATTCTCCATCGTCATCAGGCAGGTATTGAATCAGACACATTTACTCATTCCCACGTGATGCGTAAACATCTCACAGATACATGGGGAGATTTGATTAAATGGAACGGTGATGAGGCAACAATGACCCTGAGTTGCACCCTCGAAGGAGAATGGAATACCGACAACATGGAGGTAGTGGCTTTTGTCAACGAGTATGACCCTACTTCCATTGCCAACTGTAATGTGTATAATTCTACTATCACGTCTGTCAGCACTACTGCCGTTGACAGCGTAGAAGCAATAGATATTGTGGAGACAGCTTACTATTCTCTTGACGGTCTAAGGCTTGCAGAAGCCCCGACAAAGGGTCTGTGTATTTGTAAGACCACCTATGCCAACGGTAAGGTGAAATATAACAAAATCTTTTTCTGATTAATATGAAAAAAATTTTAGCCTCAATAATAACATTATCAGCTGCCTTGTGTACGTCCACAGCTAATGCATCTACTTCACCCTGTTATGTACTGAAAGCTGAGGGGGTAGCACATTCAATCGATGGTAATTATGTGCTACATATCAATGATCATTATTTTCAGGATGGAGTCGGCGAAACCTCAATCAGATGTGTGATTGCCGACAATGGTGACGGTACTATAACCCTATCAGCAACAGACTACTTCTTCACTGACGTTGAAGCTACTTTTGACCAGTCTACCAATACGGTCACTTTCACATCAAAGGAATTAGGAGAGGCAACCGTCAATGACAAGCCATTCTATATAAAATTTGAGCCCGGTTATTATGATGCTGCCACCAAGAAAACAGTGGCTGCAGATTTCTCGGTGACATTCAATCCAGAAGATGGAACCATAGAGTTTCCTGAAAATCATAGTTTCGGGTGGCAAGCCTACACTTCGTCAGCCTATAGAAGCTCGATTGGAGCGGTACGCCTGTTTGATGTTTTGAAATTGGAACCATACGTTCCTATTGACGAGGAACAGCCAGGAGAGTGGAACTTCGTAGGTTACGCTACTCTTGAAGACGCTTGGGTGACAGCAGCTCTGACCAAGGACGGTGACTATGTTGACCCTGCAGAATACCCGTTCGATGTGGAGCTTCATCAGAATGTGGCTAATCCTAATCTGTATCGCTTGTGGGCACCTTACCACGCTGACGGCTTTGCACTCAAAGATATGAATAAATCAGAGCTGAAAGGCCAGATACAATTTGACCTTACAGATCCAGAGCATGTCCAATTTCTACCTGGTATAGCAGCTGGTGTGGATATAGGCCAGGGTGAAATGTACATGTTCGACATACTTGGTTGGCAAATATGGATGTTGGGAGATAGATATACTGATGCCCTGTTCCCGCAGATAATAGATTTTATGGAAGCTAACAATCAGCCTTTCTCAACATTCGAAGACGGTATTCTGACAGTAAATTTATCTGTATTTGATATAGACGCAGCCTGCACGCATGGCTATAGCTGGCCAAATACGCAATACAAGACCTCCATAATTTATTTCCCCGAGGGAGCAGCTATAGATAGCGTGGATTGCCACTACGATTCCGAGGTAATATATTATAATATTCAGGGAGTGCGTGTCAATAATCCTGAAAAGGGTCTATTCATACGTGTTGAAAATGGAAAAGCTACCAAGATATTAAAATAATCCATGCTCTAAATATTGAAGTTATGTTTATCAAAAATCTAAAATATATAATCACCGCCTTTACTTTGGGATTGGCTCTTTCGGCTGGTGCTGTAAGAGCTATTGATAAGTATGTCAATTTAACCCAGCCTGACGGAAGCGTGATTTTAGTCAAGGTAGTTGGTGATGAGCATGCCCATTATCTTATATCCACCGACGGAGCCCTCATAACTGAAGAAGAAGGCACATATTATTTCGGAAAGATTAAAGAAAACGGTCAGATAGTTTCCACTGGTATTATGGCAGCTAATCCTACCATGCGAAATGCTCAGCAGAAAGCTGCCATAACATTGATGACTCCGGAAACAGTGGAACATTGGAATATGGCACGTCACAATGGTCCTAAGCGTGTAGTGGAACAGAGCGGTATGGGGCGTTTCACTTCTAATTTTCCACGCACCGGTGATATTCGTGGTCTCGTAGTTCTGGTTTCTTATAAAGACGTAGATTTCAATCTTGATGACCCACAGGCTTATTTCCATGGATTGCTGAACAGTGACGGATTTTCTGAGTATGGTGCTTCGGGTTGCGCTGCCGAATATTTCCGCTTCAATTCTAATGGCATGTTCCGGCCAGTGTTTGATGTCATTGGTCCTGTTAAATTGCCAAGCATACGTTCTTACTATGGTGGCAATAGCTCCCAGGGCACTGATAGAAATCCTTGGGACATGGTAGTCCACGCCGTCAAACAACTTGATGACACAGTAGATTTCTCCATATATGATATGGACGGCGATGGTTGCCTTGATAATGTATTTATTATCTATGCCGGACAAGGAGAAGCTCAAAGCGGTTTAGCAGAAGCGGTATGGCCTCATTCCTCTAAACTTGAAAATCTACGCAAATCGTTTTATGTTGATGGAGTAAAAGTTGATTCTTACGGCTGTACAAACGAGTGGATAGGAGATAAGCCTGACGGAGTAGGCACTTTCATTCACGAGTTTTCACATGTGATGGGCCTTCCTGACCTTTATTCCACAGACTATAGCAACCAAGCCACCCCAGGACCATGGTCAGTGCTTGACTACGGACCATATAACAATGATGGTAGAACGCCTCCTAACTACTCATCATTTGAGCGCCTTGCGATGGGTTGGTTAGACCCTCTGCTTATTGATGGCCCGATTTCAGTTACACTTGGTAATCTTGCTGATAGCGGAGATGCTTGTATAATTCAATCACCTACTCCGACTGAATATTATTTGTTTGAAAATCGTCAGCAGACAGGCTGGGATACCTACCTTCCTAATTCGGGTATGCTTATCTGGCATGTTGACTTTGACCAGGCAGTCTTTGACAAAAATGCTACTAATAATGACAAGTCCCACATGCATGTAGAGCTTAAGAAAGCAAACAATGTAACCGAAGCAATGGACATGTCACAATGGATGGGTTGGTGTTGGCCAGGAACGTATAATAAGACTGAATTTACAGACCAGACCTCTCCTTCAATGAAGACATGGGCAGGAGAAGCCCTACATCTTCCTCTTACCAATATAACTCATTCTGACGGCCTTATAACGTTTGATGTTGATGGAGGCACACCTATCATCGCTGCTCCACAGGTGGTAGAGCTTTCAGAATATGATTCTGATTGGTTTGAGGCCACATGGTCACCGGTTGATAATGCCACCGACTATTATCTCACAGTGCTTGAGAGCGTAGTTATTGGTGAGGATGAGATTATAACAAACGATATGGGAACAGGTAGTTCACTGACTCTGCCAGAGGGATGGACAGCTTCTGGAAAGTTAGTATTTACCTCTAATGGCAACTATGGTAAGGCATCTCCTTCCTACAAGATGAGTACTAACAACAGTTCCATGACTTCACCTAAGTTTAATCGTGAAATCAGTAAGATATCATTCTGGCATAAGGGTATGCAGGCCTCTGGAAGCACACTGGAGATTACAGGTAAAGATGCTGCAGGCAATACGGTTGCCATTGCATCTATAGTGCCTGAGATAGCCAGTGCAAGAAATGAAATTATAGCTGAGGTTCCAGCAGGTATTTATCAGGTGGAGTTTACTTATAAGAGGAATTCAGGTTCCATGGCTATTGATGACATCGAGATAGTGTTGGGAGGTACTAAGACTACTACACTTGATGATTATGATCATATTTCTACCAATGGAATGACTACCATGCGTGTTGTCCACCCAGAAAATTCAGCAGCCATTTATTCCTACTTTGTGGAAGCAACCGATGGAGTGAATGTGTCGCGCCCGTCCAAGCATATTATTGTTCCCACAACAGGGACAGGTATCGAAATAGCCTCATCTGATGCCAAGTTTGGGCTTAGTGGCCGAATCCTCTTTGCCAATGAAGAAATTGAATTGTTTGACATTCCTGGTAACCTACTTTTCCGCGGAGAAGGCACGTATAGTGTTCCCCAGTCAGGTGTCTATATTATCCGTCATAACGGAAAAGCTGCCAAGCTTATGGTGAAGTAAGTCGCAAGATTTAAAATTTTCATTAACCCTCACTCAGTAGTGCCTAATAGGAATTTATTCTATATATCTGAATAATATCCTTCAACACTCTGATTGAGGGTTTGTCATGTCATATAACATTTTTGAATTTTAAATTTAAACAACCTTTTAGCCTATCTATTTAAATAGCTCTTAAAAATTAGACTCAAGGAATAAAGATTATTTCTGCTGTTTTTAATAATTTTGATTTTAATAGTGAAAGTGTTATTTTTGTGCAATTTTTCCTCGTGTCTACTTCATTCTAATGCACCAAGCAGTGAAGCTCACTTTCCGACATCGTATTATCTTCTGGACTATGGTGTGGCTTACAGCCATTGCTATAGGCCTATGGGTAGCTTCCTATTGGCTTGATAGGCAGCAATCACCCTACGCTCAATCCAGTGTAGAAAATCTTGAGAAGCTGATGGCACGTGCTAACCAGTATATAATGGAGGAACAGGCTGACTCAGCACTGATAGCATACGCAGAAGTAGCCAATGCCTCAGCCCGCGAGACAGAAGATGAACGTGTTAAACTTAGGGCTCGTTCCTACAATAATATGGGCTATGTGCTGATGTACATGAAGCACGATTATACTGGAGCTTATAAATTTTTTCTCAAGGCACTTGCCGATGCAAAGGCGGCAAAGTTTGAAAAAATGTATGCTTACGTCTATCTTAACTTAGGGAATGTCAAACTCCACGCCTCACCAGATTCAGCCCTTATACTCTATCGCGATGCATTCCATGCAGCTCTTGCCACTGAAAGTTTTGATATAGTCAACATTTCCTATTCCAATATGCTCAATGTAGCCATGAATGAAGGAAGCTTGGATATGATTAAATCAGAAATCGATGCCTATGAAGTAATACTATTGCCTGACTCCGTTGCGCTCAACCAATTTACGCGACGTGTACATAATGGAGCGAAGCAAATGTTGAAAGGTAATTATGATGAAGCGTCAGAAAATTTCCGAGTAGCCGCCGATGAAGTAGACACTTCATTAACTCCAACCTATTTCGAAGCTCAAGCACATGGCAACCGCGCTGAAGCGCTTCTTGCCAAGGGCGATACAATTGCAGCAATAAAAGTTATGGAAGAAATGGAAAAGGCTGCCTTCAGATCGTCCACACCGGAAGTGAGATGGAACCTATATGGTGTTCTCTCTACAATCTATTCTAAGTTAGGAAAGGAAGAGATAGCTATGAAATACCATATTCACCATCTTGAACTTGCTGATAGCATATTCGGTTACCGTGCAGGTCACCACCTCGACAATATCGAGACACAAACCCAACTCGATGAAATGGCTGCCCATTACGATGACCTCCATCGTCGCCATCTCCGAAGCAGGCTTCTCCTTTCGACAGGAGGTGTGATAATTATCCTGATACTTCTATTCTCGGTAATTACATACTTTCAAAAACAACGCGCTACGGAGCTTCTTAAGAATCTTTACCTTCGTGATCGTGACCTTCGCCAGTTCTTACACGCATCGGAAGCAGCCATTGAAAAGACACCTAATGATGAAAATAAGTCAACTACTAAAGCGGAAGAGGTACCACTACAAAAAACTTCTACTAATAAATATCGTACCTCTTCGCTTACCTCAGATGATAAAAAACACTATGCTGCCTTACTGACAAAAATTGCTACTGAAAGCGACGCGCTCTATAAAGTTGGTTTCTCTATAGAACAGTTAGCTGAAATCGCTGGTCTGAAAGAGAAGGAAGTGTCACAGATCATCAATGAGATGTGGCAGATGAACTTCAATGCATGGCTCAATTCATACCGTTGTCGCGAAGCGTCCGCACGCCTCTCAGACCCTGCTTTCGATGTCCTTACCATTGAGGCTATAGGTGAAGGGCTTGGTTTTCGAAGTCGCTCGCATTTCGCATCTGTATTCAAACAATCCACTGGTATGACTCCGGCCGAATACCGGCGTGTATCCAGGCTGGTATAAGAACATAATCGCGATTTCGCACATTATTAGTCCTCAATTTCAAATTATCTAAATAAGTAATAATTAAATACTTGTCTAAATTCGTTCATACTTCCCTTTATTCGTTCCTTGGGTTGAGAAGATTAGAGATATTTTTGCACCTGAAATATTCATCTAACACAATCACATGATGCGAAAACTACCATTACTTTTAGTAGGTGCCGCTGCAAGCCTATCTCTTTCGGCCTCACCTCTTATGTTGGATAATCCTTATGAGGGAAGGATTCAATCATCACTTATCGGCAAGGCTGGAGACATTACAAGTATAGCTAAGTCGTCTGCACCCGTTCTTACTCCAACACGAAGTGCAAATACGACAACCAATGTGCTTGTCGACGAGGATTTTTCTCTATTCACTGCTGGTTCTGAGTCAGAGCCAGATGAGGAATTTCTCGGAATACCAGGTGAGCCTTACATTGACGAGACCCTCACCAAGCAATCTGGGTGGTCAACCAACTATGCTACCCAAGCAGGAGGTGCATGCGCATTCAATACGTTCGTAGGAGGTTTTATCAACACTCCGCTTGGAGATTATTCAGGTAATATTACCATATCCTTCCGTGCCAAGCGTCTTAGCCAAGAGCCTGTGACAGCTACCTTGGGTGTCCTTCTGCTCTTCAACGATATTTGGTATCCAGATCCTATCGCTATGGAGTACGCGCGTATCTACGACTACGAAGTTGATGGAGAGGGTGAGTTGGATGAGAATGGCTGGAAAGAGTTCTCGTTTACCTTCAATAATGATTATGCTGGCAACGATGCGTTCGTACAGCTCAGTGCATATTATTGTCAGGTGTTAATAGATGATGTTAAGGTAACAGTCGAGGATACGGGCGATGTAAGTGCGCCTCAGACATTGCCAGCTACTGCCTTCACTCGTGACGGATTTACAGCCCATTGGTCAAACGTACGTCTCGCTGAATCATATCTCTTCTCACTATACCATGAGAACAAAATATCAGAGCCCGAGTATCTGACCTATGATTTCAATACTCCCTCTGAACTTGAGGGCTGGACACTTGACTCCCCTGCTTCCACTACCGATGATATGGGTCTTGAAGGCTCACCTGCAATAGTGATTGACAGCAACAACTACCTTATTTCTCCCGAATATGCCGGACGTCTCGAATCAATCAAGATTTGGATGCGCAATATTGGAGATCAGCCCTATTTTAGTGCTCTGGTTTTACAAGGATTCGATGGAAAAGATTGGAAAGACGTTGGTAGTATATATACGGAGATGGTACTCTCAGATAACGAGGGCTCTACACTCCTGATTGACGGCCAGACGCGACCAGCTTTCTATGATGTCTACAACAAAGTTCGTTTCATGTTCAGAGGGTGGGATTCTGATAATGAGGAAGGCATTTACCCACTCCTCGTAATCGACCATATAGAGGTAAGTACCCTCGAAGGTAAAGAACGTGCCTATGACATAACTAATCTTCCTGTAGAAGGAACCGAATATGTAGTTAAGGATATGGATCCTTATACCGATTATTTCTATGAAGTTGCAGCCAAGAGAGGCGAGAAACAATCATGGTCACAACCCAGATTAGCCTACGGTATATCTACCCCTATCGTTAAAGCTCCTTCTGAGATTAATAGTGACTCTTATACCGCTAATTGGGAGCCGACACCTAAGGCCTCACTCTATCGTGTACGTGATCTCGGAATTTATGAGGCTACCGAAGCCATGTCTGATTATGCTGTGCTTGATGAAGAGTTCGACTTAGAGGTAGAAGGTACACGTGAAGAGCCATTTTTCCTCGGCAATGATTTCACTCCTTGTAGTCTCGATGAATACACTCTTTATCCAGGCTGGATAGGTGCCACTACCATTATCGGTGATGGTTTGCTTGGAGTAGGCAGTGCCGGCTACGCATATATTCAGACTCCAGAACTTACACTCAATAATGGCACAGGCGATTTTACAGTAGAAATTACCGTAGATATCCTCGGTGATGATGGTATGCTTATCACTCCCTCCACAGCCCAGGCTGAATATATTGGTTTCGAGGCAGCGGAAGGCTTCAATACTGTTGCACTCAATTACTCTAATGGCTCTGCTAATGAAACCCTACGCATCAAGAGTCAGTATGGTACACCTTTCTATTTGCAGAGCATCCGCGTACTACAGAATCTGAACGCAGGTGAAAAGGTATACACCTATCTACAGGGACATGTAATCGAAGGCGACCGTGAGAATTACACCTTCCAGAATGTAGATTTCAATTCATATACCTCACATGCTTTCGATGTGCTGGCTATCTACAACCGTGGCGTCAGTCAGTGTGTTTCTGAGCGTAGCCAATATAGCGAAACCGGTGTTATGGGAGGCACAAACCTCCTCACTAAGGATACGGCCAGTTTCTCAGTACGCGCAGGTAAAGGCACTATTGAAATCAAGGCCACAGATGGCGAATTCATTGTCACAAGTATAGATGGCAAGCAGATAGCACATGTCAGTGTAAATGGCTCACGGATTGTCTCTCTACCAGCCGGTGTATACGTAGTACGTCATGGCACTGATTCACGTAAGTTGCTGGTAAAATAATCCTATCCCTACCCTATCTCCTCTCTTCTTTATAACCATCCGTTCAAATGAGGCACTTCCGCAATTGTAATTACGGAAGTGCCTCAAACTTCATATCTAAAGAACCTCCCTGTTAATCATTGAGAAAGCAAAAATTGACCTACATAACCCAACTACTAATAACTATAGAGACCACGTTTATCAGGCTAAACTACTTGGAGTGTCAAGGCTTTAATTCTCTTTTGAAGAAGTGTAATGGAGTTAGGTGTTTCCTTTCGAGCAATCTTCAGTTTCTTACGGAAGTCTTCTGTATCCATATCAGAGTTGAAGTCAATTACAAGCTCACAGGGGGTATCAGAAGATTCCATCAACTTGACCCCTTTTCGCCGCATTAGTGTCCGCAGAGCGACTATAGCATTATCGTACTTAGGCCGTATTTCAATCACTTTCTTCATTAATTCTATGCCAGGATCCCCAATATATAACTCGTTTACCATAGCAACCATGTATAGAATTTTTACATCCGGAGTAGCCATTTCAAAAGTTTCGCCAAGGATACCGTTTATTCTATCGGCCTCTTTATATCGCTTTAGTTTGAGGAGAATTCGCGATTTGACATAAAGTGCTTCCGAACATTGATGACATTCTAACACAGTATCAATAGCTGTTAAAGCATCCTCAAATTTACATGCATAAAGGCTCAGTAAGGCAAGTATAAATTTAGCTGTCCAATGATTATTTGAAGTTAAAACTTCAGGAATATTCTCAATGCCACCATAAAGCCATTCATCATCTATGACTATGTCAAGAAATCGTTTGGCTTGTTGTAGAGCCTCTCGGATATTCCCCTCTTCAGCTTTCTTATGCACAAGGGTTAGATAAGCCTCAGCCGCCTTATCATAATCATTAACTTTTAGGGCTTCGTAGGCAGCTTTTCCACTCTCAATCTCGTTATTGATTTCTTTTGTATCATTGAAACCACTCGCGTATGAAAGAATCTCCTTCGAAGTATGTGCATACTGAGGACTTACTCCTCGTGTCAGATAAAGACCTGATAGACTACGCACTCGACTGAGAGCTACGTATAATTGGCCAGATGCAAACATTCCATCACTGAGGTCTATTTGTAGTTTATCAAACGTCATTCCTTGACTCTTGTGGATAGTGATAGCCCAGGCAAGACGAAGTGGATACTGAGTAAAAGTACCGATAACTTCTTTCTTCATTTTCCGCTCATCACGGTTATATTCGAAGTTAACGGATTCCCAGCTACACGCCGGCACGGCATATTCATTCCCATCTTTGAGTTGAACTGTTATTTCATCTTTGTTGAGCTTTGTTACTTTTGCCAATGTTCCATTTGCCCAGCGTTTCTGCTGGTCATTACGTACAAACATCACCTGTGCACCAACCCTTAAACGCAGAGTCTTATCAACAGGAAAACGCTTCTCTTCAAAACGCCCGTCCACAGTACCTTCATATATAAATTCTGAATTTTCAATCTTCGAGAGATGGCGATTATTTATCTCATCTGCAGTCTTATTAAGGCTACATAATGTTACAACCATGTCAGTTTCGTAGGGTATTTTAACACGAGTGTTTAATAAGGCCACATCTTGCGGAGTAATCCGATTCATTCTTACGTGTTCAAGTATAGAGAGAAATTTTTCATCATCTTGACGGTATACCTTTTGGAACTCAATTTTCACCAGACGAATTCTTTTCACCGCTTCTGACTTATAAAAGTAGAATTCGTTAGTTTTATAGATATCACTCAATAACTCCTTTTCAGGGCCCTGTTTTACTACTGGAGGCAACTGAAACATATCGCCTATAAAAATCATTTGTTTCCCTCCAAAAGGCATATTATTACGGAGGGTCTTACGCATTGTATAGTCAATGGCATCTATAATATCGCTCCGTAACATTGAAACCTCATCAATAACGATTGTGTCTGCATGAATAAGGGATAGAATCTTTGTCTGATTCATTTTTCCACAAGTACCAGGCACACATGCTCCCATAGGTAGTCCGAAGAAAGAATGAATGGTGTCTCCACCTGCAAGAATAGCTGCCACCCCGGTTGGCGCGAGAATAATGAAATTCTTACCCACCATTTTCTGCACATTCTGCAAGAAGGTTGTCTTTCCAGTTCCAGCTCTTCCGGTAAGAAAGAAACTGGAATTGGTGTTGGCAATAAGTTCGTAGGCTAACAATTGCTCGCGGTTATCTTGGTCAATCATATTTATGAGGTTACTGGTCATAGTTAAGACTTAAGTTGTGGAAGAATACGTGTAAGATGTTTGTTGAAGTCTGGGTCTAAGAAACTTTTGAAGCTGCCTTCAACAATTGCCAACGCTTCTGCTCTGATAGTTTTTTCTTCAACTGAGATGTTTCGCAACTTTAGATATCCCGATAGGAAATCACATATCATCTTCTCCGACTCCTGACGAATAAATTCCTCACTTCGGAAAGTCTTTTCATAGTCTTTTTTCTGTATTAGCTCAAGATTAGGCCCATTGAAAGCGTATAGTTCAAGACTATCTATGTAGGTCCATGTATGGAATAGCCCTACTTTTTCTTTTATCACTATCTTATTGCAGAAGCGGATTCCTTCGTAATAATAATTCCCTTGCCCACTCTCATAACTACCCAATAGAAACATTTTCTGTCCTTCATCCCATATCGGTACCCTCTGACGAGGGGTACCGTATGTTGGGAGCACACTGTCAAACAAATCTTTTGTCAATGCTTTCTCAAATGATGCCATAGCTATTTCTTTTTTGGTTATGCAATACGTTTTTGATATGAATGTACTTCTTCTACCATCTGACGGGAGAAGGACAGGAGAGCGGACTCACTTACCGATTGTCCAAGTGCCTTAGCTTGTCCCTCAAGATACTTCTTGAGAAGCTCAATAGTCTGTTCTGTTGCGAAACGTTCGCTAAAGCATACCCAATCATCTCCTCCCCACATCTTTTTGCCAATGATGACTGCTTTTGTACCATCCCAGGCAAACAAAGTGATACCGTTGAGGAAGGTGTGAGCGTAACCCTCACCGATATCATAATGTACAGCCAATCGGTCAGAGAACCTCACAGCCTTGAAGTATGTATTTCCAGCAGGGCTTGTATAGCCAAGAGTGAGATACACATTCTTCTCAGCATTATAAGTCACAGAAGCACCTGAAAGTGCGGGAAGAGCCTTTGCGGCCAGACGAGACAGAGCTGTTGTTGCCATATTATTTATAATTTTGTTGTACGTTTGTATTAATATATCAATTAAGGGTAAAAGGTAAACACAACAATTAATTCTTTTCAGCATCTGCTTAATTATCAACCTCATAACATTTATAATACTTAAGTCATATTTCGGTGGTCGTTTAAGGTGACGTAAATGAGACTTATCTGAAGCAATAAAGTATTTATATCATCAATTGTCATCGTAAAGTATCAGCATTGTTAAAGCTATCAGCTATCAATATGGCGGAGGTAGGATTTATTGTGCAATAAGAAGGATTTAATTAATTTTGTCACTGTTTTGAAATTAATATAACTTTATTTGAGAGTCATATCTCTTTACTCAGAATAATAACCTAACAGTTAGAACTTTAAATATACCATAGTAGTAAAAATTATGATTAAGACCAAAGAAATTGGAAGAAAGCGCTTATCAGTTATGAAGGTGGAAGACTGATTGTATATCTGTTATTGATTGCCCTAACCGCATGTACTGATACATCTGGATTAGAAGACGATATACGCAACCTCAATAATCGTGTTGACAATCTGGAGAGTGCAGTCAATTCACTACAAGCAGCTATGAATGCGGGGAAACTAGTAAAATCAGTCACTTCTGATGAAGAAGGGTGGACTGTTACTTTCTCTGATGATACTTCCATCTATATTATAAGTCGTGAAGGTCTAAAATCGGCAGTTCCGCGTCTATCTATCGACGAAAACGGTTATTGGATGGTATCATACGACGGAACCTCGTACATTTATCTTCTTGATAATTCAGGAAACCGTGTTCAGTCTAAAGGTAAAGACGGAGCTGACGGCAAGGACGGTCAGGACGGTAAAGACGGAGCCAACGGTAAGGACGGTCAGGACGGAGCCGACGGCAAGGACGGTCAGGACGGTAAAGACGGAGCCGACGGCAAGGACGGTCAGGACGGTAAAGACGGAGCCAACGGCAAGGACGGTCAGGACGGCAAAGACGGAGCTGACGGTAAGGATGGACTTACTCCTGAAACTATTTCTGTAAGGGTAATTATAAATAATTTGGGTTGTTATGCTTTTGAATTATACTCCACTCTTGAGCCGGATAAGATTTTTGATGTGATAAATACCTCTTACTCTGCTAATCCTGCGACAGTTATTTCGTCAATAGTAAGAAACGACATAGATGATTTAATTACAATCTCAATGGCAGATGGCTCAACATTTACTTTTAAAATTGACCCCACTCTTAGCACACAGCACAATTGTGATATTAGTTCTGTTAAGCTATTCCTAAAGGACAACCGCGAATATTTACTCAGAGATATTACAGCAGATATTTCAGGAAATAATGTAAATATCCTAATTCCATATATTTGCGATATAAGTAATATGAAATTAACTGTTGAGCTTTATAACAAAGATGCTTATGTAGTGGAGAATATTAATGAGGCTTTAGACCTAACTAAACGTCATAACCTAACGGTTTCTCATCCTGATGGTTCTACCAAGACTTACACAGTCAATACACGAGTATTTACTGGACTGCCTATCATGACTATTGAAACTGAAAACAGGTTTCTACCATCGGATAAGAATACCTATGTCACTGGTACTATTGATATTTCCCAAACAAATGAATTTCCAACAGGTTTTAGTGCTTCAACGAGTTTAAAGGGCCGTGGCAATGCCACATGGGGTTACCCCAAGAAGCCTTATCGAATTAAACTGGATAAAAAGGCCTCTATTTTTGATATTCCAGCTGATAAGAGCTGAGTATTGCTCGCAGGATATTGTGATAGAACTCTACTCAGAGCCTCAGTACAGTTTAAATATAGTGAAATACTTAAGCTGGACTGGACCCCACGATGGCAGTATGTAGAACTATTCCTGAACGGCCAGTATCAAGGTAATTATCTCTTCACAGAACATATCAAAACCTCTGGCAGTAGAGTAAAGATTGAAGATGACGGATATTTATTCGAGAAAGACGCCTACGCTGCACAGGAACCGGTATACTTCACAAGTGAAATGGGTTATTCTTTCTCCTTCAAAACTCCTGATCCAGATGATGGAATTACACAGGAACAGATTGATTATGCTCAATCGTATATCACAAGACTGGAAGAAGCCCTCAATGCAGATGATATATTAAGCCATGAGGCCGCTTTTCTTGATATTATTGATGTGGAAAGCTGGGCCAAATGGTATCTTGTTAACTTCCTTATGGCTAATCAGGATACAAACGATTATTATGTCATAACGACTGCCGGTGCCAAACTAAAAAAAGGTCCAGTTTGGGATGCAGAATGGTCTGCCGGTATCGGCTGGGATAATGTCAGACCAGTACTATACAACTACAATGGTACAAGGTCCTACGCCTACTATCCTATCATGATGCAAAACCCCTACTTTAAAGAAGAGGTATACCGTATTTTCATGGAAAATAAAGATGCCCTAAAGAACAGCGTCATGGATTACATCAATGAAATGTATGACTATCTGTATCTTTCACAAAAGGATAATTTCGAAAAATGGCCGATTATGAACTCTGTGATTTCAGTAAATTACACCTCTAACGGCACATGGGAGAACGAAGTACAGTTCTTAAAAAGCTACCTGCTGAAAAGACTGGAGTGGGCAGAATCTTTTTTAAGTAAATAAACTACCATAAAGATTATATCAGCACTACGATATCTGTTCTCGTGATGCTATGTGCAACCCTACCGCAAAACATTCCCCACAAGAGTACACATAACATCACGAGAATCGACTATTGTAAAATATTCACTTAAAGGCTTTAGCATACGATAATATAGTGTAAATATACCACTATATGCCTCCTAATTAGACGAAATAAAAGAATATAAAAAGAAAGTTTAATCATCTTCATTCATCTTCGCGCACAAGAGAAAAAACAAAATTGGTTTTAAGAAAGATTGTATAGTATCTTGATAAGTTAATAGTTTTTATTAACTTTGTATTCATAAAAAAGATTAGTAATATGAAGGTAACCGAGATACAAGACCTGTTTAATAGTTTCGAATCCATCGCCATCGAATATGATGGTGTGGAATGTTGGAGTGCCCGTGAACTTTATCCTCTTTTGGGTTATGCAAAATGGGATAGGTTCAAAGATGTGCTTGTGCGTGCTAAAGAATCCTGTG
>CAYNUE010000027.1:22466-36664 GCA_964400325.1 uncultured Sangeribacter sp. | reverse complement strand
GGTCATAACCGCTGACCATAAGAAGTTGTTTGAAGAGCTGCGGACTCTGGGGCAGAGCATAAAACTCTCCTGGATTCATGCGTGAGGGTACCACAAAGTCACGTGCACCTTCAGGAGTTGATTTGACAAGGATAGGAGTTTCTATTTCAAGGAAGCCTTCCGAGTCAAGGTAACGGCGTATCTCGAAAGCCATCTTATGACGCAGTTCAAGGTTGCGGCGTACATTGGGACGACGTAGATCGAGATAACGATATTTCATGCGTAGGTCGTCGCCGCCGTCGGTATTTTCCTCGATAGTGAAGGGGGGTACTTTAGAGCGGTTAAGCACTTTAAGCTCGTCGGCGAAAATCTCGATATCGCCTGTGGGATTTTTGGCATTTTTGCTGGCACGCTCTTCGACACGGCCTGTGACCTGCACCACGAATTCACGGCCAAGATTATTGGCAGCTTCCCAAAGTTCGGGGTTACGTTCCTGATCGAACACTACCTGAGTGATGCCGTAACGGTCGCGGACATCTACAAAAGTCATGCCGCCCATTTTACGTGTGCGTTGCACCCAGCCGGCTATCTTTGCCTTGGTGCCTGCGTCGGTGAGTCTAAGCTCGCCGCATGTCCTGTCTCTATACATAGTGTAAGTATATGATACTCTACAGTTTATATGACGCATAACACCACGGGCGACATCAGTGGTCGTCCGTGGTACGTGCTTAAAGTGCAAAGATAGCTATTTTTTGCAATCTATGCAATATGATTTTCTTTCTGTTTGATAAACTTACATAGCTGCATAACTCAGAATGGTAGGACTTTCTATATCCATACCATATTCACGGCCAAAACGCAGTATGGCGCGTGCCAACTTCGGCTTTAGCTCTTCCGGACAATAACGGAAGTAAGCTTCGGCAGCGCGAACATGTGCTGCGTCAGGCATAGGATACTCTCTGCGTTCAGGCAGACCATATAAGCTGTCGGGAAGTTCCTCCCGTTCGGCGGTATCGAGAATCTCGCTCATAATAATGTGTGTTTTTAATAGTGTTTAAAAATCTTTCCGATGCTTTTAAGCATCTTCTGTAATAATAACACACTATATATGCAAAAAGATTATATAAACTGAAATTCTCTTTTAAGTTAATTCAGTCGCGGGCTGAAGCGCGTCCCTCATAGTAGTTGATGAAGGCACGGTTGACAAGACGATTGCCACCTGGAGTGGGATAATCGCCGGTGAAGTACCAGTCTCCAGGATGGCCAGGGATAGCTTTGTGAAGATTCTCAACCGATTGGTAGACAATCTGTACTTGGGCTTTCGTACCTTCAGGAGTAAGCAACTGAGCTATTTTAGCTGAGATTTCCTCATCCGTAAAGGGTTCGTATATTTTCTTGACGTGGTTGACAATTTCTTCTTTCGGTAGGGTATCTTGTTCTTTGCAGAGTTTGTATACCCAATCAATAATATACCTCATGCCGCGTTCTTCGAGTAAGGCCATTGCTGCACGGAAAGCGATAAACTCACCCATACGTGACATATCGATACCGTAACAGTCAGGATAACGAACTTGTGGCGAACTTGATACTATCACCATCTTACGTGGATTCAGACGGTCAAGTATCCTGATAATGGATTGGCGTAGTGTAGTGCCACGTACGATGCTGTCATCTATTACAATCAGGTTGTCTTCCGGACGTATTGAACCATAGGTTATGTCGTAGACATGTGTGGCAAGGTCATTGCGTGTCGAGCCTTCGGCAATAAATGTACGCAGTTTAATATCCTTGATAGCCACCTTCTCGCGACGAACACGCCGACGAAGTATCTTCTCTATATTGTCGTCAGTGAGATTGTTGGTTAGTGCAAGGTTACGTATGTCAGTTATCTTACGTTGTATAAGATAATTTTCGACACCTTCCACAAGACCGTAGAAGGCAACTTCGGCGGTGTTGGGAATAAAAGAGAATACACTACGTTCTATATCATGATTAATGGCCTTAAGTACAGGCTCAACCAGATAAGCTCCAAGTGCTTTACGTTCGCGGTAGATGTCGATGTCAGAACCGCGTGAGAAATATATACGCTCGAAACTGCATCGGGCGTTATGTCCTTCTGGCAAAATACGGTCAATACGTACTGACCCGTCACGGTCAACAATTATTGCCTCGCCGGGGCCCAGTTCCTTTACTTGGGCAGCAGTAAGATTGAAGGCTGTCTGAATCACCGGACGCTCGCTGGCTACGACTACAATTTCTTCATCTTTATAGAAGAAGGCCGGTCGTATGCCATTCGGGTCACGTAAGGCCCACATATCACCGTTGCCCACGATACCGCATATTACGTATCCGCCATCCCATGTCGGGGCATAACGTCTGAGCATATTGGAGACATTGAGGTCTCGGGCGATAGCCTCAGCAAGTTCGAGACCTTTGAGTCCATCGGCACTGTGACGAGCGAAAAGTCTTTCATTTTCGCGGTCAAGCCCATGACCTAATTGTTCAAGCAACAGAAAGGTATCACCATATAAACGTGGATGCTGACCGGTAGAAGTAATAGAGTTGAAAATCTCATCTACATTAGTTAGATTGAAATTGCCACACAACAGCATGTTACGTGAGCACCAGTTGTTACGTCGCATAAATGGATGCACGTACTTTATACCTGAACGCCCCGTAGTGCTATAACGCAGATGGCCCATATACGCTTCTCCCACGAAAGGAGCCGCCTCTATAGGCTCTCCCTCTTTGAGTGATTCAGCTATCTGCCGATGTGCTTCAGCGAATATTGTGCTTATGGCATCTGAACCCTGTGCGCGTTCACGATAGATATACTCTTGTCCAGGTGGTGTGTCGAGCTTTACACAACCGATGCCGGCTGCTTCCTGTCCGCGGTTATGCTCTTTCTCCATAATAAGATAGAGCTTGTCGAGACCGTAAAGTTCGCTCCCGTATTTTTCCTTATAATAGGTCAGTGGTTTGAGCAACCGTATCATTGCGATACCGCACTCATGTTTAATCAGTTCCATTTAATTCTACTGTAATAAAATCCCCTTAAAGTGCAAAATTACTAATTTTATGCTGACCTATATTAATTTTGAAGGAAAAAACTCATCTCATGGATTTAAAATGAATCAGCATGGACAAGTGAATTTGATTGTTGGTCTTCGGGTTCGCCGGCAGTTTCTTCACGGAGGGTGTTGAGGGCGAAGTCAAGTATGGCGTCGTGGCCGAGGGCAAGTTCGGTGTCGGTACAGTGTACTTCGTAGCCTGGGGTAGGGTCTATACCGTTTTCAATACTGTTGAGGTCGGCGTCAAATAGTGGACAGGCTGAAAAACGGACTGTCCAGCCGATTGGAAGTTCAGATGAGAAGGGGAGTCCTCCGCCTCCGCCGGTACGTGCCCCTACAATACGCACATTGGGTAACTGGCTCATGACCGAGGCGAAAGCGTTGGCTGCACTGAAGCAACTGCGATTGGTGAGCAGCATTATAGGACGGTCAAGATATTTGATACGGTTCTCTGAACATGGTTTGTAGACTATGGCGTAAGGTTCAGAAAAGTCATTGTGACCGGGACCTGTCTTATGACAGATATAGCCACCTAATGTCGGTTCCGTGATAAAACGGGCCACGTATGTGTCAATGTTGGTAAGGGCGCCACCGCCGTTATCACGTATGTCTATGATGAGTGCGCGACTGTTTTCGAAATAAGCTAAAATTTGGTCCAGATTTGTGTTGCCTACAGTTGAAGAAAAAGAAGGGTAGTAGATATAGCCTATTTCACCATCGAGCATACGATAGGAGATACCGCTTGTCTGGCGGTAATCGAAATCAAGATAATACTGTTGCAGTGTACGGAGATTGAAATCCTGCGGATAATCAGACCACCATTTGCGATAGTAGCTGGTATTGAAAGTGGAAGAAAGATTGACATGGCCGTCTTCAAGCTCGTCGAGCATGGCAGCGAGAATGTTGAAGTATTCGTCGTATGTCATCGTGCCTTTGAGCTTGGCAGCGTATTTGCGTCCTACTTCAGTCCAGTCAATGTCTTTCTCCTCGAAAAAACAGTAATGTTGGTCTATGATTTCCCATAGCTGTAAGAAGTTACCCGCACCATCATCGGCATATTCTTCATGTTCGTGGCAAGCGGACAGTGTGATAGCTGTGATTATAGTTATCACTGCATAACTGATATAGCGAGTTAGAGAATGACAGAAAGAAATCATTGACGTTTGGTTTTGAGACCCAGACCACCGGGTATGACACCGATGACCAGGGCATGGGTGAAGATTTGTGTATTGATGTGGTTTACCCACGAGGTACGTGCGTCGAAGCGATAACCTATACGTAAGGCTGTGCGTCCAAGTCCAAGGTCAGCTGCAAGGAGGTTATCTATAGCAAAATGATTTCCCCACCAACCGCAGTGGGCTAAGCCTTTATGATTGCCAAGATATATTTCGTAATAAGTTTCGCCATACTGTGGTGAGAAGAAAGCTGACAACGACGGCAGTCGAACACTTTCAACAAGGCGTAAGGGCATACGTCCCAGTCTGGTATGCCATTGGGCTCCTGCTGTCAGTGACAGTCGCAGTTCAGCTTTTGCGCTGGCAGGATTATTGCCATTGCGCGGCAGATATATTACACCTCCCTGTATACCAGCTGAGGCACCTGCAAATAGTTGCAAACGCCAGGGTAACACGAAACGTCGGCTGGCACCCCAGTCGTAGCGTATGTCAATGTCAAACATGCGAGCATTACGTGCAGGATTATGAGTGTTACCTCCGCGTACGGTAGCATCATTGTGCATCACCCATTGGTCAGGACGTGAAGTAAAGTTTTTTTGCCACGAAGCCGAAAGCCCAAGAGTAGTACCGTGATAGCGCAGTGGAGACAGATAAGTGTCGAGAGTACTCTCTGCACCCCATTCCAAAGCCCATACGCTATGCACAGAACGGTCAATGGTTTCTTCGGCCTGAAGCTGTGGAATGGCACTTATGATTGCCATCAACCACAGCAGGATAGCCTTTAGTTTCATAAATCATCGATTTTGAAGAGATCGTCAAGCACCGTTTTAGGCTTATTAGCCGACGTTCCCGGTTTCTGCTCTTCTCCAGACTCTGTTTCTGTTGTTTCGGGGAAGCGTAGCGGTTCCAGTTCGGTGATAGAAGCAATGTTGAAGTTAGAGATACGTTTACCTTTGGCCTTGAAGCTTTTGACACCGATAAACTCTTCTGCCTCAATCTCAAGTGCAGGACGTACCGCATCGTTACCACCAAAGCGTACTTCAAAACGTGGAAAAGCAACATCAGTGAGAATTATGATACGTGATTCCGGTTCGTTACCTACAAAGCGTTGTGGTCTGGCTGAAGGCTCGAAAGTGAAACGTTTCAGATAAGGGAAGCCTTGACCGGCATCGAAGAGTACAAGAGTCCATACCTTATCGGGTATGAATTTCTCTATACGCATTATATTGTCATCATAGTGATTCTCATCTGAATAAGAGGAAGTAAAAAATTCACCTGTTTTAGTAAGAATAAGTACTTTATCCTCCCCTTGGAACACTCCAAGACTCTCGCCCCGTCCATCATAATTGAGGCGCAATACGTCACGGTCAAACCATACTTCGCGGCCACCTAAGGTGCTACCTCCCCGCTCTTGAAGGGTTATATCCTTTATCTGATACTTAGTCACAAGATTACCAAGTGATTCCTTACCCTTGATGTCAAGGTCGGCGAAATTGACCATTATTTCTTTTGCTCTTGGACGTCGCATAGTTTCGTTAGGCTCATCTTTTAGAGCGACTTTAACGATTTCTGCCTCACCGTTGGGATTGACCGTAAGCCAATCGATGCGTGAGCCCGGTATACCTTTGGTTATATTGTACTCCTTATCACGTGTAAGTCCGGTGATGAAGAAGCGTTTCATGTATGAAAACGCCTCTTTACCTCCGTTACGATAGATGACGTTGTAAATGGTACGTTTATCACCCTTTTTGAACAGACCTATATGTATCACTTTTTTGCCGATATATATCTTATCCTGTACCTTGACGAGTTTGTAGGTGCCATCGCGGTAAATGATAAGAATATCGTCAATATCCGAACATGTAAACATGAATTTATGGTCTTTCAGAGCCGTGCCGATAAATCCACCTTCTTTATCGAAATAAAGACGTTTGTTGGCCTCAGCTACTTTGGTAGCCTCAATTGAATCAAAGCCGCGTATTACGGTACGACGCGGATAGTGTGCGCCATATTTTTTGCCAAGATGACGGAACCACTGTATCGTGTAGTCAGTGATATTTTCGAGATTGTCACACAGTTTCTCTATGTCTTTCTGTAGGGCGGCTATGCGTTCGTTGGCTTTGTCTGAATTGAACTTCAGGATACGAGCCATTTTAATTTCCCACAGACGCACAAGATCGTCACGTGTGATGGGACGGAAAAAGTCAGCTTTGAAAGGTTCAAGACGTCGGTCGACGTGTGTTAAGGCGGCAGTCATGTTGGCAGCCGTCTCAACTTCTTGGTCTTTGTAAATACGCTCCTCGATAAATATTTTTTCGAGTAGGGCGAAAAGACGTGCTTCACGCAGTTCGGCAAGACGTATTTCAAGTTCACGTTTTAGCAGTTCTCGAGTATGGTCGACAGAAAAACGCAGCAGCTGACTGACGTTGATGAAATGGGGCTTACGATCGCAGATTACACAACAGTTAGGTGAAATGCTAACCTCACAGTCTGTAAAGGCATATAGGGCATCGATAGCCTTATCCGAAGAGGTGCCGGCTTGAAGATGAACAAGTATTTCAGCCGTAGCCGAAGTGTTGTCGTCTACTTTGCGTATTTTTATCTTACCCTTTTCCATAGCTCCAAGTATGGAGCTGATGAGGGTAGAAGTAGTTTTGCCGAAAGGTATTTCGGTAATGGCAAGAGTTTTATTGTCTATTTTCTCTATCTTGGCACGTACCTTCACTGAGCCTCCGCGTGCACCATCGTTGTAGCGCGATACATCCATAAAACCGCCTGTTTGGAAGTCAGGAAAGAGTTGGAATGGTTTGTCGTGCAGGTAGGCTATAGCTGCTTCTATAATCTCGTTGAAGTTGTGAGGAAGAATCTTAGACGAAAGGCCGACGGCAATGCCTTCTACACCCTGTGCTAAAAGCAGTGGGAATTTGACTGGCAGCGTTACAGGTTCACGTTTACGTCCATCGTATGATACGGTCCACTCGGTGATTTTCGGATTGAAAACTGTCTCAAGAGCAAATTCTGACAGACGTGCTTCGATGTAACGTGGAGCGGCAGCTGAATCGCCGGTAAGGATGTTTCCCCAGTTACCCTGAGTATCAATAAGCAGTTCTTTCTGACCGAGTTGTACAAGTGCATCACCTATCGAAGCGTCACCGTGAGGGTGATACTGCATGGTGTGACCCACAACATTGGCAACTTTGTTGTAACGTCCATCGTCAAGAGTCTGCATAGCATGAAGGATACGTCGCTGTACAGGTTTGAGACCGTCTTCGATGTGGGGTACAGCGCGTTCAAGTATAACGTACGAGGCATATTCCAGATACCAATTACGGAACATGCCTGAGAGGATAGTTTTCTTATCACCGGCACCGGGTACAAAATAACTTGGCACCTGATTATCTGCTTCTACCGCTTCAGCTTCCATAGCTTCATCGGTAATCATGGCCTCACCCTCGATAGCAGTAGCTTCAGTGTCTATAATCTCACCGGTGGTTATATCCACGCTTCCGCTGTCGGGCATTATATCAGTGTTTATATCTTCTGTATCTGTATCTTTATGGTTGATTTCGTCCATGTGTCAAGTAGTGAAAAATCGTGTAAAGATACAAAAAAACATGCTTATTTACAATTCTGTCCCGACTTTTGGATGAAAAAACTCAAAAACTATCGTCAAAGTTTGGTTAAATCAAAAAGTATGTCTAACTTTGCAACGTCATAACAAATACAGGCTATGATATGCGCACGTGGCGTAATTGGTAGCCGCGCTAGACTTAGGATCTAGTGTCTTACGACGTGGGGGTTCGAGTCCCTTCGTGCGCACAAAATAAGCTCCTTAACTTCATCGAAGTTAAGGAGCTTATTTTGTGTTGCGTGGGTATAACCAAACGGTTTCACTCACAATCTTCTCCGTATGCTAATTTGATGATGTCTGTGGGGTAGAGTATTTTTATGTCAGGGGAAGTGGGATAATCTTTAGGAAGATGTTTGAGGAACAATACAGGAATGATGACTTTGTCCTTTGCAAAAGGTAAGTTCGCGATTTTCTTAAGTAATTTTTTCAGAAGTTCTGAGGCTATTTCTGGATTAGTCCACTTACATTCACCGATAAGTAGGGCTTTACCATCTGTTGATTGAGCCATAACATCAAATTCCATTGACTGGTGGACCTCTTTTGTCTTTATTGTTCCCCACCACCGTGAAGCCTCTCCCCAATAATATCCGAATAGTTTGTTGCCACTTACCGCCTCACGACAAAGGTGTTCCCAGTAGTTGGCAACATAAGTATTAAATGAGGTCTTAATTTCCTCCACTACGTAACTACAGCGTCCACGCCCAATACCTGAAAGATGGGGAATAATGAAAGTATAATAGAAATCCATCAATGAATCATTGATACGGTAAATACCCTTTTTTGATTTTTTCGGACTTTCACCGAAAGGTATTTCGCGACGCAGATAGTGCATCTGGATAAGTCGGTCAAGTGGTGAGGATAGGGCAGTTGCTTCTCTGCCCATACGAGCAGCTATTTCTGACAGACGGTTAGCTCCTGCAGCTACGACAGCCATAAGAGATTCTGACTGGACTGTAGCTGTCATATCGTCAAGGAACAGACGTTTAGGTTCATCGTATAGGACCGCTGTGGTACTAAGTAAGGTGCCTTTTATTGCACTTAGTAAATCAGGGTATTCCTCACGTAGTTCCCAATAGCGCGGCACTCCTCCCCACACACTATACTCCTCAATAGTTGTTATGGAATCCAGATGTAACGCTTGTTGAAGATAGGATATTGGAATAGGACGGACATTAATTATGGTCTGTGCGCGACCGAATAGAGGCTCTGAGTGTGACAGCACCATATTTTGCATCATTCTTTGTGAGCTGCCACAGATAATGATATTAAATTTCAGTAATTTAGAATCTATAAGCCGTTGCAGTACCGAAGGTAATTCCGGTGCATGTTTTACCATGTAAGGAAATTCGTCAAAACACAATGTGAACTGCTCATGAGTAAGACTATTAAGCATTCTCAATAAATCTTCCCATGAGTTATACTCTGCTAAACCTATTTCTGGAAATTTTTCAGCTAACTGAGCTTTTAGCATGTCACGTTGTACATGGTCGACAAAATCACCGGCCATATAGTAGACATCTTCCTTCAGGAGCACTTTTTTCAGCAGAGTGGACTTTCCCAATCGCCTTCGCCCAAAGACCACCACGAAACGTGGTGGTAAGGCAGGATTCAGAACTCGCTTCAGTTCAGCTAACTCCTCTGTACGGTCTAAAAAATCCATAATTATGTTTGAGAAAAATTATTTTTCACAAATATAATTATTTTCAATTATTCTGCAAAGTGAGCAATTCTTAAATCTAACTTTCTATTCAATAGCCCAACTAAGTAAGAAGGTATTATATCATTTGATTTATCTTAACTACTTACTTAAGCGTGTTGCTTAGAATAAGCCTATCAGCCATTTACAGCCGTCTACAATCCACCCAATTACAAAGTAAAGTATTAAGCCGAATATAACTATCATAAGAATGTCAGTTATAAAGGATTGTGCAATTAGTAAATCTGCCTTAACTTTTTGCCATGTTGTGTACTTTCCCCAGCCATAAAGAGTGGTTCTTACTTCGCTTCTGACTTCTTTAGGGTTCCAAGGCCATGTATGCACATCATCCCATATAGCTTCCATGGAAGATGAGTCAGAGCACACGAGTATTAGCCATAAGATGCTACCTACGGCAATTACTAACCATTTATATCTCTCCAACCAATCTATCCAGGAAGTCTTCTTGGTTTTGTGTTTACTTCCTATATTAGAAATTTTGGAAGTTGATTCTTCATCAGATTTAAAGGTGGGCTTTTGTGGCTGAACAGAGGTAGTATTTTCTATCTCCTTTTGGTTAGCGGTAGTAGGTATGTTAACTTCAGAGTTTGAAGTTATAGCTTCGGGTTGAGAAGTTGTAGGTGTAAGGTCTATTTCTATCAGATGATTGTTGCGTGCTTCAAGTATGCTGCTATAACGGTGCGCCCTTCCTTTGAGTGTATTAAGGTTGGATATGGGAGAGAAATAGTAATGACAGGTGACGGCGTAAGGTTCCGCGGCACCGTCGAAAGTGGCACGTATAGCTATGGTGATGTTTAAGTTACTTTGTGAAGGAATAGCAGTGATAAACGGTGCCTCAACCTGACTATGGGCGTAGAGAGTGTGGTCAGCAAGAGTCGCACTGACGCGAGTCGGCGACACTTGCCTCATGGAGAAATCAGGAGAGAAGGTGAAGTCAACCGGCTCGGAGGTGGTTATATCGTAGGTAAGATTGAAATTTTTGAGTGAATATTTGATAGAGTTACGAAACTCCGGTAACAGCTGATTAAGTGTAGAGGCCAAATCGTTTGCATCGGTAACCACTGCAATTTCGCCATTGTTATCAGAAGTGGTATAGTGGGAGGTTATTTGCAACTCACCTCCTTCATCAATTTTGAAGCTTTTATATGCATAGATAAGGCTGACCGCAGCTATCAGGACACCGGCGACTTCCCAGCGGAAGATACGTTGTAGCCATTTGTTTGATGATTTCATGTTGTTAAGCGTATTTTTTACAAAAATAGGGAAATTATTGCCTTCCGACAAATTAATAACTCAACTTTCACCATCTTAAAGTGAGTTATCTTACGGATAGGTACTGAGTTTGTAATAGAAAGAAATGAACCTGATTTGGTAGTTATCTCCTACGGCCTTACGGATGTGCCGGAGTTAAGATTAGACTCGGCTAATTGTGCTCGGTATTATCAATATCAAGCATAATCAGTCGAGTCTAATTATTGAGATATGTTATTTGTCCTCTGATTCAGAATGGGAATATAAAAGGAAGAACGAAAATCATCAATAGACCGAGAAGAATTTGTAGGGGGGCTCCGACTTTGAGGTAGTCGGTAAAGGTATACTGTCCGGCTGGCATGACGAGAGCGTTAGGGGGTGTGGAGAAAGGAGAGGCAAAACATAGGCTGGCACCGAAGGTGACGGCAAAGAGAAAGGGGAGTGGGTTGACACCAAAAGCAATGGCACTTTCAAGAGCAATAGGAGCTAAGAGTACAGCAGTGGCGGTATTGCTGATAAAGAGTGTCATTATTGAGGTGGTGAAGTAGACTCCAGCTAATAACCAGTGTGGTCCGAGACCACCGAGCGATTCGACCAGAGAATCAGCTACCCAAGCGGAAACACCTGTTTTGTCAAGAGCAAACGACATAGGCATCATGGCAGCAATCAAGACTATGCTCTCCCAGTTGATGGTCTTGTAAGCATCGCTTACGTTGCGGAAACAGCCCACCAATACCATTGCTAAGGCAGCTAATAACACAGTTACTACAGCCGGTACGACTTCAAATACGAGACCAAGTACCATAGCCAACATAATAATGGCGGCCAATGGAGCTTTATAGTCGAGAGTAACTTTTGCGGCTTCCGAGAGAGGTTGACCAAGCACTACCCAATCGCGTGTGTGGTCACCGAGGCGTGCTATATCTTGCCATGGGCCTTGCACTAACAGTACGTCACCCTGGCGTACTGTCTCCTCACCAAGATTGTGAGTAAGATAGACATTCTTACGACGTATGCCGATGACGTTAACGCTGAAACGATTGCTAAAGTCGAGTGCCGCTATGGTATCTTTAAGTATGGGAGAGTTAGGGAGAGGGACAATTTCGGCAATACCGATATCATAGAATTGCAGACGCCCACGTTTACTGTTAGTGGCATCGAGGGTAAGACGGAAGTCGACTACAAAACGTCCGATATTCTCTTTGGCACCACGCAAATAGAGGGTATCACCATTTTCTATGACTGTAGCAGCTGTGGGAGCCTGTTGGGACACATGACGTATTAAACTACGAGAGGTATCACCACTACGCACCTCAAGTACCTCGACACCGAAGTCATGACGCAATTTCAACTCACCTAATGATTTGCCACAGATAGGAGAACCTGGGCCTACAGTAACACGATATAGATCTGCGTTCAGACCGTATTCTTCAACAAGATCGGTGAGTGAACGTTGATTGCTTTTATCTTCATCATTTTCGGTACGCTTCCCCAGAAACCATTTGCTAAGAGGAATAAGCAACAAAGTTCCTGCTACAAGACAAACGGCACCTGCGGGCAAAAATGTGAAAAAGGTTAAGGGATTACCGGAATACTCTTCCCATACTTCTGCAATAACAAGGTTGGGAGGAGTACCTATAAGCGTAAGCATACCACCCAGAGAACTTGCAAAAGCCAGTGGCATAAGTAAGCGGCGAGGTGTGCCTCCGGCAGCAGCTGCCATACTTACTACGATAGGCAGCATAAGCGCTACTGTGCCGGTATTGCTGACAAAACCACCTATGAGAGCTGTACCACCCATTACTACTATAAACAGACGAGTCTCGCTGCCTCCACCTAATTTTAGAAGACGTGCACCTATAGTCTTGGCAAGTCCTGTATTGAAGATGGCACCACCCACTACAAACAGACCTACCATCATTATGACTATTGGGTTTGAAAATCCAGAGAGGGCTTCTTGAGTAGTGATAATACCTGAAACTGTAAGCACCATCAAGGCAAGGAGAGCTACAATATCAGCACGTATACGACCCCAGACAAATCCGATGGCAGCAAGTGCGAGCGTGATTAGGGTGATAAGCATATAAAAGATTTAAGGCATTAAAAAATAAAATGTAAAATAATTTACAAAAATAGCTAAAAAATAATTAATATGTGTACCTTTGCATCATTAACTTGTGTCGTAGGTTTTAATTCCTAATTGTATTTTAGGCGACAGAGTTCAATTAATGCACTATAATAACACACTATGCAGAAACATTTACTTATCGGGCTGTCAGCCCTTACCGCAGCGGTAACCGCTGTAGCTGCCCCTACACCGGAAGTAGCAAAGGCATCAATGCTTAATTTTATAAAGAGCACGATTCCTCATTCGAAAGAAGGTAAGACGCTTAGTTCTTTCCTCGGTATACGCAGTGGATTTACTGCTCCGCAGAGTGAAACAACTGGAGATAAACCTATATGGCGTGCCGGTACACGTGAAGTATTTTATTGGGATGATGAATGGCTGCCTATAGAAAAATACACCGATACCTATACTAACAAGGGACTCGTTGAAGTTGAGGAGTGTACTGACCTTACAGATGGCACTGTGGCAGTCGAAACCAATACCTATAATGCCAATGATATGCTGTCAAGCCGTCTTACCCAGTTTGGTGAGGAGGGTGTCGAAGAGCTTGAAAACTCTCAGCTCGTAGAGCGTAGCTATGATGAGCGTCTTACAAATGTTATTGTCGAAAATAATAACTGGTTTTGGGTGAACGGTGAGTGGAGCCAGATAGGCAACAACTATCGCCGTATCATCGAACGTGACGGAGCTGGCAATATAACCTCAGTTGTCATAGCTACACTCTATCAAGGTGAGTTTGACCCATCACAGCGACTTACAATCACCTACGGTGACAATGGTGAAGCTGTCTCAATGGTAGAGGAAGTGCTTGCTTTCGATGACGAAGGACAGTTGGTATGGGAAGTCAGCCAGAGTCTGGAAAATATAGTATGGGATACTACCGATGGTCAGCTTTACGATATAGAAGACATATTCGATGGTGCCAATCGTATGAAGAGTGGCACCATGATTATGGAAGACATAGTGGCTGAAGTTAATGTAGAGTATATGGAGGCTGGTCAAGGCTATACAACTACCATGAGTGCTTCAGTCGACGATATGTTTCAACTCATAGTTACTGCTCGAGTTGACTTGCTTGATGCCTCGGGTTATGGTAAGGGTAGTTATCGTGAGACAGTTAATACTGCTTTTGTTTTCTCTGGTCAGGTTATTGATGAAGAGACAGTGACAGAATCTATCATATATGATGATTACGGTATTGAACTTCTTGTAGAGAGTACATGGACTTACGAGGGTGAAACAGAGA
>CAYNUE010000027.1:0-22366 GCA_964400325.1 uncultured Sangeribacter sp. | reverse complement strand
GCCTGTGTTATGGTCATGTATAGTGTTGGAGAAAGGAATATCAATATCTTAAGCCACAGTTACACTTATAAGAGTCATGTCGCCTTCGAGTTCGATACAGTCTTGTATGGCAGGTATAAGTAAAGTTGTACCCTTGTAGACAGGTTGGATAGTTTCACCAACACGGCAGTGACCCTTACCATCAAGACAAATCAAAGCCATGAACGAATCTTCAGTATTGTGAAGACAGTGCTTACCCTTAATGTACACACGGTTTGCATTGAAATAAGGGCCATGTTCAAGCACTACAGTCTGTATGGTATCATTATTGTCGGGTAAAGGAGGAGCCATGACATATATATTGTCAGTATGACGATAGTCTATAGCCTCGCGTGCCTGTTCAGTATGTAATTCACGCAGTTTACCAGAAGCATCACGACGTCCATAGTCATCTACACGATAGGTTATGTCGCTCGACTGCTGAATTTCGATAAGCATTGTTCCGGCACCGATAGCATGCAGACGCCCCGGAGGTAATACATATATCTGACCGGGGACAGCCTTGAATGAATTGACCGTTTCCATGAGTGAGCCTTCAGCTACACGCCGGTCATATTCTTCAGGTGTAAGGTCATGTCTGAGACCGCAGTGTATCATAGCCTCTGGGTCGGCATCAATAATATACCACATTTCTGTTTTACCCGGCATACCATGACGTTTCATAGCTAACTTATCATCAGGATGTACTTGCAATGACAAGTCGGCAGCAGCATCTATAAATTTAATCAGTAGAGGAAATCTATTGCCAAAACGTTTCCAGACACTATCTCCAACCAGAGCAGCTCCATACTTCTCAGTCAATTGGGAGAGGGTCGTACCCGCCTCAGGACCGACGGCTACAGTACATTCACATGCAGGCATAGCTGAAACTTCCCATGTTTCACCTATGTTTTCAAATTTCTCCAAACGTGCACGTTCAGCTTCGGCCTCAGCCGGAGTCAAAGTCACGGCCAGACCGGAGCGGAGGGCTATCAGCTTGCGGCCTCCCCATAAGGTACTTTTTAAATAGGGACTGAATCTGTAGAGCTGTTCCATATACTTCAATAACACGAATTATGCTGATAAAGTATTCTGGGCCGATTTTATTTAGCGTTCTGTAGGTAATTTTATTTGATGTTCTGTAGAAATGGCCTGTTTGATTTGATTTTTATTTCTGAAGGAATTGGTACGAATTTTCAGATTTTCCCTCAAACATTCACTATAAAGCCAAGGCTCAACACCATGATAATCTCCTACGTTAAGAATATCCAATATATTTGGTAGACTGCTCCCATCAAATCCTTCTACGACCAATACATTGTATTGGAGCGAAAGAGTGACGGTGATGGTATCATTCAGTATAGCAGGGCTGTCATCTGTTCGCCAGTTGACAGGATTAATACACATTACAGTCGGGGCAGCCACCACAGGCTTTATATATTTTACATCTGACACAGAGTTGTAACTTATGGTTACACCTATATCGTAAGCACTTTGGGCAGCTTTTATCCATGGTGCAACAGAGATGTCATCAGGAGTGATTTTATAACCCATTACGTATGCAGCTACCATTTTATCACGCAGTTCAGTAGGTAATATTTTCAGAAGTTCTACAACTGACTTACCTCCTTGGCTAAATCCTGCCAAAATAAACGGTCGGTTATTATCACGCTGTGAGATAAAATAATTGAATGCATTACGTACATCTACAAACGCTACGTCATGGTAGCGGCGATTGATAGTATCTTCATTAAGAGTAGCCCAACTGTTCAGGGAAATATGACGATAGTATGGAGAATAGAAGTTGTTGCCCTCAGCCATATAAGCCGCTACCTGATCCATCTCGATTTTCATATCAGCTCGATGTGAAGCAAGAGAAGGGTCAGCATAGTGACACGGTTTTCCATTTGCAGCTATGTAATCATATTCCCAAGTAGAGGGTACATAAAAAACATCAGCGCCTGTGCCTTGGGTATCATAAGCATAAGTTACCCACATTTCATTGTTGGTATAATCTGTTACAGGAGGTACATATTCTGCCACCGTGGTGGGAGTATCTGTATCGCACGAAGAGGCGAGGAAGACTATACTGTACAGAAGACAGATTAAATAAACGTATCGTTTTATCCTTATTAGCATTATATTTTAGTCTTTGAAGCCGGGTCAGAGACACCGACAGGTAATGAACAGAAGACTTTATTTCTTCAATTTCGGACAAAGGTAATAAAAAAACACTACTTGTCTGGTAAGTAAAAAAAGATTAAATTTGCACTAAGTAGCTTCTAAAAATTAATGAACATATAAAACGCAGTTATTTTTGAGGCAATTCGGACACGGAACGAATGAGAATACGTTAGTATTCGACTGAGTAACAAGTTCGAAGCGACCAAAAATAACAAGTTTTATAGTTCGTTCAAGATGTAAAAGACATACTTAAGAAACATATATCATTTAATTTTAGAAGCTACTTAGTGCCTAATATAGATGAAAAATGTATAGCAAAGACAAACGCATAGTGGTGACTCTTGATGCCGGGGGTACCAATTTGGTGTTCGGTGCCATGCAAGGTGGACACTATATAGTTGATCCGATAAGTTATCCTTCAAATGCCGATAATCTTGACAAGTGTATGGCGACTATGGTCAGAGGATTCGGAGAAATAATCAACAGACTGCAGCAAGCACCGGTAGCTATCAGCTTTGCATTTCCGGGTCCGGCCGATTATGCTAACGGTATTATAGGTGGTTTCTTGCCTAATTTTCCGTCATTTCGTGACGGTGTAGCTCTGGGACCGTATTTAGAATCACAATTCGGTGTGCCGGTATTCATCAATAATGATGGTGATTTGTTCGCTTATGGTGAGGCACTGAGTGGAGCGTTGCCTGATGTCAATCGGCGTCTTGAGGAGGCTGGTAGTCCGAAGCGTTATCATAATTTATTAGGTTATACATTTGGTACAGGATTTGGTATAGGTCTGGTAATTAATGATCGTCTGAATCGAGGCGATAATTCTTGTACTGAAATCTACTGCTTACCTCACAAGCTGATGCCAGGTATTATTGTTGAGGAGGGGGTTGCTGTGCGGGCTGTGAAGCGTGTCTATGGTGAACAGTCTGGTCACAACGACCATAATTTTGAACCTAAGGAGATTTATGAGATAGCGATGGGGCAGCGCGAAGGCAATCTGGAAGCAGCGCGCAAGGCTTTTGAGATGTTAGGGACAGTAGCGGGTGATGCTATTGCTATGGCGGTGAGTCTAATTGATGGACTGGTAGTCATAGGGGGAGGTCTCACGGCTGCTCGGCAGTTTATAATGCCGGCTCTTTTAGCTGAGTTAAGGGGTAAGATAAAGACTTTGGACGGAGAGGAAGTTGACCGTGTGCAGATGAAAGTATATGACCTTGATGATCCGGAAGAGTTTATGCGCTTTGCAAGGGGTGAACATCGCCGTCTAAAGGTGTACGGCACGGAGCGGTATGTGGATTATGACCCTCAGAAACGTATAGGTGTCACTATATCTCGTCTTGGTGCCTCACAAGCTACTTCGATAGGAGCTTATGCATACGCGCTCAGCGAGCTGGATAAGAAACTGTGACTTACGGAGCAGAGCTCCGAGCGGAAACCAGCTTCGCGATAGTATATAATAAGCAATATATAATAAGCAAAAAATCTTATAAATCTTATAAATCTTGTGGTTATAAGGCTTATAGATTTAGATGAGTTGGGGCGGCAGGTCATGACCTGCCGCCCCAACTCATCTAAGAAGCACTGCAGTGCTTCTTTGCAGTAACTGTCAGTTTATTTTACAGTAGCTATTGGTGCTTCTTAGCAGTAGCTATTGGTTATTTCAGTATAAACTTCAGAGAGCTGTTTTCTGTGCGCGCTATGTAGACTCCGGCTGTGAGAGTCGCGGTAGAAACTTGACCATGACCTTCAGCAACCTTAACACCTGCAACTGTGAATAGGCTTATAGTTGTAGTTGGGTTAGCTGCTTTTACAGTGACTCCGTCGAAGATGAGTGCTTTGTCATTAGCAAGTACAGGAGCAATTCCTGAAACCTTAGCATTAACGGTAGCAGTAGCAGTCATACCATTGAATCCGGCAGTGACAGTATAAGTGCCTGTTGCTTCGCATACGAACTGTATGTAAAGGGTATTGCCTTCAGTGTATGCTTCACCGGTCATATAGATATTGCTATCATCAGAAGTCTCACAGATGAAATCAGATAATACCGTATCAAGATCGATTGATGTCTCGTCAACGGCAGTGAGAGCAAGATAGAACGGTTCGCCGACTATAGCCTCAACTACATCAGGAGTGAATTGGAGTGTGCCTTTTTCAATGTATAGAGCAGGCGAACGGAAACTGTCAAGTGCCCATGGAGCTGTTGCTGAAGTGCCATAAACAAAGCCGATATTCTCAAAGAAGTCAATATCGAGCTCTTCCCATGCTACTGACTCACCCTCGGTAGAATTTGCATTATTCCCTCCTATGGTAGAACTTATAGGTTCAAGAGAGGCTATGGCATAGTTGTCACGCAGTGCTCTCTCAGGTGAATGTGGATTACCGTATATAGGGTTATCGTTTTCGTCATAATCAATCACATCTGGTTCCTCATTGGCACGACTTTTACCTACGATACGATGCATGGTGTCATTCTGCCCAGGATATTCACCTTCATCCAATTCTGGTCCTGTGAGTTCGGAAAGACTGACATAACAGCCAGCAATGACTGCACTGGAATAATCTGGTGCGCGATGAGCAGACTTAGAATAGCTTGTGGCAGCAGGGTCAAGTTCACCGGCTATACCACCTGTCTTAAGACCACCACGGAGTGCTGGTTCTGTAGCTTTGATAGAGCCCTGTACATGACAGTTGTGTATTTGACCACGACTTGATGTGCCAATTATGCCACCGATGGTATTTTTAGCGGTTATATCAGCATTTACATGACAGTTGGTCACTCCACCGGCGTTATAATCATCAGATAAAATACCACCTACAGAAACGCCACCTACTATAGAGCCACTGAATACGCAGGCATTGATAGTAGCCGAAGTACGCAAGCTACCTACGATACCACCTATAGTGTAGTTAGGTAGGTTAAGTGTGGCATCAAGCACGGCACAAAGCGATATTTCGGTTTCGTTTGAAGCGCGGTAAGCAATAGTACCGAAGTCACCATAAAGCTCTTCGTTAGGATCAGTATATGTAAGACGTCTGATGGTAAGATTATAAATTTTAGCACCTCGCGCCTCTTTCGCTATGAATGCTACTGAACCTGGTTCGGCAATAGGGTCGGTAAATATGATGTCGTGAACTTCGGAATCTGGTTCAAGTTGAGCGAAGAGGCTACCTGAACCTACATTAAGACCACTGATAACATGTCCATCGCCGTTAAGTGAACCTGTAAACGGTTGCTGGATAGTGGTAAAATTAAAGCCACGAGCATCAATATCATTTACGACAAGATAGTGCGCCGTCGGGTCAGCTATCATCTGCTGTAAATCACCAACAGTGGAGAGACGATAAGGATTGTCTAATGTGCCGTCGCCACCTATAAAACGGTCGAAAGGCAAATCATAAATCAACGCTGTCAACATATCATTATCATAGTTGACATAGATAACATCAAGATTGGCGCGTGTGGTACCGAGTTCGACAGGGTTAACAGTGCTTAAGACACCATATTCAGCGCTTGGCTCGCATGTCAGCAATACTTGACTATCGGCATTGATGATTATCAGTTCCTCTTGGGTAGCCGTTTCCTGACCTATGTAACGTTTTACAAGGAACATGTACTCATGTTTGGAGTCAGTATTGATAACATACGGTGACAGAGCCAGACCATTAATGTAAACTTGTGCATAAGCTACATTTTTGCCGAGATTGATTTCATCGATACGTATAATGTCACCGTTAGGATTTAGCCATGCTATAGGATGAATGGTATTACCCTCCGAATCATCATAAGCGTTTCCGAGGTTTGCGACATAGGCATAAGAATCCTCAAATGGTGTACGGTCTATCTGAGCGGTAAGAAAAAGACCCTCATAATATTGTGGTAGACTCAGTACAGTCTCACATGAAATCAAATCAACAAATTCAAGTGACACTTCTTCTGTACCTATACCCTTGGTGAACATAATCTGTGGTGCGGCATTGGTTATATCAGTCATAAATATACCACCGCCTACACCTTCAGCTATGGTGTGCATCAGATTACCTTCGATATCATAGACCATATAGTCGAATATGTCGGAATCGGTGCTTAGATAATGGTCGTAGGTAACGATGTAAGCTGGAGTGTTACCAGAAGTATAGCGGTCGAAGCTGAGGTCAGCGTCACCACTGAATGTTCCTATGCTAAGGAACGTAAATGGATTGCCTGGCAATTGGCCTGGTACTGGAATAGAAGTTGTACCGAGGTCAGCAAGGACATTACCAGCCTCAATCGAGTAGAGAGTGATGTCGAATGTGTTGTCGGGAGTCAGGTTTTCATTATTATAATCCCAGGGGTCTTCGTAAAAACTGTATTTAAGACGTGAGAGTGCAAAGTAGGGTTTGCCGTTATGGGCTTCAGCGAGAAAGAAAGGTGCGTCAGGAGCACTTAACAGAATGGCTGGTACACGAAAATCTTGAAGTAGCTGGGGGCCTTCGTTATACCCACCTTTTCTATAAAGTGAGAGTTTGTAATCCATGATGTTGGCGACACCATAGATATCAGTCTGTTCAGTTGCAACTTCGTTCATGAAGGTAATGTAGAAGTTCTCACTGTACTTGTTGGGAGCTGTATTGATAGCTGAGACGTAATATCCCTCAACCTCTGCAATAGGGTCTTTTTGTGCAGGGTTAGACGAATATATCAAAGTACGGTAATTGTTTACATAGTCTTCGGTAGTTGTAGCCACCATCACCATAAACTCATAATAGTCGTCGTAGTGGAAGAACTTCTGAGTCACATCCGGACCCAAATCTACTCCGGCTATACCGGTTTCACCTTCGCCAAGTTCGACTGAGCCGTCGATATTGGCTATTTCATTGAGGGTGCTATCGTATATCTTGTAATGCCACCCTTTGATGGCTTTCTGGGTGTAGTAGTCATGTTCTATATACTCATAGTCATAGTTCAGAGTATAATACCACACATCGTTGTTAGGAGCATAAAGATAGCCAAAGTCGTTGGTATTATCCAATATGTGATTTGGATTCTGCGATACACGTGTCGGAGCGGAAGACGACACCGTACGCAATGAATGGTCTCCTCTTGCTGGCATTGCGCGCTCCCCACGGAAGGTAGGAGCAAAGCGGAAAATTTCACTACGGGGTTGAGCCAGGGTAGAAACATCGAGGGTAGCCTGAGCGGCAGCCGGGACTGATATGCCCGCTATAAAGGCTGCTGTGATAAGTAGGTTCTTGCTCATCATAGGCGTTGAAAGATTGAATAATGGATTATGTTAACAGGAGAGAAGAATAAAATCAGGACTGGGAAGAGAGAGTAGTGTATAAAATATGACGGCCTGACCTGACTGACGTACAGGACAGGCCGTCATATTAAAATTAATTCGGACTGAACAACAGTCAATTCTGCTGTCCGCGCATTTCCTGAGCGAAGAAATGATAGCCTTGGAGCAGCATTTCGAGCGAACGTTCGAGTATCTGCGAGGGATCAAAATCTTCCTGTACAAGTAATTCTACCGACATGAAAGTATTATTGTTGGTAGTAAATGTTTTGATGACCTTACGCTGCAGATTAACTTTGTTACATGCAACAAGTACCTGCTGAGCTTCAGCTTCGTTATCTATGCTCCAGATTACAGGCAAAAGTATACGGAGGAAAGCCGGATCCTGATCTGACCATATAATAACAAGATTAAGCATCTGATACTTGAAGGTGAGATCGCCGTCGTCATCAATCTGGGTGCGGAAGCCATTGTCGGCCAGCCAGTCTTGGCAGCGCTGAAGAATGTTTGGATAATTTGCCATGATTGAAAATGGTAAGAAATGAATATAAAGCACCGCAGTGTAGACAGACAGGTGCCCTGAATAGAAGTGTAGACTTATGGGAACCGGTATGACCGGTATGCGGTAAAATTAGACACAAATTTAGTGCTAATAATCGATGATTACAAGTTTTCACACATATAATCTGTAAAAATAAGTATCTCTTAAAAATTAAGGAGATATATTTCTTAGGAATAGCTTTTAAATCTGGTACTCTAAACTGATTATTTTAAGCTGATTTATGCTTATTACTCAGACGACTACTAAAATTGTCTCCTTTATTTTTCTTTAAATCATCTCAAAATAATCACGTTTTATATAGACATTAATTTCAAGAGTACTCACTCTCTTTAGGTGAATCTGGATTAAAAATATATTGATAATATAAATTTTTAAATTTAATGCTTCTAAAAATTAATATGCTTATTATTAGCATGGTAGCTACCTCTGTAATGTAGTTAGCTATATTCTATAGTTAACTAAGAGGATAAAATAAGTATCTAACATGTATAAAATGGTTCTTTCTTATTAAAATGATAACGCAGTGAAATATGACAACAAACGATTAATTGTGTAAAAATGACTATATTTGCACAACCTAAACACACTTACTTTTAACCTGTTTGAATTTTGTGGCTACAGCATGAAGCGAATCAGAAACTTTAATTTCGCATTTACGCGTTCATCTTTCATATTCCTGTCGTTGCTCCTGCCCTTATTTCCGACAGGTTGTCACGATAAATCGTCCGATTCTGCTCTTACTTCCTTGGAGCGTGAACTGAACGATAGTATTCTGAATGGACATTACAAATGGGCTGTGGAGACAATAAACCGTGAACGAGCTCTTACCAAGGACAGTGACGAGTATTATAATCAGACTTTGCTGAAGGCAATAGCCGAATTTTATCTGACTCGCACAGATAGCATGTATGAGGACCTTGGCGCTGTTCACCGATATTTGGCCAAGTTGCCTCAGCCTATGACTCAACGCCAACGTTATTTAGCTGCTCGTGCCCACATGGTCAGAGGAGCATCCTACATGCAATATGATTATTTGCCTGATACCGCACTGGTCAGCTATGAACGGGCTCTGAGTTATCTGAATTCTGGCGAAGAACCGGTTTTACGACAGCAAATATTAGCTAATACTGCCGATGCTTTGAAAATATCTGGTCAGCTTGACCGTTCACTTGATTATTTTGAACGAGCACGTCATTTGTCTGATTCTTTAGGGTATAGTGTATGGGACCGTATGGGCTTGAATTTAGGTATGGCTGCTGTCTATACTGAACTACGTGATTTTGAAAGTCAAGAGGCAATATGGCAGGAGATGGAGAGTATCTGGGATAAAATGCCATTGCATGACCGTTTTTCCTACCTGACTGCTTTGAGTAATAGCTGTTACTTCAGAAAAGATTATGTCGGTTCAGAGCGAGCACTACAACGTCTTGACAGTGTACTTGCTGATAATGCAGACATGGAATGGGAAAGTAATTTTAATCGTGTAAATCTTGCAGATGTGTATCTCCGTCTTGGACTTAATGATACAGCACGGTCATTGCTTGACCAGACGATGCATTATTTTACTGAAGTACAGCCTAATCCATACGTAACACACTATATAGGTACCTTATATACGCGCTACAATGTGCAGACTGGTGCCTATACGGAGGTTGAAGCTCAACTTTCCGATACCTCACGTGAGTTACCTACTCGTCCGGAACAGAGACTTGCTGACCTGGAGATGCGTCAAGACTATTACGCACGCACGGGCCAATGGCATAAAGCCTATATAGCCCAGTCGCAGTACAGGGAGCTTGACGACAGTGTGCGTAGCCAAAGAATACAGATGTATCGTCAGACTCTCCGTCAGCGTTACGAACGCGACGCGGAGATAAAAAGCTTACGTAATGACCTTCACGAACGGCAGCAGAAACTGACTCTGAATACTATCCTTGCAGTGGGCGCCATAATTGTTGTAGTGCTGTTAGGTGTTGTGTTAGTGATGTCTCGACGTCTGTCACGTGAGCGTGAACGTGGCATTCGTCGTAAATTGCTTGAACAGCGTATGCAGAGTGCTCGTAATCGTCTTAGCCCTCACTTTGTTTATAATGCTTTGAATCATGCTATTGTCAATGACGCTACCTCTACTGACAGATTGCGTAGACTGGTGAGACTATTGCGACGTCAACAATTTATGATTGATGAGTTGGTTACCACTCTTTCATCTGAATTGGATTTCATTGAAGACTACGTGGCCTTGCAGAGTGAGAGTAGTCGAGGCGAAGTGAAGTATACACTTTCGATAGCTCAAGGTATTGATCCTGGTGAAGTACGTCTACCTTCCATGACATTGCAGCTATGTGTGGAAAACGCTTTTAAACATGGATTTGCCTCACTTGATAATAATGTAGAACGTCTATTAGTCATAAGGATAGAAGTTCGTGATGAGGCAACAGTGATAGAAGTGTGCAACAATATGAAGCCAGGTACTGGGCCAAACAATGATTCCACCCGCACAGGTCTACGTATAATACTGACAACTTTACAGATATTCAACGAACACCAAGTGCGCCATATCACATACGAGCTTCAACCGTGGACTGATAATCCTCAACATGCAGGCTATCTGGCACGGCTTACTATTCCCAATAACTTTAAGTTTGACTACCTATGACCCAAAACAATCAATCTCAGAATTCAGGTGCAGAACCACCAGACCTAATTATCAGTGATACCGGTATAGAAACACTCCCGGTACGTGTTGTAATAATAGACGATGATTCTTTAGCAGTAACCGCGCTTAGAGATGTGTTGCTGAGCTACGACTGGATTGAAGTGGTCGGAACAGCCCTTACTCCTGAAGAGGGCTATCATCTCATTGAAACCCTAAAGCCGGAATTAGTATTTCTTGATATCGAACTTGACGGTAGTACAGGGCTTGAACTGCTCGATGAACTTAATACTCTGCAGAGCGAAGCACCCAAAGTAATATTTTATACTGCTTATCCACGTTATATGCTCAACGCTATACGTATGCAGGTATTTGATTTTCTTCTTAAACCTGTAGATGTAGCTGAATTGTCACTGATTCTCGAACGTTATCGTCTACATCGTGGTGGGTATCCTCCTTTGTTACATGAAAAAGACGATGTCCGGCCTTCTTCTGCAGTCTTACCGTTACGTACACCACGTTCTATGACTGTGAGTACTGTTACAAATGAACGACTTGTTGTGTCACCTTCAGATATAGTGTATTTTAAATATGACGCTCTGCGTAAACTATGGGAGGTGATACTGAAAAATATGAAACGTTATATGTTACGTCGTCACACGACGGCAGAGACACTGTTAAGTCTTTCGGATCAGTTTATACGTACACATAAGACTTATATAGTGAACATGAGTTATCTGGCAAAGATTTCTGATAATGAATGTGAGTTGGTACCACCATTCAATCGGATTACTGAAATAAAGATTTCTCGTACTTACCGACGTGGTTTGCTTGACTGCTTTTATGACTTGTAAAATAATAGTAGAATATAATAAAGGGAGTATTTCAGACTGAAATACTCCCTTTATTATATTCTACTATTGTAATTATGCTGGATTAACTGTAATTACGCTTGTGTAAGTACCAAATTCCTGTGGCGCTCCTGCAGGTAGCTCCTCTTCGTTCTCAATGATTACGATAGGATAAGTAAATGTACCGTTGAGAATTGATTTATCAACCTCAAGTAACTTACAATTAAACTGCAGATAGTGCTTACCGATTGGCTGAGTAGCAGTCTCTATGGTGAGAGGATATTCACCGAAAGTCAGTCCAGGCTGGAAGATACCATCCCAATAATAAGCAATGTTAGCAAGCGTAGCTTTGTTGCCGTTAAGAGCCTTGACGTCAATACCATCAATGGTAAGGTCAGTACCGTCCAGGACATAGACTACATTTTTGTAAACTGAGGCATTGCTGAATGTCACTTCAACGTCAACCGAAGGATAGTCATCGTCACTGCTACATGAGGCAAGAAATCCCAGTGGAATCAGTAGCAGAAGGTAGAGTAATTTCTTCATAGTCTTAAACCAAATTATATTATACATCAGAGAGTAAGAAAGCAAAATCCTTTCTTCTGCTTATATAACATTTCTTGCTGTTGTAAGTTCATTTACTTCTCAAACGAAGTTGCCAGAATGCTACGGCCGAAGCTGCCGCTACATTGAGTGAATCCACTCCGTGCGCCATTGGTATTCGTGCTACAAAATCAGCTTCAGTTATAACCTCTTTACAAAGTCCGTCACCCTCGGTACCAAGTATTATGGCCAGTCGTGGTTGAGCTGTCAGGATAGGGTCATCAATAGTTACAGAATCTTCAGTCAGTGCCATAGCCACAGTTTTGAAACCAAAGTGCTGTAATTCTTTGGGATTATCAATCCAAGTCCAAGGAACTAAAAATACTGACCCCATTGATACACGTACAGCCCGTCGGTTAAGTGGGTCACATGACGTACGTGTGAGACATACTGCATCAATGCCTAAAGCAGCTGCTGAGCGGAATATGGCTCCTATGTTAGTTGTATCTGTGACACTGTCAATGACTGCTACTCGATGTGCTGTTCTGACGATTGTATCAAGACTTGGAGTTGTAGGGCGCCGCATGGCACATAACACACCACGAGTCAGAGTATATCCTGTGAGACTTTGCAGAAGTGTGCGTTCACCTGTGAATATGGGTATATCTCCGCAGCGTTTTACGATGTCAGCGGCATCTCCAGTTATGTGCCGTTCTTCGCATAGAAGAGATATAGGAGTATAGCCGGAGCGTAGAGCCACGTCTATGACTTTAGGTGATTCGGCTATGAACACTGCTCTGTCAGTATCGAGACGTGACCGTAATTGTGCTTCTGTAAGACGCCAGTAGACTTCGAGGCCCGGGTGGTCAAGAGAGTCAATATGTATGATATCAGCCATGAGATTTACGATTCGGAAGAGAAGTTAGAACCTATTTCGATAATGCTGCTTGAACTTCCTGGAGGTTGTGATACACGCACCTGTACATTGATACGTTCACGTAGTGCTTCTATATGGCTTATAATACCTACTTTTCTACCTGAAGAATTGTGTAGACTTCTTAGTGTCTCTATAGCCATACGTAGTGGTTCGCCGCTAAGCGAACCAAATCCTTCGTCGATAAACAGTGTGTCAACAGCAAGACGACTGCCTATGTCGGATAAGGCGAGAGCAAGAGCAAGAGATACAAGAAACCTTTCTCCGCCTGACAGAGTCGAAGCTACACGTCGTGTGTAACCCTGCCAAGCATCTACAATGGAGATTATGAAGGTGCCTGGCGTTACTTCAAGTGTGTAACGCTCGGTAAGGGTAGCCATGTAGAGGTTGGCATGTTGAATGAGAGTATCGAGTATATAGCTTTGGGCTATAAGACGAAATTTTGTACCAGTGGCATCTCCTATAAGCTCATTGAGCTTATACCAACGCATCCATTCTGTATGCAGACGTTCTAATTCTTTCTGCTGTTCGACCAGTGAGTCACGTTTAGCACGGTCATCGTCCATACGTTGTTGTCGTGCCCCTATCTGTTGTCCAATATCGTTAAGTTCGTGGTCAAGTGTCTTGATGTCAGTTGTGAGGTGTTCAGCAGTCATTTCAGCAGTTTCACCTTCAGGACTTCTTGCTAATATTTCAGCAAGTTGACTTTCAAGGGTGACCAGTTGAGTCTCAGCATTACTGACGTTATCGTAGCAGAGTTTAATATTGTTTTTTATACGCTCCAGAGTGGCAGAGGAGAGTGACTTAAGATATTCGAGACGCTTGGGTGTAATCAGTGGATTAGCTTCGGTCCAAATCTGAAGCTCATGTTCATTTTGTTGCAGTTGGCGATTCTGTATCTCGATAAGCTCCAGAGTACTCCGAATTTTACCTATCAGTGTAGAGGTATTCTCAACTAATCGGGTAGGTGATAGGGAGCCGATAGCAGTTATCTGTTTCCAGTCGGGCATCAACACAGTAACTTCACGCAGTGTTTTGCGTTCGAGAGTCAACATAGCGTTCGAGGCTTCTGCCTGTGATACTATGTTGCGTAAAAGGTCAGCTTTATTCTTGGACGTCTTAAGTTGCTTTTGCATTTTTTCAGCGTTGTCAAGAATAGGTCGGTCAGCCTTTTCACGTGTCTTAAGAGTATTTTCAAGTTCTGTGAGTTTGATGAGAGCAGTATCATTATATGTCCCTATACCGCAGAGTTCACAGGCTTTGTCAGTATCGGCAGCGAGGTGACGATAGGCTTCATCGTTGTCGAGTTCGCGTTGTAGTCGTTCCACAGATTCGCCTAACTGAGCTGAAGTTGTCTGACAGACCGCCAACTCACGTGTCAGTTTGTCGTACTCTTCCTGTGCTTTCTTCATGTGTCTGGTAGTGTCTCGGAACATGCTCTGCATAGCTTCTGCGCGAGGAAGTTCATTGGTAACTGTTTGCAGGCATACCGGACAAGTATCGCCTATTTTTAAGGTGCTGCGCATATCGACAGCAGCCTGTTCCATTGTCATGCGCTGTTGTTCATACAGTGACACAGTGTTATCACGGGATTTAGCTGCCTGCGCCAAAGCACCTTTTAGAATTAATTCTTTCTCCTTCTCTTCCGCTATGCGCACACGAATGTTTTCCAACTCGATACGGAGATTTTCTCTTCTTTTCTTTTCGTGCTGAAAATTGTTGACTTTGTTCAGTGCACTTACTACGTTGTTAAGGCTTTTTAGAGTAGCTTCTCGTTGGGCACGTAAGCTATCAATGTTAAGAATCTCAAGCTCTTTCTCCAGTTCAGTTATTTCATCGCATAATTTATTGTATTTGTCTGCATCTTGCATTTCACGAGCCACCCGACGTTCATGCACCCCTAAGGCACCCTGTAGACGTGCATAATAATCGGCAAGTTCCTCAAGACTATGTTTCTGACGCTCTGCTTCCTTAATAATTTCTTCCTTACGTGTTAGCAATGCAAGTGCTTCGCCAGCAGCTTGCCTATCAGCCAATATTTTTTCATTGGCTTCAAATTCAGGTGAATGTAAGGCCTGTTGTGCCAGACTGAGTGTCGTTTTTACAGAGTTGATACGTTTGGTTAGCTCATCGACTCTATTACGCCAATCTAAGGCAGTATAAAGCGTACTTCGTGAAGTAGCAAGAGCGGTAGCTTTAGTTCTCAGTGTCTCACATTCATCTATCAACTGTTGGAACTCTGCTTCGGATAATAAGGTTACAGATTCCGTTTTACGACGATAGTTATTATATGTAGTTTCATGTGTACGTGTCAGTTCATACACTTTCTTACCTATGTCGGTATAGACTTGAGTACCTGTGATTTTCTCAAGAATTGCTGATTTCTCTTCGTCACGACTGTTGAGAAAACGGTCGAAATCGCCTTGTGCTAGCATAGTGGTTCGGCAAAACTGTTGAAAATCTAATCCGATGGCCTCAGCAATAACTGTACGTATGTCGTTTACTTTGCTGTAGACTGTATCTGAATCAAGACGTGTCAGACGCCACTCACGGTTTTGCATTTTACCGGTGGGCTTTTTACGGGCACGCGCCACACCCCACCATGCGCGATATTCGATTCCGTTGCTACCGACGAAATCAAGTTCAACATAACCTTCACCGGTGTTTCGTCGTAGCATCACACGTGGGTCGGAAAGTTTCACATCTCCCTGTGAGGCCGCTTCCACGGTACCTTGCATAAGAGATGTGTCAAGTCGAGGGGTATCAGCATATAAAGCAAGGCATATTGCATCAAGTATAGTTGATTTGCCTGCTCCGGTTCTTCCAGTTATCAAAAACACTTCGGCATTGGCAAGCGGCTGAGCCTCGAAGTCGATGACAGCATCTTCAATAGAGGCTATGTTGTGTATGGTAAGTCGTCTGAGATGCATAGAGTCATTAGTCATTAAGTGACAGCAACACTTCATCAAAAAGTGTACGCATATCTTCTGTGAAATCAATGCCGGTCCTTTCGGCGTAGCGGCTTACTATTTCGATAGGTTCAAGATTACGAAATTCTTCGACAGTCATTGGTCTTTGTTCTTGAATATCGTTTTCGGCACAATGCACCTGATTGATAATACAGAAACGACACATTTTATTTTCTGCTATCTGTCGTGCACGATTTGTGGCATCTGGAGGTAAAAATGAATCGACAAGTACATTAAGACGTATATAAGAGGGTAACGAGTCAGGATAATCAGCAAACAGAGTCAGAACTTCTTCAAGTGGTTGTGCTTTACTGACTGGTAATGTTACCAATGGACGTGGTTGTTTGATAGGCACAGTGTGTACTTCCGGTTCGCTGCCATGAGCGTCAATACTGACTACTGTCACTGAATGTTCATATTCTTCGTCGAAGCTTATAGCTAACGGTGTTCCGGAATAGCGCAGACGTCCATCGGTACCATTTATAACCTGCGGACGATGTATATGACCTAAGGCTACATAATCGAAATCAGCTGCCAGAGTTTCAGCCTCAACAGTATCAATGCCACCTACGTTGCGTCCGTCATCTTTATGGCCGGTTGCATCACACCCGATGACAGCAGTATGAGCCATGAGCACCGAGGGTAGAAGGTCAGTGTTAAGTTCTGCAATACGTTGTGATAGAGCTTCAAACAGACCATCAGGCAGCATACGCTCGTTGCAGTATGGTACAGCGGCTACAAATCCCTGAGGCAGTCGTATTATGAGTCGGTCAAGTATGTTGTCAAATTCACCTGACCCTATGTGGCCTATCATAGTGATCCCTAATTCACGCCAAGGTTCAGCAAATATTTCGTGGCGTGAAGCACTATCATGGTTGCCTGCTGTGATTATTACAGCTGTATCGGGACAGCGTCGGCGCAGACGTGTCAGTGCTTCAGCAAACATGCGCTGAGCAGACAGTGGTGGTACCGATGAGTGAAAGACATCACCGCTTACAAGTAGTGCGTCAGCTTTTTCGGTGGTAACAATATTGATAATCTGTTCCAGCATCTCGGCAAACTCATCGCTACGGTCGTAGTTATAGAGCTGATGGCCGAGATGCCAGTCACTCGTATGTACAAATTTCATAAAAGAATCAGGAAGTGAATTGCAGACTCACGTCGTGATTTCAACGTAGAGCCTCGACTTCTTCGGTAGTAAGCGGTATTTTTTTACCCAGACGTCTGGCTCCGTCGGTAGTAATGAGGTAATCTTCCTCATTACGTATGCCTGAAAAATCACGCCATGTATCGAGACGGTCATAATTGATAAAATCTCCTAAGTGACGTGTGGCACCCCAATAATCCATAAGTTCGGGTATGAAATAGACACCTGGCTCGATAGTCAGTACAAAACCGGGTTCGAGCGGACGTGCAAGGCGCAGTGATTTACGTCCGAACTGAGTGCTTTTAGGTTTGCCGTCGTATCCTACAAAAACTTCACCTAAGCTTTCCATGTCGTGTACGTCCATACCCATCATGTGCCCGAGCCCAGTCGGGAAGAACATAGCGTGAGCTCCCTCCTTTACAGCATCGTAGGGGTTGCCACGCATGACACCAAGATCGGTGAGACCTTCTACTATTGTGCGTGCTGTTAACTCATAAACATCAACAAACGGTACTCCAGGACGTAAAGCCTCTACTGCCGCACGATGAGCTGCTACCTGAATATCGTAAACATCTTTCTGACGACGTGTGTATTTTTTACCTGCGCATATTGTGCTTGACATATCGCCTGCATATCCTTCGGCTGTTTCTGCACCCGCATCCAGAAGCAACATATCCCCGGGTTTGACGATATTATTATACGCATGATTATGCAGAGTCTGACCGTTGACAGTAGCTATCGTAGGGAATGACAGACGACAGCCTCGACTACGGGCTACTGCTTCTACGGCTGCTGCTATTTCACATTCACGCATACCTTCGCGTAACATCTTCATGGCTGTGATATGCATATCGGCAGTGACATCACAAGCTTTTTCAATTTCAGCTATCTCTTCATCTGTTTTATGATTGCGTAGGTTTACGACCGCACGTATAAACTCTTCCGATGGTTGTTCAGTACCGGGACGTACACCGAGCAGATTAAACAGCTTTATTTTGTTGTCACCTCTGTAAGTCGGGAGATAATGTATTCTGCGCCCTCCGGCAACAACTTTATCAAGATAAGGCTTTAGGTCGGCAGCCGGCAGTGTCTCAGTTATACCAGCCTGAGCAGCTTTTTCATGTAGGGTAGGTTGATTGCCCATCCACACAATATGGTCAATAGACAGTTCGTCACCGAATATAATCTCGCGATCATTATCTATATCAATTATAGCATTGAGTCCGGCGTATGGTTGGCCGAAAAAATAAAGAAATGAGGAATCCTGACGATAATCGTAAGTATTATCCTCATAATTCATGCCTGATTCGTCGTTGCCTAAGAATAATAATACTCCACTGCCTACGGCTTTACGAAGAGCAGCGCGGCGCTGACGATAGGTATCTGCTGAAAACATAATTGGTTGTGATTTATGGCACTCGCTATAGCGAAAGCTTGATAAGAAAATAAAAGAATTAAAAACTTTGGTTTAACCCGATAGACGGCAAATTTAACGAAAAACTTTCATATTATCAAGTCGTTTGATGCTGCTGTTTAGTAGAGATTTTACCTTTATTACAAATACAGACTGGCGAAGCAAGGGTATTGCCACTTGCTTCGCCAGTCTGTATTTGTAATAATATTGATTGTACGTCTATGTAAGAGGAATTAGCGTTTTACAGCTTTAGCCACTGAAGAAGTGCCATCAGTGTAGGTAGTATGTACTATGTAGAGACCTTGTTCCGGTTCAACTATACGACGGCCCTGAAGGTCAAAGTATGTACGGTTGGCTATCTCACGGGTGTCAGCAACTTTATCAACTGATGTTTCGGTTACTATCGAAGCTATGTCGCTATAAACCTTCTCACCATTTTCGTTGATGTAGACACTGCGTACACCGAGTGTATTGATGGGGTCCTCGTAGAGATATACAGAATGCCATGTATCTGCGGTGAATATATCATAGCTTTCAAAGTTGTAAGGTATATCTACCATGTCCTCTTCGTGATCCCAGTAAATATCTGTAGTCAGAGTGAGCAGTTCGTCATTAACGAAGATATTATAGTAAAGTCGGTCGGTATCCAGCATACAACCGTCTACATCAATATTGGGAACGTCGAACTCAAATACTAATCCCATTCCGTAATCTTCAAGCCAATATGGTATCGGAGTGGCAGGAGCTGCCTCCGGATTGCGGTTCTGATACATTATAGAAGCTGACTGAAGGTAAGTGTTGAAATTAGCGACAGTCAAGTCATCAGTATGATTGAAAACGATATTGTTTTCGAGGAACAGTGAGCGTTCTTCAGCATTATAAGTGAAGACAATTTCGGGTACGAAATCAACGCTATATGAGAATTCTTCATAGTATTCATCCCATACCTCTTCGACATAAGCACCGATGGCATAGTCAAAATGAAGAGTGCTGAAGTTAGGACCGAGGAAGGTAGGGTCTACTGTCAGCATGTCACCGCTGAGTGTACCTTTTATCCATGCGTCGGGAGTATCGGCATTAATACCCTGTATAAAGATTTCCTCCTCACCAACGGCTACGTTAACGAAACGATTACCCAGTTCAGATGACATGGCCCATGACTGGATTTCAAGTCCTTCAGGAGCAGTTTGCAGTACGCCTGTGGGACGTTGCATAGCTATACGATAGTCACCATAACCAGTCCATGTGTAAGTATAGCCTTCAAATTTACCGCTCTCGTCATACGATTCTACTTCGATACAGAGACCCAGCAATGTAGTGTTGACGGTTTCTTTAAGGCCATCTTCAACAATGTCGAAAGTCATCGTCATGTCAGGACGTGGAAAGAACCAGCCACGTTCTTGATCAAACTCCATAGGTACTACATAATAGTACACCAGTTCGTCATCATAGTTCCATTCAGAGTAAACTGGCTGTGGGCCTTTTATGGTAAGTTTGTCACCATCAACAGTACCTTTTATCCATGTCGGAAGAGGATACTGTGATATAGGATTGCTAAGGTAAACCTCACCTTCAGGTGTAGTTACCATTTCGACGATAGAACCGTAATCCTTGAGGTCAGATACAATATCGCCTAACATAGCTGTATAGGCAAGACTGGAACGTGATAGCAGTACTGATTCGCCTTCTGGCGCCTCATAAATAGGATCTTCGAACTCTGCGGCATTGGCAGTGAAAGCCATTGATGCCGCAAGTAGGATAAGCGTAGTAGTTTTCTGCATAAGGTTAAGTTTAGTTAGATATAAATGTTACCGGTATACGGTCAGGTATGACTGTATACCGGTTTGAACGCAAAGTTAAATATAAAATAGGAATTGTGCAAAAACTTCACACAATATATCTTCAGAGTCTTATTCTCATATTCTTAATGAGTCGGTCACTCTTTACAGAGTGCGTCTATTGTGTCAATTTCGAGTGAAGTGACTCCTGAGTGTGTGCCCGACAGATAAGCTACACGTTCATCTTTGGTAAGTAGACCTTCTGCCACAAGACGTTTCATGGCCATTACTGGATGATGACGACTATCTTCATACTCACCGGGTAAACAGTAGGGGAGTACTCCGTAACTCAAGGCCAGCCAACGTTGTACTGATTTATTATAACATACAGCTATAGTAGGGTTGGTGCCTCTGAATGAAGCTATGAAACGTGCCGTTTGGCCGTGATAAGCGTCGGTAAGGATAGCATGTGTACCTACTTCACGTTCAGAAAGCACTGCCTGGCGTGATAGGAAAGAGGCTACATCTTTATCTACCAATGGGGGAACTTCGAGCTTGAAGGTTTGTGAGCGTTCTACCTCGCGAGCTACACGCGACATAGTGCGTACCGCTTCGACAGGATATTTACCTGAGGCTGTCTCACCTGACAACATCATGGCGTCAGCACGCTGATAGACAGCACCGGCAACATCACTTATTTCTGCACGTGTAGGTCTTGGATGTTCTATCATTGAGTGCAACATTTGGGTTGCAACTATTACGGGTTTATGAGCCGTGATACACTTATGTATCATTTCAAGCTGTATACCGGGTATTCGTTCTGCAGCTACTTCTATACCTAAGTCACCACGGGCTATCATTATACCGTAAGAAGCAGCTAAAATTTCATCGAAATTATCGATGCCTTCTTGATTCTCTATCTTTGATATTATCTTTATATCACTGCCCAGACTATCAAGTATCTGTTGAACAGCGTGTACATCTTCTGCAGAACGCACAAATGAGTGGGCTATGAAGTCGGCACCTAATTCGACAGCATACTCTATGTTACGTCTGTCACGTTCTGTAACTGACTGTAATGGTATAGCTACACCGGGGATATTGACTGATTTGCGCGAACCGAGACGACCGTCGTTTTCAGTGCGTACATTTACACGATTATTCTCTACAGCTGTAACTGTAAAAGCTAATTCTCCATCGTCTATAAGAAGTCGGTTGCCAGGTTTTAGATAACGAGCTATATCTTCACAGTTAAGGAAAATGACCTGTTCTGAAGTCAGACCGTCAGGATTGCCTACAACTTCGAGCGCTTGTCCAGCGTGGAAATCTAACGGTTCGCCAGTCACAGTACGTGTAGTACGAATTTCAGGCCCCTTAGTGTCAATCATTATAGCCAAATCTGAATTGGCCTCACGTACATTAGTAATGATTCTCTTAAATCCGTCATACTCAAGATGTGCTGTATTCATACGCACAACATTCATACCAGCTTCGGTAAGCTCACGCAAAAATGGCACATCACATCGCTTATCTGATATAGTGGCGACTATCTTGGTTAATTTCATAAGGGTTTGGCTTTAGCAATATTTATCTTTAGCAATTATGTTCCGGAGATACTTTTTTCTCTGGGCACAGAGTTCTGTCCATATACCTCTTTATAATAATAACCGTCCTACGCACGCCGTAGTTTTATTGCTTGCACCAAATGTTAGCCTAACTTCCCTCGAAGATCGTGCTAATTATATCAAACGCCTTCTTTTAGACAAGCTCAACGAAGTCTTGGAGATTATAGTGAAAAACAACGTAGGGTAAACTTCATGTATCGTTCAATAGTAGGAATTTTCGAAGTATAGGTGTAAAAACTTGACAGAGAGAAAGAATATCTCAAATTTTTTAGTAATTTTGCATTTGGATTTCCACGCTGTGGGAGTGAGACTCAGAGGAGTGTTCATTACGGTAAGTGGGATTCTAATAACATATTAAGAAAAGCGTATATTGACGCTTTGTTCTTGGCTACCTGAAAATCTGGCAGTT
>CAYNUE010000026.1:0-37294 GCA_964400325.1 uncultured Sangeribacter sp. | reverse complement strand
TTTAAGATTATCCTTGAATGGATTAAATTTAGTTTCATCTTTTGGCTTGTACGGATTACCATAAGCATACTCACACAATTCACATCCTGTGTAATAGTTGTGAAGGCCTGTAAGATTGATACTATTTTTAGCCTGTAACTTCATTGGTGGAGTCGAGGTGCTGTCCTTGCTTCCGCTTGTTTTAGAATCTTGAAGCACTACAGATATTTTACCATCCTTACCAATAAGATACTGCATCGGTGTATATTTGCCCCATACCTTTTGAGCCGTGTATTTAGGTTGTTTATAAGGCTCTCCATTAGGCTTCAAAAGAACACGCTCAAAAAAAGCGTACATTACCACCTCATTCATAGGCCAACTCCTTTCTGGATTCATAGGTCAACTCCTTTCTGGCAATAAACTGCCGCTTGTTGTGCTAATTCCTGTTGTGTGGCATAGCGATTAGACCTCATCCAATTTTCAATCTCCACGCGGTCAAAGAATATCATCTTTCCGTTGGGCTTGCTATACGGCAATACATTGTTGTGTGTCATTTTATACAGGGTACTTAGTTTAATCCCCATATAAGTTGCCATCTCCTTAGCCGTTAATATCGGCTTCTGACATAACGCCATCATCTCGGTGGCGATTGTCGATGATTGTTTATGTATCTCTTGTGCCATAATAAAATTATGTTTTATGCCACAAAAGTATAATCAACGGAAAAGAAAATATCCCTATATAGTGCCTAAGATAGTGCCTATATAGGGAGTTAAATTATTGTATTACTTACTTATAGAAAATACTTCTTCTATATCTTTTTCTCTTTCCACTTTACCTATTCTTTCTTTACTTTCTCGCCTTGTCTGAGGGAAATACTTATATCCCCACAATATTTCAAACGGCTTCCATTTGGGTTTTAATCCTAATGCTCTCCCCATTATTTCAGCAGCATAGGCCATTTGATATTTAGTTCCTTTGAAAGTGTAATCATCGTTTATCCAATCAGCTTTCCTTGCCTTATCCCATATCTCCATAGCGTCTGGAGTTGAAAGTTCTGTTGGCAATATTGAGTCCTTAATGTCAGCGGTTAATTGTTTTACTTGCTCCTTGGTTCTTTGGATATTACTTTGCTTATTCTCATCGGAAAATATGTTTTGAAATTCAAAAAATCTATCACAAAACATTTCTATTACATCTTTGCATTTAGTAAACGGAATATCCAAAGTCTCAACATTGGACTGCAATAACTGTTTCATCAAATCAAAATCATTGTAGATTGAAGAACCTCCAACGGGTTTATTGTCAATACACTCTATAAGTGGGATACGCTCATAAATTATAGCCATTCTTTCTTTCAGTCTCTCCAACGTCAACACTGAAAAGCATATCTTGCTGAGTTGCTCACATTTTCTGTGATTCACTTCCATTAGTTTATTCCACATTATTCCCACTTCTGGCTGCATTGATTCATTCATCAACACACCAAAGTCAAGAGTATTTATTCTATCAAGTGAATCACTTAATCCATACGTCATATCAACTGCATTATTGATAGAATCATCAAATAATACATCACAAACAAATTGTAATGTTTCTATATACTTAGTGATTTCTGAAATTTTCATAAAATAAAAAAATTGGGGTTGAGGTAGCGTTAAGACTAATCACGTTTTAGGGGGGTACCCCTCCCCATTCTGGAGAGGGGGATTCCCACCGATTAAAACAGATTGTCTAATAGATTCACGGCTTCTTCTTTCTTCTTATCAACAATCTTTGCATAAATCTGAGTGACGGCAATATCTGTATGTCCCATAAGTTTTGACGTTGTGTAAAGGTCTGCTCCAGCCGTTAACATCATTGTGCCAAACGTGTGACGGCTAACGTGGAAAGTGACGTTTTTATTTACGTGTGCATCCTTAGCCCATCTTTTTAATCTCTTATTGGTAACACCTTGCTTAGGCATTTCAAACACCCTCTCATCATCACTTTTGCCGTTTCTTTCTGGTAGGTATGAAATAGCCTTATTGGAAAGAGGTGCAACAATAGGCTGCTTAGTTTTCTTTTGGATAATACTTACATACACCTTTTCTCCATCCTTAACAATATCTCCCCACCTCAATGCTGATACATCAGAGTGACGTAATCCACAAAAGCAACAGAATAGAAAGGCGTTTTTATCTTCCTGTGCTTGTGGGCTTACAGGGGTTTCAATCATCCGTTGTAATTCTTCCTTTGTGAGATATTCACGTGTGCTTTCTGGTGCTTTTATTCTTTCAGTGTTGGAAAGTTGGCGTGTGGCGTTGGATTGAATTAAGCCCTCTCTAACGGCTTCATTCAGCACGAGTGATAAAGCATTAAACATTTCAGCCTGTGTGGTCTGGGAAAGCGTTTTAGGCTCTTTATTAGGTTCTTTCTTTGATACCTTTAGGGATTTAGCCGTTCTAAGATAATCAGTGAAGCCAATACAGAATTGCTTATCGACATCAACTAACATCACGCTTGCATCATACTTACTTAGGTGTTGATTCAAACGGCTAAATCCTTTAATTGAAGATACAGATACCTTGTTGCTTTTACGCTCGATAATTGTCTTAATCCAATCAGAGAGCAACAGGCTCTTGTTAGCGGTCTTGATTCCAGCCTTGCCGTTGGTAATATCAATCAATCTTTGTGCTTTGATTGCATTGGCGGTTCTAAGGGTATTGGCGTTTGCAGCCTTAGCCTGTGTGGTTGTTTCTGGTATCAGATACAATTTCAGAAACTCATACTCCCTCTTTCCGTTCTGGTAATAATCCAGATACAGGGATTGATTGCCATTGGAGAGTGCCTTTGTTCTAAGTCGTATCGGCTCTTTAGCCTTGACTTGTTTTTTTGGTCTTGCCATATTTGTTACTATTTATTGTTACCACTGCAAAGGTACAAACTATTTTTGATACTTGGGTAACAAACGGGTAACAAAATAACGGCAAAATAACAAATAATATCGGAAAGCAAATCAAAATATCTCATCATTAAATATCTGAAATATAGTACATTTAATTATATTATTCTTTCCTTTAGTTTCAGTAATAAAACAATCGTATTTTGTTTTTATACCCTCTCACTATCAAAAAATATAGAATCAATATAAGTCAAGAAAAAATTACTATCTTGGAGACAAACCGCAAGAAGAAATTTCTGTATCTTTGTTCTCTTGTCAAAAAAAATGGCATTTTTCGTTAATTTTTAAGTTTTTCAAGCGGAATTGTTAGGGGTGTTGATATTTTTTGTACTTTTGTAGCCCGGACAAATACTTTTATTCATGGAGACAAGATACATATTTGTAACCGGTGGAGTGGTTTCCTCACTCGGAAAAGGAATTATATCATCCTCGCTTGGACGCCTCCTCCTTTCAAGAGGCTATTCAGTAACTATCCAGAAATTCGACCCTTACCTTAACATTGACCCTGGTACACTCAATCCATACGAACATGGGGAGTGCTACGTTACTGTCGACGGTCATGAAACTGACCTTGACCTCGGACACTACGAGCGATTTACTGACATTCACACTACTCGCGACAACAGCGTGACAACCGGAAGAATCTACCAGGCTGTCATTGATAAAGAGCGTCGCGGTGATTATCTCGGAAAGACCGTCCAGATTATTCCTCACATCACCGATGAAATCAAACGGAACATCAAGAAACTCGGCAATACCGGCAAATATGATTTTGTAATCACCGAAATCGGCGGTACAGTGGGCGACATAGAGTCAACGCCTTTCCTTGAGGCAGTGCGACAGCTGAAATGGGAGTTAGGTAAAAATGCGCTCAGCATTCATCTTACCTATATTCCCTATCTGAAGGCAGCTCAGGAGCTTAAGACGAAACCCACCCAACATTCCGTGAAGCAGCTTCAGTCAATTGGTATACAGCCCGACATATTGATTCTGCGTACAGAAAAAGACATTCCCTTACAGATGCGCCGAAAGGTAGCACAGTTCTGCAACGTAGCTCCAGATGCTGTAATACAGAGTCTTGACGCCCCATCAATCTATACTGTGCCCTTAATGATGCACGAGCAACACCTCGATGACCTCGTGCTTCGTCTCACTGGACTTGAAAATCAAGGAGAGCCGGACTTCGCTGCTTGGAATAAATTTCTCCATCACCTCGAGACCTCCGAAAAAGTGGTCACCATAGGTCTTGTCGGGAAATATGTGGAGCTTCAAGATGCCTATAAGTCAATCAGCGAGTCGCTTATGCACGCTGCGGCATATCTTGACCACAAGCTCAAACTCATCTATATACATTCCGAAAAGATTACTCCTGACAATGTAGGCGAAAAACTCGCTGGCCTTGACGGTGTAATCATTGCCCCCGGTTTCGGACAGCGTGGAATTGAAGGTAAGTTTATCGCCCTCAAATGGTGTCGCGAACACGACATGCCCACATTCGGCATCTGTCTCGGAATGCAGTGCATGGTGATTGAGTATGCCCGCAATGTGCTTGGGCTTACTGACGCCAACTCCACGGAAATGAATCCGCATACTCCCCACAACGTCATCGACCTTATGGAGGAACAGAAAAGCGTGTCAGACAAAGGAGGCACCATGCGTCTCGGCGCTTACGCTTGCCGCCTGAAGGAGGGCTCAATCCCAGCTATCGCCTACGGCAAGGAAGTGGTAAGCGAGCGTCATCGTCATCGCTTTGAGTTTAATAACGATTACCGCGCCCGCTTCGAGGAAGCCGGACTGCAATGTGTGGGCGAGAACCCAGAGACAGGACTCGTGGAGGTAGTGCAAGTCCCCACCCTCAAATGGTTTGTCGGCACTCAGTATCACCCCGAATACCAATCTACGGTGCTACACCCCAACCCACTCTTCAAATCGTTTATGGAAGCTGCCATAAACAATAGCAATGACCATAATGTCTAATTCAAGATAAACACCTCTTAAAAATTTTAAGTAATACAAACATCTTATTCTATTACAGAGAAAGAATTATAAAACAAATAATTACTTCTTACGTTATTAAACTATAGAATAAGTGTTCTATTTCCTGAATATACGAATACAAAGTTGAAAGGGAAAAAAGATAAGTTTTGTATTAATTAAAATTTGAAAAAGATGAGTAAATTAGTTTATCTCGCATTAGGGGCTCTGGTGAGTGTTGGTATCGTGTCTTGTGACGATAGTGCTAAACTTGCTTCACAGGTTGAAGGTGTCTGGTCAGGCAATACAACAGTGATTTCTGCAAAGGAAAAACATCATAAGGATAAACCACACACTAATGACGCTCAGCCTATGGGAGCTAAAATCAATTCAGTTGCTCCGTCGTTTACCTTTACACCTGATGCGTCGGTTAAGAACGGTGGTCAGTTGAGTTTCTCTGGTGTATATTCTGTCAGCCAGGCTGTCAGCTCACAATCGGTAGATGTTCCTTTCGATGCTACGGCTGATGTAAAGGTTAGCGCAAAGGGCACATGGAATGCACAGGACGATGATGAAATCCTTGTTACCATAGATGCGTCTTCAGTAAACGTAACTGTTGATCCTGCTTCAGTAGCACTCGGATATGCTGTACTGACTGATAAACCGGTATCAGAACTTGATTCGCTGAAGGCACAAATCCTTCCGAATATAGATAGCAGCTTTACCGAAGAAGTACGTAAACGAGTTGTATCGCTTCATAAACTTGACGATATAAAGATTCAGGGTACTACCATGACGCTCGAAATCGGCAAAACCGACTTCACCTTGAATAAGCAATAAGCAGACGTATTTCATACGAAACAATCGGAAAAACTTGTCGTTATCGGCAAGTTTTTCTATTTTTGGCCTTTCATAAGCTGTTGTTCTCTATCTACAGCTATTTTTTAACCAAACTTATTATCATGAAATTTAGTAAGATATTGTGCCTATTACTGGCAGGTGTACCATTGACGGTAGGGGCTCAACACATTCGTAATGGATATGTGGAAAAGGGTGTATGTGGGTCTGACTTTCCAGCGGCTCTCAAGAACTGGGAAAAGGGACAGAAGTGGAGTGACGATGATAACTTCTTCATTTCGCGTGTGAGACCGCACGAGCGTTTCCGTAATACAGCAACACAGGTTAATCCAGAGCTCGATGAGTCTACAGATAAGAAACTTATATTCTGGGTACCAGTAAATAATGAAACCTTCAATGCGCTACCGGACGGAGTGTTTGATAGTGAGGTATTTCCAATGTGGTCTTATGTCACACATTACGGTAACTGGTCAACTCCACTGGTGCGTATGCCAGGTGGATTCGCTGATGTAGCCCATAAGAACGGTGTACCCGTCAGTGTATTGGCTTCAATACCATACGGTCGCCTATCCTCGACATGGAAAGAGGCACTTATCCAGTTAGCAGAAGCTGGGCCGGAGAAACTGGCTGACTTCCTACTGTATTATGGAGTTGATGGTATCGGCTATAATTCTGAGTTCAACAGCGTGTCGTCAATAGTTACTTCATTGTGCGAACTACATGAGAATACAGTACGCATCATGAAAGAGAACGGTCGCAATCCGCTGACTGAATTCATCTGGTATGATGGTACTAACAAGGATGGTACAATCACATTTGACCGTGGGCTTGATAGCCATAATAAAGATATATGGGGCTATGGCGATAATATACGCACATCGCTGTTTCTGAATTATAACTGGAATTTCGAACAGACTCTTTCTAAGATTGTCAGGAATGCCAATAAATGTGAGCGTACACCTCTTGATATCTACTGTGGTATCAATATGCAAGGTCGCGAACCTCACAATGGCAACGATGAGATATGGACACTTCTTGAAAAGTATCCTGTGTCTATCGGTCTGTGGGGAGCACACGCAGAGAATATGTTCTTTGAGAGTCGTGCAGAACAGGGTTCATCACCTGAACAGCATCAGCGTACTTACCTCAACCGTATGCTGAATTGGTTTACAAACGGGTCACATAATCCTATTGCTGTTCATCCTACTGTCAATTCATTGATATATTCCGCAACCAATACCGAATTTTCCGGTATGTCTAAAATGATGTCCGCTCGTTCGGCACTCAAATGGAATCTATCTGACGAACCGTTCATTACATACTTTAATCTTGGCAACGGACATTTCTTCAACTATAGAGGCGTTCGTAGTCACAATGCGGAATGGTACAACATAGCCATGCAGGACTACCTTCCCACATGGCAGTGGTGGTTCTCTTCAAAATTCCTCGGCCGTGAGGCGAATGATATTGTGACAGACGGTTTGAAAGCTGAATTTGTCTGGGACGATGCATGGATGGGTGGCTCTACGATACGTGTTTATGGTTCGTCACCAGAGGAATATCTGCATTTGTTTAAAACAGAATTTCCACTTGAACAAGGCGACGAAATTACTTTCCGTTATAAACTACTTAACGGTACGGCAGATGCTTCTCTTGCTATGTCGCTTAAAGGTGACGAAGGACAGACTATAGCTGAAAATGCCATGCAGATAATGAATACCGACATCATACCCGGTCAATGGATTGAAAAGACCTTTACTGTCGGTACTGACTTTAGTATGCCCGCTGGCAGTGAAATAGCTATGGTAGCACTACACTTCCTTAATGCTTCAGACCTTGACATCCGCTTAGGTGAATTTTCAATCAAACGTCCGGAGGCTCTTAAAGCAAAAGTAGATGCACCGGTTGTTGAAAGCACACAGCTGCTCTCCGCGCGACACGATGGAGTTGACGGTAAGATAATATTCAATATGCCTAACGATAAAGGAGATGATGTGTGCTATAACATAGATGTCAACACCTCACTGTTTAAGCTCTATTATCAGCAGGAGAAATGTGAGCCAGTGCTAATGGGTATGACTACTTCATGGGCAGGACTAATATTTTCATCACCATATACTGGCACTTCTGAAGCTGATGTGCGATTCGGCGTCAGTGCTCTTGCACTTGACCATACTACAGAAAGTGATATAAGCTGGGGTGAATGGCAATCTACTGGCGAATGTTATGAAATTTCAGACGAAATCATACTTTCAAAAAACATACTTAAGCCCCAGGAAAGTTTTACAGTAGCATACGCCGATGCTGCTCACGAAGTGGCAGACTGGACGATAACTAATAATGAAGGTCAGACTGTTGCCTCTTCAGTTGCATCAAAATCTCTTGCCGTGACCAATGGGCTTACCGTGCCCGGCATATACGACCTGACTGTAAAAGGTATGGAGCAAGATGGTGAGACTCGTACAGAAGCCACACGGATATTGAAAGGTTATATTCAGATTACTGGTGAAGACACTGGTGACATACCGGTTATTACCTCTTTGTATGCTTTAGATGCTACTCCGGCTGATAATTCTGAAACTACTGAAACTTATATATCCGATACTACCGAACCTAAACTTGTCTACAGCATCAAGCCAGGTAGTGCTACCATGTCACGTGGAGTATATATCGGTAACGACGGGCTTGGTTTCCGCTTCAAGGATACAGGCTTAGATCAAAAAAATTCGTTCAGTGTAAGTTTCTGGTTCAAACCGGAAAGCTTTAGTCATAAAGCAGGCCATATACTCAATATCCGTCATAAGGGTGACCCATGGTCAGTCAATAACTGGGGCTGGTTCTGGCATACTCTGACTGAAGACGGCAGAAGTGAGGCCTTTACAATACGTATGGCTTCAGATAAAAATGCCACTTATCGTTTCGATGATATGAAGCTGATTCCCGGAGCATGGTATCATATAGCTTACATTTTCGAATTTAATGAAGCTGGTGCCGTAAAACCTGCCCTCTTCATCAACGGCGAAAAACAGACAGTTACCTCATGGAGCATCGGTGATAAAGAGAAGACTGGAGAAGTAGATTTTGCCGGTCCGGTATGGGAATGGAAATACGAGAATGTAGTAGCCTTGGGTGGTTATGTACATAAAACCGGTTCTGTACGTGGTAACGCCGACAATTTCATGGTATGGGAAAAGGCACTGACTGAAGAAGACGTTGTAATTGCTATGCATGACATCAACCCCACGGCTTTGCCTTCTGGTCTCATAGGTTACTTTGACTTTGAGACAGATGCGGATAACGATGGTCTCTTTACCAATCTTGGTAAAAATACATTCAAGGCCGGTATGCATACCTATAAAGATACAGAAGTAGAAGGACAAGGGACTCTTCTATGGCGTCAACCTGAATACTGCACAGGTTGTCCTTTTGTAAAGGGAAATGCATTTGAACTTACACCTACCGTATCATGGCTGGCACCCGGAGCAAGAATAGTTGAGACTGAAAATGAAGCTACAAAAGGTTATGTACGTCTGTCATATTCCAATACCGGAGCTAATGCTGACGATTATCCGGTACATCTTACTGTAGCCAACGAATATGGTGAAGCTCACGGTGACCTTATTCTACGTTTCAATCAAAATGGTATAGAGAGTGTCTCACAAGCCTCAAATAACTTGTTAGTCGCACCAACCTTCTTTGAGTCTGAAATTGGTATTACTGCTCCGGAAGACGGACATATTGTAATATCGCTTTTCACTAATGAAGGTCGACGTGTGTTAGCAAATGATTTTACAGTCAGAACAGGTGAAACTCTAAAAATCTATCCTGATGTACCAGCCGGTCTATACCTGCTTAATGTCTCAAAAGAGGGTCGTAGTCTCGGCACTGCCAAGGTAATACGTCGCTGACATATACCATAAGTTATCTTTTTAAGAGATACTATCAAAATACACAATATCACACACTGAATGTATCATGAGTGTGTGATATTGTGTATTTTTTCATGTTAATTCAAGAAAAAAGTAAACTTAGACTAAAGATAAAAATAACAATTTGTAAGGCAAATGAGGCTTAAAATGAACTATATTAGCTCTATATTGTTAAAAAATTGTAAGTATATTAGCAAGAACAAGTACGTGAATAAAGATATTACGAAGACACTTATCTATTCCTGATAACTTTTCCTATTGTTAATAATCCTACCACTAAATACTATTTAAAACACACATTTATGGAAATTAAACTCACTAAGGCTCAGATACAGAAAGCTGTGCAGGAAGCCTACGAAGAATGTAAGGATATAAAGGGTGGTATAAACGCCCATTATATACCTTATCTGGCCAATGTCAATCCTAACCTTTTTGGTATCAGCCTGACTCTGCTTGACGGCACAACCATAAGTGTAGGTGATACTGAATATAAATTCGGTATCGAGTCTGTATCGAAGGTACTGACAGCTATACTTATTCTTAAACAATGGGGTGCGGAAGATGTACTGAAACAGATTGGTGCCGACGCAACAGGTCTTCCTTTCAATTCTATATTCGCTATTCTTTTGGAGAATGACCACCCCTCGACACCTTTGGTGAACGCAGGAGCCATAACAGCTTGTTCTATGGTTAAACCTCAAGGTGACTCTTGGGGAAAATGGGAAAATATCATCAACAATTTTGAAGCACTCTGTGGTAGCCGAGCAGAAGTCATTGACGAACTCTACCGTTCGGAATCGGATACTAACTTTGAAAATCGTTCCATAGCATGGCTCTTGAAGAACTATAACCGTATCTATGATGATGTGCCGATGAGTCTGGATCTTTATACGCGCCAGTGTTCTGTAGGTATTACAGCAGCACAGCTCGCTATATGTGCAGCTACAATAGCCAATGGCGGTACCAATCCTGTTACGAAACAGGAAGTCTTTGCACGTGAACTCGCTCCCAAAATAACAACTCTTATTTCATCAGTCGGATTTTATCAGAATACCGGTGATTGGATGTACACTTCCGGCATACCAGCCAAGAGCGGTGTCGGTGGTGGAGTACTTGGCGTGATGCCTGGTCTGTTTGGTGTGGCTGCCTTTGCACCACCGTTGGATAATGCCGGCAATTCTGTCAAGGCCCAGGCTGCCGTAAAGGCCATAATGAAAAAGCTTGGTCTTGGTGTCTTTAATGGGGATATAGTAACTATCGTAGACTAATTAATTCCGCTGTAAACAAACGATGCATTTCACTGCAACGTAAAATTATCAAAAACACATATTATGCAAGTTAAAACCGGGAAGGGCCCCATCTCAATGATGGTTGTCCTCGCTATATGGTCACTCTCATTGGCCGTAGATTTGCCGGGTCTTGCCGTGACTCCTATTGAAGGAAGTCTGCGCCACATTTTCAGCGACGCCACGGATTTCAAGATCCAGCTCCTGACCGTATTACCAAACCTCGTGATTATTCCGTTCGTTCTTCTTTCGGGAAAACTTTCGGAAACAAAACATAAAATAACCGTAATCGTAGGTGGTACTGTACTTTATATAGCTGCAGGTGCGCTCTCGATGGCTTCCAGTTCGCTTACAGCTCTTATCTGGCTCAGCTGCCTGCTTGGTGCAGGCTGTGGTCTGATACTTCCATTCTCGACAGGTCTTATTGCCGATGTGTTCACCGGTAAGTACCGCACAAAACAGATGGGTATAATTTCCGCTATAGGTAATATAGCCCTTGTGCTCGCCACATTTGTGGTAGGTTTTCTGGCTGCTAAGAGTTGGCACCTTCCATTCCTTGTCTATCTGTTGCCGGTTGTATCACTTTTGCTGATACCTTTCCTGAAAAAGATACCGGCCTCCGATCTGACTTCTACACCAGCTACCGATACCAATACCAACACCAATAAAGATGATTTGGCTCCTTCACAGCAGGCTGGAAAGCGCCCAGTGCTTGAGATACCTGTAGCCGATGCCGATGGTTTCTCTACCAAAGGCCAGACTGTAAAAGGCGGTTTCTATGTAGGACGTACTATTTGGTTGCTCTTAGCTTACTTTTTCTTTGTATTCGCCACTTCAATTCCGGCCTACTATCTGCCGAATCTGATGCCAGAATATCACATGTCGACTGAACAGGTTTCGACTGTAACATCGGTCTTCTATCTGGCTATGTTCGTAATCGGCCTGTTTGTAACCGGTACTATGAAGGCATTCCGTAAAGGTACATTTATTTTCGCCACGGCTCTTATTTTAGGTGGTCTGCTGATGTTCGTGTTTACACGCTCAATGGCACTCTATGTAATAGCTTCTGCACTTGTCGGTCTTGGTAATGGTTTGGCTCAGCCAATCTTCTATACAAAAGCTACGGAAATCGTGGTTAAGGAATCAAAGTCAACACTTGCCTTGGCTTATCTGCAGGTTGCTAACTACGTAGCAATCTCAATGGTACCTGTAATTGTGAACTTCTTCGAGATGATTACCGGTTCGCACACAAATATGTTCCCATTCGTGATGATTTCAGTTATGGTAGCAATAGTGCTAGTATTTGTCATCATAAGAATAAATCACTTTGTATTCGGTATTCACAAACAGTATTACGAATAATTTAAACTTGACACCGTAAACCTCAAAGCGGTAAAATATAATTTAAGTATTATGGAAAACCAGAAAAAAACAAGAATTCTTATCATTTATACAGGTGGTACAATCGGCATGGTCGAAACACCTGACGGACTTCAACCTTTTGACTTCTCACATCTGATGGACAATGTGCCTAAAATCGGCAAACTTGGGTATGAGATAGAAAGTGTCCAATTCCCCCAACCAATTGATTCATCTAATATGAATCCTACTTACTGGAACATGATTGTCAAAGACATAGCAGACCGCTATGAGGATTTTGATGGTTTTGTTGTACTGCACGGCACAGACACTATGGCTTACACTGCTTCCGCATTGGCCTTCATGTTGAGAAATCTGCGTAAGCCAGTAGTAATAACTGGTTCGCAACTTCCTATCGGTGCAGTGCGTGAAGATGGCACTGAAAATCTTATATCAGCAGTAGAAGTCGCAGGAGCAAAAGATGAGAATGGCGATCCTATGATACAGGAAGTGGTAATTTCATTCCAAGACTATATTATCAGAGGCTGTCGCTCTACTAAATTTACTTCAACCGGTTTTGAGGCTTTCCATAGTTTCAACTATCCTTCGCTTGGAGCTATCGACCTTCATATTGTCTATAACGAGCCTTTCCTGCTCCGTCACGATACGAAATTGCCGCTTGAACCATTCTATAACATGGACCCGAATATCCTCGTTATGTGGCTCTATCCGGGCATAACAGAAGATGTAGTCAAAGCTCAGCTTGCAACCAAAGGTATCAAAGCTGTAGTGCTCCGTACATTTGGTGCGGGTAATGCGCCTACTGAACAGTGGTTCCTCGATGCGATTTCCGAAGCGATTAAGAATGGCTTGATAATCTATAATGTTACACAGTGTCTTAACGGTGGTGCAGAGTCAAAACGTTATTATACTGGTGATATGCTTACTAAAGCTGGCGTAATTTCCGGATACGACATTACTGTAGAAGCAGCCGTTACGAAACTTATGTATCTTATAGGTAGCGGTTACACCAAGGAACAGATTACAGATTACCTCCAGACTTCCATAGTTGGAGAATTGTCAGATTAAGAAATTATAAATAACACTATAAAAGTGAATGCAGGTTAATTACGTAATTAACCTGCATTCACTTTTATATATCTCATTTTAAGCGATGGAAATTTATATGATTAAATTCTTTGAAATCATAAAAAAGTAGTTAACTTTGCAACTATCGGATATAACTAAGTATAGCTACTGAAAGACTGTATCCGCAAATGTGATATTACTAAAATATTTAAACAGATTGAATATGGGTAACGAGAATCTATACATCAGTTTTGACTGGGCAATCAAACACATATTGCGCAACAAAGCTAACTTCGATATCCTCGAAGGCTTCATCTCAGTGCTGATTGAAGAGGACGTAAAGATTGAAGAAATCCTGGAGAGCGAATCCAACCAGGAAACCAGCAACGACAAGTTCAACCGTGTCGACATAAAGGCTAAGAACACCAAGGGACACCTGATTATCGTGGAAGTGCAACTCACACGCCAGCTGCATTACCTGCAGCGCATACTTTATGGTGCATCGAAAGCTATCACAGAGCACATCAACATCGGCGACAAATACGACCAGGTCAAGAAGGTCTATTCCATCAGCATACTCTACTGTGACTACGGACACGGAGACGACTATGTCTATCACGGCCAGACAAGGTTTAGGGGTATACATACCGGCACCGACCTGAGGGTCAATACCAGGGAGGACGGAGTCATCATACCAAAATTTCCGCGCGAGGTGTTCCCGGAATACTACATCATCAGGATAAACGAGTATGACAAGATTCCGGACTGTCCCCTTGACGAATGGATGACCTATCTCAAGACCGGGAAGGTCCGTGATGACACTGACGTACCGGGTCTGCAGCAGGTGAAGGAAAAGCTACGTGTGATGGCCATGTCGCCACGTGAGCGCAAGGCATACGAAGCCCACATGGACAATATAATGGTGCAGAACGATGTGCTTTCCACTGCTCGTTATGAAGGACACGCTGAGGGTCATGCTGAAGGGCGCGCTGAAGGATTAGCCGAAGGGTTAGCCGAAGGTCGCACCGAAGGACACGCTGCAGGGCACGCAGAAGGATTAGCCGAAGGGTTAGCCGAAGGTCGCACCGAAGGACACGCTGCAGGGCACGCAGAAGGATTAGCTAAAGGTCGCGCCGAGGGTCATGCTGAAGGAGTAGCCAAGGGAATAGCATCTGTAGTTACAAGCATGATAAACCAGGGAGTATCTGAAGAAATAATACAAAAATTTACCGGTATCTCTACAGATGCCATAGCCACGATTCGTAATTCTGTAAATTCAGATAACTCTGATAATCATTCTTCTCCCTCAACTTCTTTAGAATAGAAACTTAGACTGCACTGTCCATGTTTCATATCTAACCTTAAACACTAAGTCCCACATGCAAGCAGTCCCAGATAGAAATCTATCTGGGGCTGCTTGCATGTGGGACTTAGTGTTTATTACTTCTTAGTCATTGTAGCTGTGTAAGGAACATCATCAAGATGCAGAACCACCTCATAAGTACCGCTCTGAGCGAGCTGCAGGTTGTTACCACCCTGAGTCAGGTTGCCAAGTGATGTACCAAGGCTGATAGCCCAGTCATTGTTAGCACAGAATTTCCATTCGCCAGCAGCCATATCCTTAACAGTAACAGTCCATGTCAGGAAGTCCTTAGAAGGAGTCAAGGCAACTGCATCAGCTACGCTCCAACCGTTAAAGCCACCTACCATACCGATAGTTGAAATCTGAGTCAGCTTATATGTCATATCATTCAGATTGACTTCAACCCAATACAGACCATCAGAACCGGGTACAGGAATAGGAGTATTGCCTTCCTTCAGAGTACCTTCCTCAACACCCATACCGTATGTCTTACCACCTGTCAACGAATTGACAAGTGTGAAAGTACCGTTGAGATGTGCATAGCCTTGGAAGTTGGTCTCGTCCCAACCTGCAAGAGGCTGACTGGCAGCTACACTATTGCCGTTGGCACCACCGGGAGTAAACAGTTCGGTAACAACACCAGTATCGATGCATGTTTCCTTAAGTTGTCCCTGAGCTGTATAATTAGCAGCGTCATAACGATAATCGCTACCTTCAAGCTCCACGAAAGTAGCTACGCGATAGTAAACGGTGCGTATACGCTGACTCTCACCGAAGATAGCAACGTGAGCGTTGTTCCATTCGTAGGCATCAGCATAATACAGGTCATCACTGCCCGGAGTAGCGGTGAGAGTAGCACTTACATCATAAGTAGGAGTATTGGAAATCTGAACATGATAAAGCACCTCACCACCAGTAGGCATATTCTCGGCACTAACCAGTTTCATGACGGGTATCATATCACCGAAATTGGGATACTGACCCAAAGTCAGCGAACCTGAAGCCAGAACACCAGCGGTCTCCGAAGTAATGTCACCTACCTTCAGAATTTCCTCCTGGGGATTCTGCTGCGGCTTAGCTGGCTCGATGTGGTTATCATCACACGAGGTTGCCAGCAGACCGAGAGCACCCAGAAAAAGTATGCTGTATTTTTTCATTGTGTCTTTGTTTGCTTTTTATTCTCTCCGAAGGTCTTTCCTAAACTGAAAAGACCCTCGGAGAAGATTAGTTAGTTTTATTTTGAAGCGTCGAATGTCAAGTAGTAAACACCCTGTTCGAGGCTAAGCTGTACGAGACCAGTGAAGTCTGCATCCATAACAATGTTACCACCATTGTATTCCAGAGCTATCTTCTCGTTAGGAGCAGCTTTCTCTGAACTACCATAGTTCATCTCACCCCAGTTGGGATCAGCTACCTTAAACTCTGTACCTGCCGGAATCGTAACATTCTTGATTACCCATGTATCTTCCTCGGGACCGGTAACGAAACGCCAAGCAGGCTCAGAACCCCAGCCGTTCATACCACCACGCAGATAGATGTCAACAGGAGCATCAGCAACCCAGATAGCCAGATAATCAGCTGACACACTATTGAACTTAACCACATTTGAGAGATACTGAGTATGCGCTTCATCCTGAGCTATAAACGAACGAAGACGTATGTAGAGAGGCTGATAAGGTAACGGAAGGTCTGCCTCGGTCTGTACACCAGCCAGATATTCGAGAGCAGCGGCCATATCACTGTTTACAGGATTAATCTGAGCACAGTCATAGAAAGCCTGAGTAATCTCACGATAGTCGGTAAATTCCGGAGACAATGACACCTGTACCTTATAAGTTGCAATAGCAGCATAGCCGAAGTCAGGCTGTGAGCAGGTCAAGTGGAAAGTTCCGGTACCGTTAGTCTGAGTGAGCATGATGCTCTGGTCCTGCATCACCGGCTCATTGAGGAATGAAGAGGTAATAACCCCGTCATGTGTCTTGAGCACCGGGTTGTCATCCCAGGTCTCGTCGCAGCTTGCAAAACCGAGAGCCATACTGGCGATGGCGAATATATGAAATATCTTTTTCATCAGTCTTTTGATTGATTGTTAGTTTAAGCTACCTTCACAGCTCCGTCCCGTAATCATTGAGGTAACGGAACGGAACCTAAAAGACAGGATTTATTAATAACCCGGATTCTGTTTGAAGTCAGGCTGAGCTGCCAGTACGGCTGCCGGGATAGGATAAAGAGCGTAATGAGAAGCAATACGTGTACCCTCAAGATTCTCAAGGTTACCCTTGCACTGCCATACAGTCTGAGTAGCACCTACGAACATACCGTTACGTACGAGGTCGCTACGACGAACACTTTCAAGATAAAGCTCACGTGAACGCTCGTCCATGATACCCTTGCGAGTCAGGTCGGTAGCACCGTATGCCGGAGCACCTGCACGTGCACGGACAAGGTTGATATACTCAAGAGCTTTCTGACGTTCACCTACACCACCATTAACGTAGCACTCAGTGTACATGAGGTAGATGTCAGCAAGACGTATAATAGGCTGGTCGGTAGAAGCAAATGTAGTAGCGGGGAAGTTGCAGATCCAGTTGCCGTCAGAACCCATTGTCATATCCCAACCACCGTCAGCGGCAGCGTTGCGGGTACGACCGGTAAATTTGACGATAGCGTTACCGCCGGCAGTTGCCCAAGAAATCTCATTGAAGCCCTTGAACTCGTCACTGTAGTCCTCAGCATCCCACTTGCCGTCAGCATTTTCACCAGCAGGCATGTAACCACGTAGCCAAAGGTCATCACGTACGTCACCGTCAAGACCATAGAACTTCTCGGCCATCTGCTTGATGCCTCGTATACATGACCACTCGCCTGAGCAACCGTATATCTGACGCGGCATATAGTGAGTATTTGAGATTGTAGAAGCTACAATGAAGGAAGGACCACCGTAGCTCTGAGTCATGGTGTCATCGAAAGCTATACCGAAAAGAATTTCGTTCTCAGCCTTGTTAGAACCACCAGGCATATAAGCGTTATTGTCACGTGCGAACAGGTAAAGATAGTGATTGGCAAGACCTGAACCCTGGAAACCACCGCCCTGATGACGTGCGATGATATTTTCACAGCGTTTAAGACACTTATCCCAAGCACCCTTGCCTGAGAAGACCTCAGCATTAAGGTAAAGACGAGCCAACAGAGCTTCAGCACCGTCAAGACCTACACGACCGTAGATAGGATTCTCGCTGATAAGCTTGTTATCAACGATGTCAACAAGCTCTTCTTCAAGCCAGTTGTACAGCCATGCTCTTGAAACCTGTTCCGGCTCCTCACCAATGGCAGCTTCTTCAGTGATGAACGAAGACTGTCCGAACAGGTCAAGCATATTATAATAAGAATAGGCACGAAGCACACGAGCCTCAGCGCGCATCTCACTTGTCTCGGCATCAGTAGCATCAGCTGTGTTGGCCAGGAACTGGTTACAGATAGCCACATGACCGATAAGACGATAGTATGCACCTTCGAGCAGACCATTGTTGCTTGCCCATGTACATGCTGTAATCTCAGGAACACCCGAGTCAGACCAGAGCCATACTAACTCATCAGTAGGGAACTCACCAAGCGTAAATATCATACGCAGATAAGCAGAAGTACCAGGGTCAAGACCGCTTACATACGAACTTCCAGGTCCTGAAATACCGCTGCAAGCGATACCCGAATAGCAGATAGCCAAAGAGTTGGCTTTGAAATCGGGATCGTTAGGATTTACAAGATTGGGATCGTTGGGCTCCAGATCAAGGTCGCCTACGCATGAGCTCAAACCGAAAGTAAGAGCTGCACAGCCAATCATTAAATATTTTTTGAGATTCATTGTCTTAATGTTTTTCGTTTCTATCATGTAATGATTAGAAGTTGGCTACGATACCCAGTGACCAAGAAGTAGTACGGGGGTAGATGTTGCCGTCGACACCGCTGAATACCTCGGGGTCAAGACCTTTGTACTTGGTGATGACGAAAGGATTCTGTACAGCAGCGAAGATACGCAGATTGAGCTTATCATTGATAAGATTATCAAATGTATAGCCCAGAGTTATGTTATCGCAGCGCAGGAACGAGGCGTTGCGCAGCCAGTAGTCAGAGAACGACTGGTCAGCCTGGAAGTAGAAATCGTTAACAAATACGTTAGAAAGCTGGTTGTTGCGGAATACACCGTCAAGAGCTGTGCCACCGCGCAGAGCCTGTGCGTAAACGTAGTTGCCAATAGAAGCACGCAGTGAGAAACCGAGGTCCCATTTCTTGTAACGGAAGTTAGAACCGAAAGTCATTGTTACACTGGGATCTTTTGAGTGACGTACAACAAGGTCATGAGTATCTATCACACCGTCGCCGTTCTGGTCAACGTATGCACCCTCGACGGGCTGACCCTGAGCGTCATAAACCTGCTGATAAAGATTGAACGAGAAGGCGGGATAACCCTCGCGGTGTATCATACAGTTACCACCTGTACCACCGATACCACCACCGACACCGAATTCGTTGCCGTCAAGGTTGGTAATTTCATTGTGGTTCCAGCCAATATTGTAGCTGAGTGTCCATACAAAGTCATCGGTTACGATAGGCTTGGCAGAGATGTTGAACTCAAGACCATAGTTACGCATGTCACCGATATTCTGGGGCAGGAAGTTAACAGTCGAAGAACCGGCGGGAACAGGCACTGTCGAAAGAAGGTCGCGTGTGTTACGCAGATACCACTCGATGCTACCTGAGATACGGTTATTCATGAAGCCGTAATCAAGACCAACGTTCCATGTAGTGGTTGTCTCCCATTTCAGCTTAGGATTATATCCATCGGGGAAGTAAGGTATCAACCAACCACCTGCACCATTAGTATAGTAAGAACCGGGCTGAGATACGTTGTACATAGCCAAATAGTTGTAGTAAGAACCTACGGCCTGCTGACCGGTCTCACCCCAACCGAGACGAAGCTTAAGATCGCTCAACCAACCACGAGCGCGGTCCATGAAACCTTCCTGGTCAATACGCCAACCGAGAGCGACAGCAGGGAACACACCCCAACGATTGTCTTTCGAGAAACGTGAAGTAGCATCACCACGGACTGTAGCTGTGAACAGATAACGGTCCTTGAAAGTATAGTTGATACGTCCGAAGAATGAGAGCAGCTGCAGGTGGTTCTTCCAGTGATAGTTGCCATCTTTGTCAGTGCTGTCAGCCTGGAACAGATTGTTTACCTGATTTTCAGTAGAAGGATCAAAGTTGAGTATGAAGCCTTCAGGAGTCAAAGCAGCAGGCTGCAGACCCATAGTAGTGGCGATACCAGCGTTAGAGCTAGCACCATAATTCCAACCGTTAGCAGCGTCACGTGACCATGTGTAACCGGCTGTAGCATCAATCATAGATTCAGCTGACTCTATTTCTTTCTTGTAGTTAAGATAGAACTCAAGAAGAGTGTTGCTGCGGAAAGCGTACTGCTTGTTGCGATAACCACCACCATAGTTATTGTGGTCTTTCCATGCCATGTGAGAGTTAGCCATAACAGTGTTATAGTCGTTCGACTTAGTCACGTCATAACCGAGATTAAGGTTGGCATGAAGTTCGGGAAGGAAGTGGAAAGAATAATCAAGCTGCAGATTACCGTTTGAACGGAATACTTCAGAATTGCTCTTTGCCTGTTCAATAGTAGCTACCGGGTTATAAGAAGCGTTGTTCTCAAGGTTAGCTGTACCACCGGCTACGGTATAAGGCTCGTTGTAGCCGTTAAATAGATAACCGTACTCAGAAGCTGTACCACCTACGATAGGTACATTATCACGGATAGGAATAGTCGGGTTATAGCTTACTGCCTGACCGATAGCACCGGTCTGAGCCCAATTGTTACGAATATAGAAACCCTTGGCATTAGCAGTTACTGAAAGATGATCATCAAAGAATTTCGGAGTCAAAGTAAGACCAAAAGTCGTACGGTTCATCTCTGAACCTTTGATGATACCCTTGTTATTAGTAAACGAAGCACTGATACGATAAGGAAGCACGCCTAATGCACCGGCTACTGAAAGGCTATAGTCAGAACTGAATACAGTGCGGTAGATTTCATCTTGCCAGTTTGTGCTGGTTTCACCGAGATAACCGGCAGCAGCTGAACCCTCACCATAGCGGTCAATAACAAGATTACGGAAAGCGTCTGCACTAAGCACTTCAGTTTTCTTACGTGCATAGTCTACAAAGAAGTTGGCAGCAAAGCTTACGCGAGGCTTGCCGGCACGACCTTTCTTAGAAGTAATAAGAATCACACCATTTGATGCACGGCTACCGTAGATGGCTGTAGCAGAAGCATCTTTAAGAATTGTCATTGACTCGATAGATTCAGGGTCAATCATCGACAGAGGTGAACCCATACCCAGAGGAGTGTCACTGCTCAAAGGCACACCGTCAAGTACAATCAGAGGGTCGTTGTTGGCTGAAAGCGAGGCACCACCACGGATACGGATATTAGCTTCGCCTTGAGGACCACCGGCAGTGGTAACTACCACACCAGGAGTCTGGCCGACGAGCATATCCTGTACTGATGTAGCAAGACCAGCCTCTACTTCATTGGGTTTCACAATGGCCACAGAGCCGGTAGCATCCGACTTCTTAACACTACCGTAACCGATTACAACGGTTTCGTTAAGCATTGTGGCATTCTCTTTCATCTCGACTGTGATTTCGGTGCGTCCGTCAACGGGCACGTCCATAGGGTCATAACCTACGTAACTCACCACGAGGATAGCGTTACCCGGTACGGTAATGGTAAAGTTGCCGTCAAAGTCGGCAGCTGTACCGTTGCTTGTACCTTTCTCCATCACGGTCGCTCCGATCAGGGGTTCACCATACTCATCCAATACGGTGCCGTGTACCGTAATCTTCTGAGCTATGGCCGGAAGCGCGAGCAACAGCAGCATGGCCATCATCGCCCATAGCCTCCGATTCAGATGAAAACATACGTTCTTCATGCAAGAATTGAGTTTAGTTATACATGTATTTGGTTGTCTCTCTTTATTGGGTATTATGAATTATAAGGGCGAGGTGTTACGGCACGTGTGGTCAGGACTCTACACCTCGACAGCGGTATTGTCTTCACAGTTGATTTTTAGTTTGTTGTGAGTTTTTATGGTTCTCCCTTACAAAGGGGTAGACAAAAATATATACTTTCTGCCACCTTGTGAAAAAATTTACAGTCGTTAACAGTGTTAATTAACTAAATTAACATTTTTAATATCTATTTTTTTACTTTTAACAGTGTTTTTGCCATTATCAGAGCCTTCTACCCTCCTACTTGTCTTAACGCCATGCCTCATGCACCTTACGTGACACCGACCATAAGTTAACAGCCAACGCAATAGCAGAAACTATCACTCCTGTACCTATGCTCCACCATATCGTAGCAACAGGAGTATCAAGAGCTTCGAGAACTGGGAGATAGGCATGACGCAGAACAGCTATGGCAATTATGGCAAACACCAGACTCACCACAGTGGCAAAAGTCACTACACGGCGATAAGTGGCAGATACCTCTCCAAATCCGTAACCTAATTGAAGCAGGCCATGTATAGTAGGACGGTTCTTTTCAAGAAGCAGCGACATTGACAACAATAGGATAAACACAGATAGGAGGGTAATTACTACTCCTATTCCTATAACGATACCAGCACCTACTTTCAGCAGATAGCTTGCTGTCGAACTACTCTGGTCACCAGCTGCTTCCATGCCATGAGATTCGAGATATGGTGCAATAGCTACATCGCCGGGACTACTGACATCTACTATAAGACGTGTAGGGTTCTCAGAAGTAGAAGAAGCGAGACGTGCATTACTCCATTTCATAAAACTTTCGGGTACAAGCACCGTATTGAGACGGTCAGAGTATCCCACAATACGTCCCATAAGATGCATCTGAGTGCCATTATCGCCACTGAGACATAGAGTGATAGGTAAACCACTCATCACCTGTTCTGAGACTCGTGGCAATCCAGCACCAGCAGCAAAACCAAAATTATATAAGGTAAGATAGTCTTTAGCTATTATTATAGGCACTTCGCTCTGTCCTGGTTCGTAATGCCAGTCGGCTGCGTTTACATCTACAAATCTGTCTGGTACCGATTCAAAGAACAACATAGTCGACATACCGCGACCTCCCTGTTCTATGCCGGCACGCACTTCGTAATCACTGGCAGTGAAACGACCTACCCCACGCACCCATGGCTGCGCTTCAAGGTCAGCTATCTCGTCGCCAGTGAAGTCACTATTACTATCTCCTAACATAGTAGAGGCAGTGACACGCTTATTGAGCACAAGATAACCGGTATCTACTACACTGCCTTCACTATGCAACAGTCCACGCAAATCGGCATATATCTGTACACCGGCACAGATTATGGCCAAGCCAAGTAAGTTGGATACTATAAAACCTGTTATACGCCACGGCGATAGATTGGCACGCAGCAGACGGCGCAGAAGGGTCTGGGATGAGTTGGTCACGATGGGTGTATATTATTAAATTAGAGCCGGAGAATTTCAGCATCTTTAAGATTAAGAGGATTTCCTACAGAAGTAGAGATTACAGCAGCTCCTTGACGGTGAGCTTCAGCAGCTATCATCTCAGCCGCAAGACGGTTATTGACTGCATCAAGATGACTGACTGGCTCGTCAAGCAGCAGAAAGTCAAAAGGCTGGCATAGAGCACGTATAAGGGCCACACGTTGACGCTGACCTACTGATAACCGCGCAGCCGGCCAGTCAGCTCGAGCAGCTATACCAAGCTGTTCGAGCCAACGTTCTATCTGACGACGTTCCGCATATCCTGTAAGACGATTTTTAAGTTCGATATTCTCAAGAGCTGTGAGAGAATCAAACAGTCCAAGTTCCTGCGGCACATAAGCAAGATGCATACGGCGCAGCTGTTGCCACTGTACTGGCTGTATGGTAGCAGCATCTTTATCACCTATAAACAGTCGTCCTGAATAGTCAGTACGGCTACCATAAATATAGGAACATAATGATGATTTTCCGGCACCACTGGCTGCCTCAATACGGTAAAAGCGACCACGCTCGAAGCAAATCTTACGTAGCCATACGCCACTGTCAGCAGGAGGTTCGGCACTGAACACCACAGGCAGCATCGCCTCAAGGGTGATGCTGCCTATGTGATTGTTCATGGCATTTGGAGTCATGAGCAAGACTATATCAGAAGGGTAACATATATTCGATTACGTAGGCTGTCATATTAGTACGTGAGGCCGGTGCCTCAACCCCTACACGCCATTCAAGACCGCCTGAAGATGGATAAGCTGCGATGGTAACGAAAGCATCTTCAGCGGCAGGTGTACCAGCGGAGGGTGATTGTTTAGCCGGAATACTGGACACCACAGCAATACAGGCATCTTTAAACTTGGGGACAACATCCTTAATAGTAAAGATAGACTTTTCTAACTGATTATCACTATTAATCTCATTAGCATTGCCCCAACCGAAACGCAGCAGCTTACCGTCCTTATCTACTTTACCACCTGCAGCTTTGGAGAAATCTGAAATATAATCAGCTAAGGCATTGGCGGGCTGGCCATCGGTAGTGACTACACCGCTAAGACGCCCCTGTACACCTTGGCGGTTGTCAATAGCTACAGCAATTGTGCCATCGACAGGCTTGAGACTGGCTATCATCTCTTTAGGCAGAGCACCGCCTAAAGAACCTGAAATCTGCTCTATTTTTGAAGTCAACTCTTTAGGATACCCCATAGCGAACAAAAACTGAGCCTGCGTGTCTACCGATTCAACAGTGGCAAGGTCTATCTTTTGTACAGGGAGCAGATATTTCGATGGATTACCTTTCGAGTTAAGCAGCGTACCGGTAGCATTGATTATGTCTTTCTCACAATCAAGCGAACCAGTGGCATAAGAAGCGTCTTCAAACAACATACCCATAGCAATACGGGCAGTAGCAATATCCTTAACACCACTACCGAAAACCTGCTTTAGTAGACCATTCATATCACACCAGTAAATCACATCGTGATTGCCCTTCTGTAGTGGTGCAGCGGCATCAGTGCTGACGAAACTCTGAGCCGAGTTAAGAGCTGAGTACGAATTTATAGCTGTAATATCTATAGGTTTGTCAGGACGGCTCAGACATATCCAGTACTGACTGCCTCTATACGCTATGGCCTCGCATGTATACACTCCGCCATTATCAGTAAATGATTGACCAATATGGAATTCAATCCACTTCGCAAAATCTTGCGTATTTTCGAGCAGACCGGTTAAATAGGTAGCATAAGCATCACTGAACACTACGCATGAATTATGACTGACTCCAGTGCTGTCGGCAATCAGCAGAATCGGAATACTGAAACCAGTGCCCGGAGCGCGATAAAGGTCTTTCAGCAACTTTTCGGTTTCCTCACTGCGTTGAAGCTTACCATTTTTCAGTTTGCAGCCAAGGTCTTCCAACAGACGAGGAGTATTGATAACTGTCACCGAGGTAGCCGATGAAGGTACTGAGCCAAGCAATGCGGATACGCTATCGTCATTGTTCTTTGTACATGAAACCGCCAGGGCCAGTACGGCTGTGGCAAACCACAGCCCGGTCTTGCGTAATAACTTCATATTATTTCGTTTTTATAATTTTTAATGTGTCGACAAAAGTCACATACTTAAGAGATTCAAAAACATTCCTAAGAAACATCTATCTCTTAATTCTTAAGTGACTCTTATAATTTACTTAGAAAAATTAACGTTTATAAATATATAACGCTATTTCATGTGTAAAGTTAATGAAATGTTTGGTAAGGTCGTGAGTTTTGGTTATCTTCGCGACGTAAGCATATAAGATATAAATCTCAGGCAACAGATAATGAACAGAATATCACAACGTGTGGCGACTCTGTCGCCTTCGGCTACTCTGGCCATGTCACAAAAGAGTGCTGAACTCAAGGCGCAAGGCGTCAACGTCATTAATATGTCGGTAGGGGAACCCGATTTCAATACTCCGGATTTTATCAAGAAAGCCGCTTGTCAGGCTATTGATGAGAACTATTCACGATACAGTCCCGTAGCAGGTTACCTTTCGTTACGTCAGGCTGTATGTGAAAAGCTCAAACGCGAGAACGGCCTTGATTATACTCCGGACTGTATTGTAGTTGGCAATGGAGCAAAACAAGAGTTATGCAATGTGATTTTAGCTACTATCAATCCCGGTGATGAAGTTATCATTCCCGTACCGGCTTGGGTAAGTTACGTGGAAATGGTAAAGCTTGCCGAGGGCGTGGCTGTTCCGGTACATGCAGGTGTGGAACAGGATTTCAAAATAACTGCCGCACAGCTTGAGGCCGCAATAACCCCACGTAGCCGAATGATAATGCTTAACTCTCCTTCTAATCCTACAGGTAGCATCTATAGCTATGAAGAGTTAAAAGCCCTGGCCGAAGTTCTGGAGCGTCACCCTGAAATCATAGTGATGACAGATGACATTTACGAACATATAAATTTTGTAGACCATGTGCATAGCATAGCTGAGTTTGAATCGCTGCGTGATCGTACGGTCATAATAAATGGTGTATCAAAAGCATACGCTATGACTGGCTGGCGTATTGGTTATATGGCTGGTCCGAGCGATATAGCCAAGGCTGTTACTAAATTGCAGGGGCAATACACTTCAGGAGCATCTTCTATAGCTCAGAAAGCTGCCGAGGCTGCTTATAACGGTCCGCAAGAATGTGTCGAGGAGATGCGCAAAGCTTTTGAGCGCCGTCGTAATCTAATAGTAGAGTTGGCTGCTGAAATTCCTGGTTGGGTATGCAATGTGCCACAAGGAGCTTTCTATCTTTTCCCTGAGGTCAGCGCATACATAGGCAAACATTACGGTGACATAGAAATCAAAAACAGTGGTGACTATGTCATGTATCTTCTTGAACACGCTCATGTTGCTTGTGTTGACGGAGCTGCTTTCTGCGCACCGGGGTATATGCGTCTAAGCTATGCCACCAGCGATGATAATATTCGCGAGGCTATGCGACGTATCCGTGAAGCTTCTGCTCTGTTACAATAACTGCTTAAAGCTACTCTAAAAATTTTTCAGAATACTTTCAGAACTTTTTCATCAGATACAATGTTATAAATACAGAAAAGCGATTGAGACAACAGAAGTCTAACGTTTTTCAGTTTCATGATGTTAGGTTAGTTAGAAAGTATTATGGAAAACACAACAAGGCGCCAATCCGTGAGGACAGGCGCCTTAGGCATTTTATATAGACAGTCTTATTAACTGTGTCTATGATATTCGTGGTGTTCGATAAGACGATGAGTAAGACCAAGAGCATGCATACCACCACGCACTACGCCATAAGAGATAATAGCGGTCAGGGTAAGAGGTAAGGCAAATTCATAGCCCCCGCTCATCTCCATAGTAATAAAGATAGCCATAAGAGGTGCCTGAATACTACCGGCCATCACACCGGCCATACCGAGATAGGCAAAAGTACCAATAGGCAGAGTTCCTCCACCAAAATGCTGCCAGATAAACCCGAACAACACACCGGCTATACAGCCTGCAAACAGAGTAGGAGCAAAGTCACCAGCGACACCACCACTAGAATTACTTGAGGCACATGCCCAACACTTTAACAGCAGTATCGACATAGCCACTGTCATCAACATCCAGGTACCGTGCATAAATGGTTCAAACACACTACCATGTACCATAGCCATATAATCACCGTTGATAATATGCCCCATGACAGGATAGCCAGTACTGTAAAGAGCAGGGAACAATAAAAGACAACCTCCAACTATTAACCCACCGGTCACATTGCGTACCCACGGGTTCTGGATATTCTTATAAAAAATATCCAAATGGTGCATAACCTTAGAATAGTACAGGGAATAGATACCACAGAATACTCCTAAGGCTACAACTGCTATAATATGTGCTAAATCAACACTGGCTACCGGCCTGAACATAAGGTCAATCTCAAAACCGCTGCAAGTGTAAATGGTCAGATAAGAGAACAGACATGATACAGCTACGGCCAGACACGATACAGTCGTGAGCTCGACTCTTAGCAGTTCCAGAGTAAACATCAGGCCTCCGATAGGCGCACTGAAAATACCGGCTATTCCTGCACCTGCACCACATCCTATAAGTACTTTTAACATACGGGGTTGCATACCAAGCCACTGCCCAAAATTGCTACCAATCGCAGCACCGGCATAAGCGATGGGGCCTTCACCACCGGCTGAACCACCCATGCCTAAAGTTATAGTACCTCCGATTATAGGAGAGTACATAATGTTACGTCGCAGACGATAACTTTTTTCTTTCAAATCTCGAAGAAGCTGCGCACAACCGTGCGTAAGATTAGTATGAATAATGTAGCGGGTGAATATACTGGTCAGTATTATACCGACTAAAGGCACTACCATTATCCACCAGTTACTGCCCCATCCCGAAACATGTGGCAAAAAAATACCTGCTACCAGCGAGATGAGATGTTTGAAAATATATGCTCCGAAACCCGCAAGACATCCTACTACTGCTGCTAAAAAAAGGATAAACACATAGTCAGAAACATGACGCTTACGCCATGCATCGAATTTAGCAAATTTAGTGACAGTAAAATCGTCTATTGTAGATTTAGTATCATTCATAAGAAGTTTCTGCGGTTGTTCAGTCTCAATATAACCTACTTTTAATCATATAACGTGTAGGTTATGATTTTTATTAGCATTTATTAACATTAGAACCATATTTTATCCCTGTAAAGAGATTGCTATACAGTTAGCAAATAGATTTAAGGGCTAAAATAAATGAATCTAATATCTGAATAATTTATTGCTACCAACGTGGCCATTCAATCTGTGATAATGGTTATGATTTCAGTGATATGGATTAGATGGTAGAGGAATATTTTTGTTACTTTGCGAAATTAATAATATTATCTCATATAACTCTCCATGAAAAGAGTTTTATTTTCACTACTTGTATCAGCAATTACAATTAATGTTATGGCACAACAAAAAATAGTTCAGACAGCCGGCCGTGAAGCTCTCGGTGAATTTGCTCCAGAATTTGCTCATCTCAATGATGATATTCTCTTCGGAGAAGTGTGGAGCCGCAACGATCTCCTTTCGCTTCGTGACCGTAGCTTAGTAACAATAACTTGTCTGATTTCACAGGGTATCACAGATTCCTCACTAAAATTCCATCTACAGGAAGCAAAAAAGAATGGTATCACTCGCATCGAAGCAGCAGAAATTATCACTCATATCGCCTTCTATGCTGGCTGGCCTAAAGCTTGGGCTGCTTTCCGACTTGCTACAGAAGTCTGGAACGATGACATCAAAGGCGATGATGCAAAAGCACGCTTCCAACAAGAAATGATATTTCCAATTGGAGAACCTAATACTGCATACGCAAAATATTTCATCGGCAACAGTTATCTCGCACAAATTTCAACAGATCAGATACCATTTGCCAATGTCACTTTTGAACCTGGGTGCCGCAACAACTGGCATATCCATAAAGCAGAAAAAGGAGGTGGTCAAATGTTGGTAGGCGTGGCCGGCCGTGGCTGGTACCAGGAAGAAGGCAAACCAGCTGTTGAGATTCTCCCAGGTACGGTCATCAACATTCCAGCCAACGTCAAGCACTGGCACGGCGCAGCAAAAGATTCATGGTTTGCACACCTTGCTTTCGCTGTACCTGGCGAAGAGTCTGAAAATATTTGGCTTGAACCCGTAAATGACGAAGAATACAACACCTTAAAGTAAAAATAAATAATCTTATAAGTAAGATCGGCAGCAAAATTCATATAGTTTTTGCTGCCGGTCTTACTTATATTAGAACTAATACACAAAAGGCAGACGTCTTTCACAAGAAATCTGCCACATGCGAATCAAATTGAATGTAAAACTAATATTTCTACAAACCTAACATAAACGATTTATTTAGTCCTTTAGCAAATCTCGATTAGGAGAGAAATTGCTTTTAATAACCTAAACTAACTTTACTTTACCTAAATACCAACCTTTTTTATCTTCATTTCCGCCTCTGTACATCATATCTTAAATCAAAGAAATGTAAATTACAGAAACGACTGTAGGATGCTTTTAATACAGATACCTTTAATACAGATAATCTTTATTGCTCAGATAATAGCCTATAAATGCCTATGAGGCTACCGGAATTACCTGATTTTTGTGCAAATGTATTATCAGAGGGGCTACTATCCAAATATTATAGTACGAAAATTATTAAAATATAAATAATATAATATTTAAAATTCTAATAATCAAAGATTTAATTAAAAGATAATATAACTCATATATAGTTGGTATATAAACACGAATTGTTCGATTTTTGTTCGGTTTTTATTGTTATAGGGGTATAAAGGCCCTATTCATCATCCGGACGGCCCATATCACGTACGGCCTGTTCAAAACCATCACGGTCTATGGCACGATTACGCATACGGTTACGATAGCTGTAAACCGTACTCACCGAACAATGCAGAATCTGGGCTATACGTTGGCTCTCATCTACTCCAAGACGAACAAGAGCATAAATGCGTAATTCGGTTGTAAGTAACCCACCTGGACGCAGAGTTAGTTGCTCGTCGGATTTTAACAAGGCATTAAAACGTGTCACAAAATCTGGATAAATATCAAGAAATGCCTTATCAAACATATCGTCAAAATTATCTTCACGCTCTTCAGCAAATTTGCCCGACTTTATCATCTTTTGAAGTTCTGTCACTTCACCGGCAGCAAGTTTGCGGCTGACCATACGCACCAATGACTCAAAACGGTCAGCATAACTTGAACACAACCCAATGAAATGACCCATATAGGTATTCTGGGCACGAGCTTGTACAGCAAGGCGTCGTTGGCTCTCACGAGCAGCGGCCTTTTGTCTCCATAGCACCCACAGTAAACTCATTGACACAATCAGAAGAAGTAGCACCATCATAAGATAGACTATCAGTTGGTCGCGTGAAGCGGATATTTTTTCTTTGTAAGCGGCATCTATAACAGGCATAAGATTGGCGATTGCTACCATACGCATACGGGCCTGGCCGCGTGTAGCGTCTTCAAGAGCAAAATTCATATAAGTGAAGGCCTCATTCAGATACCCGGATTCGTAAAGCAGAGTACCCAGTGTCGGGAGAGCCAGACCTTCGCGTACATTAGCTTTGATGTCACCAGCAGCAGCTCTGGAAAGCCACAGGGCATAATTATCCATATCACGACGATGTCGATAGACTTCAGCCAACTGAAAGCTGAACATAGCGTAAAGGTTATCCGATTCCGAAAGATGTGAGATTACACATTCCAACTCCTTACCAGCGCTTTCATATTGGCCTTCAGCTACTTTACGCTCACAGACCAGAAACACTCTGAATAAATCAGTAGTTGGTAGATGCTGTATAAGACTGTCAGAATATTGGTTACAATAACGACGGTAACGATGGGTGAAATATTCCTGTCCTTCAACATAAACACCCTGATAACTATAAAACATACGCGCACTCTTCCAGTAAGCCAGGCGGACTTCTGAAGTCATAGGCTGCGTGGATATGCTGTCAAGCAGAATACGTGCATCGGCAAAAAGACCGGCTGTACTAAGTGAAGAAATCTCGATAAGACGACTTAGTTGGATATGAGATATATCACCTTGAAGTTTTGCTACCTGTCCGGCACGCATACTGTAAAGCAATGCTGAGTCTGTATTAAACGAACGGTAACGTTCAGCCGTCTTCATATATAGATTCCAGGCACTGTCAAGCTTACCCGAAGCGTAAACTTCGGTGCCAAGAACACCAAGGCTATCAAGAGTATGCTGATATAAGGCAGCATACCGACTGGCCTGTGACATAGCGGCGTCAAGTTGCCGGAAAACTTCACGTGGTATTTTGTTATGTCCAGCACAGCTGACAGACAGACTTCCCCATACCACTGAGGTACAAAGCATCATGGTCAGCGATAGAACATATAAAGAATAATGACTGATTTTTGACATTATGAACCGGATTACATGAAGTTGCAAAAATACTACACCGGCGTCTATTCTCAAAATTTAACAGCCACTTAACTATTGCAATTTGCAGGTATCGGCCTTTATAACTAATTTTGTACCCCCTTCTACAGACCATCGGACACTATGCAGAAGGAAACACAATTCACAGCTGAAGCCATGTCACATCTTTATCATATATTCACACTGCCGAACGGCCTTAGGGTAGTAAGTCTGAGTAGCGACAGTCAGGTGTCTTATACCGGTATAGCTGTCAATGCAGGCAGCCGGGATGAACTGCCCGAACGTCAGGGGCTGGCACATTTCGTCGAACATACTATATTCAAAGGTACTCGTTCGCGCCGCAGTTACCAGATTGCTAACCGTATGGAAGCGGTAGGTGGTGAACTGAACGCTTATACTTCGAAAGAAGAAACACTTATATACACTAATGCTCCGGCCGGATATACCGAAAGGGCTTTTGAATTAATATCTGACCTGATAAGCAATTCTGTCTTTCCGAAAGTAGAGATTGATCGTGAGCGTGAAGTAGTTATCGAAGAAATACACAGTTATCTCGATAGCCCATCAGATGCTGTTTTCGATGAGTTTGACGAAAATATATATGCTGGTTCGGGATTGGCCCATAATATATTAGGCTCTCCTGAAAGCGTACGGGCTCTGACAGGTACTGATTGCCGTAATTTCATTGACCGCTGGTATACTCCAGACAATATGGTACTGTATTGTGTAGACCCTTCGCCGGCTGAACGTATCGAACGATTGGCTCTGAAACATTTCGGTCATCTGCATTTTGAGCCTACTCCTCACCAAAGAATATTACCTCCGGAAGTAGCACCGTTTGATATTGTGCGTCCCGGAGAAAATCATCAGGCCAATACGATAATAGGTACAAGAGTATTCGGACGTAACGATTCGAGACGTTTTGCTTTGTTTCTACTCAATAATTATCTGGGAGGACCGTGCATGAATTCACGTTTAAATCAGGAATTACGTGACAGACGGGGCTTGGTATATACCGTAGACAGTAATGTGAGTCTGTTGAGTGATGCTGGTGTAATGCTGGTGTATTTCGGCTGTGATCCGACTAATGTAGCACGCTGCCGCCGTCTTATTGACCGAGAATTAGACCGTTTGGCTCAGTCACCTTTATCGGCGAGAACTTTTGAGGCTGCAAGACGGCAGTATTGCGGACAGTTGACAGTAGCAACAGAACATCGTGAATCACGTGCCATGAGTCTGGGGAAAAGTTTACTTTACTATGGCGAAATACATGATACTGATTATACTCGGCAACGTATCATGGAAGTTACTCCGGAACAAATGCGAGAAGTAGCTGAATTACTTGCGACACCACGTCGTTGTTCGCTTTCGTTACGCTGAAATGACATTATAATGAAAATTGCTAATATAGACCTCGGGGAACGCCCGGTGATGCTCGCCCCCATGGAAGATGTCACCGATGCTTCGTTTCGACTTATATGTCGCGAACAAGGCGCAGCTATGGTATATACTGAGTTCGTATCTGCTGAAGCACTGATACGCAACATAGCTTCGACTACCCGGAAACTACATATCGATGACCGTGAACGTCCTGTAGCCATACAGATATACGGCCGTGAGGTTGATGCCATGGTAGAGGCAGCGCGTATAGTAGAAGAAGCAAAACCTGACCTGATAGATATAAATTTCGGTTGTCCGGTCAAAAAAGTAGCCTCCAAAGGTGCCGGTGCCGGTATGCTGCGTGATATTCCGAAAATGCTTGACATAACGCGGCGTGTGGTACAGGCAGTCAATATTCCTGTCACTGTAAAGACACGGCTTGGTTGGGATTCAGATAACAAAATAATCACTGACTTAGGGCCAATGTTACAGGATTGCGGCATAGCCGCTCTGACAGTACACGGACGTACACGAGCTCAAATGTACACAGGTTCGGCTGACTGGTCACTCATCGGGGAACTTAAAAATGACCCGCGTATGCACATACCGATAATCGGTAATGGTGACATAACCACACCAGAACAGGCTCGCGAAGCTTTCGAACGTTATGGTGTTGATGGCATTATGATAGGGCGAGCAGCCTTTGGTGCGCCATGGATATTCCGAGATGTACGTAATCTTCTTGATGGCACCGGATGTGAAGCGCTTTCAATAGCCGAAAAATTCGCTCTGTTGCGTCGTCAGGTTACGGAAAGCGTGCAGCGTATTGACGAATATCGTGGCATACTCCACATACGCCGTCATTTGGCCTCTTCACCCCTGTTCAAAGGGCTGCCAAACTTCCGGGAAACACGTATACGTCTGCTCAGAACAGATACTTTGGAAGAAATATTTAACATTTTTGATGAAATAAACCATCGTTTCTTTCAACTATCTACCCCCTCCGATGTGTTATAGTCTCAGAGACGTCGTCAACGCGGTGAGCCGGAAACGACACTCACTGGTTATATATCCCCGTAAGGAGATACGTTTTTCACATCTCATTCTTTAACAAAATGCGTTCTACTTTAAACAAATCTACACTGTGCTTCCACACTGCCCTCCGGGCACTCTTTCTGTTACTTATCTCTATAGCTGCTATTAGTTCGGCTCATGCACAGCAACTACACGATTACCGCCTGAAGATAGGTCAATTTGATAAACTTAAAGTTACTGACAACGTAAACGTTATCTATCGTTGCAAACCCGACTCTGCCGGTTATGTGTACTATAGAGGTGCTGAACAGTTTGCTGACGCTTTCATTTTCTCACTCAATAAGGGCACGTTACGTATACAGGTATCTACCGAGGATGTAGATAATCCCAATCTGCCCACAGTCTATGTATATTCAGATTTTCTGACCGAAATAGAAAACTCGTCAGATTTCAAACTTACAGTTTTTAGTCCAGCTCCTTGTCCGGAATTCAAAGCTATACAGGTTGGTAACGGTTCGATAGTGGTTGACGATGTCAGAGCTACAAAGGTAACAGCTTCATTGGCTACCGGTAACGGCACACTCAATATCAGCGGTTCGTGTGAACAAGCTGTATTCCGTATGGTAGGCGTAGGTATGATTGAAGGCGATATGCTAAGGGCTAATTCTGTAAGCTGTAAGATTTTAGGTAATGGCACAATAGGTTGTTGGCCATTAGAACGCCTTGATGTCAAAGGTATAGGTTCAACTAAGATTTATTATAAGGGTACTCCAAAGGTTAAGAAGACCGGTGGTGGCAAACTCTTCCAGTTACGCCAAAGCACTACGGATAGCAACGTCATCGACACAATAGCTGAAGATTAACCAGCGATTGTTTCTATCCTCTCTTCTTTTGACCTGACATTACATGACCGAACCTTCCCTTAAACTTAAAACGGCACGCACTCTGAAGTGGAACACAATTGACCGTGTGGCCACACAGGTGCTGTATGCCGTAGTGGGAGTGGTGTTGGCCAATGTGCTGTCACAAGAGGATTTCGGTCTGGTTGGGGCATTGCTGGTGTTCCAAGCCTTCGCCACTATATTGACCGATTCAGGCCTTGGGGCGGCTCTACTACAGAAAAAAGACCCGACTAATGCTGATTACAGCACTGTGTTCTGGGTTAACCTCATACTTAGTGTGACTATCTATGCGGTGCTCTGGATAGGGGCACCGCTTATTCCACGTATCTTTCGTGGTGCCATGCAGCTTATTCCGCTGTCGAAAGTTATGTTCCTATCCTTTGTCATCAACGGTCTGGCTATTGTACAGGTCAACAAATTGATGAAGCGCATGGATATTCGTCAGCTGGCAGTCGCTAATATTTTGGCTCTGATGGGTTCAGGTGTCATAGGTATTTGGCTTGCCATTAAAAGCTATGGTCCATGGGCACTGGTGTGGCAGACAGTATCAATGGCTATTATCAAATGTGTATGGCTCTGGTGTACAGGTCATTGGTGGCCCGGAAGATTCCATTTGGCCTCACTACGTAGCCTATGGCGCGTAGGTATAAGCATACTGGCTACCTCCTCGCTAAACACTTTTTGTCAAAACATCTATACCTTCATAATAGGTGCTTTCTACTCCTTACGTGACGTGGGTATTTATACCCAGGCCGATAAATGGAGCAAAATGGGCAGTGCATCTATATCACAAATACTCACTGCTTCCTTTGTACCGCTACTCTCACGTGTGCAAGACGACCCGGATACATTCCGACGTTATGTCTCACGAGCCAACCGTTTTACGGCCTTCATTCTCTTCCCAGCCATGTTGGGGTTAGCTGCCGTCGGTACCCCTCTCTTCCACACCCTCTTTGGCCAAAAATGGGACGCAGCCATACTACTTTTCCAAATACTAACCATACGTGGCATTTTTGTCGTCCTTATCTCCTTATACTCCAATTACCTCCTTGCTCTCGGATACGGGCGTACTATAGTCATAGCCGAAGCCTGTAAAGATATCCTTATGATTATCGCCATATTCGCCACCGTCTTCGCCAACAGTGTCCCACTCCTCGTGTGGGGCCAACTCGCTGCCTCTGCCCTTACCTACCTCGCCACACTTTACCTCGCCTGTCGCCATACTCCCCTCCGCCTCCGTCCAATGCTCACCGACCTCCTCCCCTCCTTACTCCTCGCTCTCCCCATGTCCGCCGCTGTCCTCTTCCTCACCCACTATCTCCCCTCCCTCCTCTCAAACCTCCCCACCTACCTCTCCCACCTCACTGCCAACTTCTCCCACCTCACCACCTTGCTATCACACCTCACAACCTCAACCTTCTCCCCCTCAAACCCTGCCACCTCAACTCTCTCCCCCTTTCTTATCTCACTTCTTACCCTCCTCATCAGCATCATCGCCGGCCTTCTCCTCTACCTCCTTGCCGCTCGTCTTACCCGTCTCCCTGAGCTTACCGACCTCACCACCTACCTCCGCGGCCGCCTAAACCGCTCCTAACCTCATCGCCAAAGCTCCAAGACCACTAACCATAGCCAAAGTTACCACACGAAGTAAATTCTCACGCGAAGCTTGTTTCCGCCGCAGCTCTGCTGCATTTTTCACCTCTCCAACTCCCTGATTTTCACCCTTACTCCCCTCCCACACAAAAAATATCTCAAAAAAAACACTCAAATCCTTGCACAATCCAAAAACTCTTCCTAACTTTGCACTCGCAAACGGGACACAACCCCACCTTGCAAACATACTCTGGTGTCATAGCTCAGTTGGTAGAGCAAAGGACTGAAAATCCTTGTGTCCCCGGTTCGATTCCTGGTGACACCACCCAAGACCGCTAATTCTCAATGAGTTAGCGGTCTTTCTTTCACCTATACCCCTCCAAGTCACCACAAAAGTCACCACACCCACCGTAGGTTGTTGATATATTGATTGTTACCTATGTCGCGGTGTCTGCATATCTATTTCGATAAATATGTAAGGTGTTGACTATCAACAAAAATCAGTACATAATTCATAGTCATTCAC
>CAYNUE010000025.1:0-40974 GCA_964400325.1 uncultured Sangeribacter sp. | reverse complement strand
TTATCTGAATCAATAAATGTTAAAAACTATTTCAAAATGTAAATATAAAAGTGTAGGATTTACACCCTTTCATTTTTATCTTTTGTAGCCTCTCGATTTAGAACTGAAAATAGATAAACGGAGCTACCTCTTCAGCCATATATTCAATGACCAGCTGTACTACAATAAGGAATATAACCAGCTTGAATAACCACGGCAGCCTTACAAAAGCTGCGCGACAACGATCTGCTACAGTCTGAGGTATAAAATGGAAAATAATGAGTATAGCCATCATAATACACCAGACACTACGCACCTCAAAAAACTGAGGGAATTGCCGCCATTCAAAATCGACAAAAATATTTGATATTATAAGTATACTATCGCTGAAATCAGCGGCTCGGAAAAATACCCACAATAATGACACATAAATAAATGTCATAAGCCAGAATACAAACTTTGTAAAGAAATTTTCAGGTATTCTTTTAAGAATAGGACGACAGGCTTTATGAACTGCCAACCCTATACCATGCATAGCACCCCAGAATATAAATTTCCATGCTGCACCATGCCATAATCCTCCTATGAGCATAGTTAGGAAATTATTAAGATAAGTACGGAAGGTGCCTTTTCGGTTACCACCTAAAGGAATATATACGTAATCACGTAACCATGAAGAGAGTGATATGTGCCAACGTCGCCAGAACTCCGTAAGATTAGTACTCTGATAGGGAGAATCGAAATTTATACCTAATTTGAAGCCCATCATCAGTGCCAGACCTATAGCCATATCAGAATAACCAGAAAAGTCACAATATATCTGCATAGTATAACCCAAAACTCCCATAAGTGTCTGGACACCTGTATAGAGTTCAGGCTGATTAAAAATAAGGTCATTGTATTGCGCTATATAGTCAGCTATAAGAGCCTTTTTGACAATACCTGTCAAAATAAGCCACAAACCGCCATAAATCTGAGATCGCGTAGCTCGATGATTACGGCGTAATTGCGGCAGAAAATAATCAGCACGAACTATCGGGCCAGCCACCAGAGCCGGAAAGAAAGAGAGAAAGAATAGATAATCAAGCCATGACCTGGTAGGAGTAATGCGACGTTTGTATACATCTACCACATAACTTATAGATTGAAAAGTGTAGAATGATATACCTACCGGAAGTATAATCTCAAGAGGTTGGAAATTACCCTGCACCATAAGATTCCAATTCCAGAGAAAGAAATTGGCATACTTAAAATAACCAAGTATGGAAAGAGATATACATATAGAGAGCCACATAAGCGCCAGTTTTCCTCCACGCTTACGTGTTCGGAATATAGCCCATGATAGCAACCAATCTACAAGCGAGGTACCAATAAGCATGAGGAAGAATATGCCACTCGATTTATAATAGAAATAAAGAGAGAAGCATACCACAAACACCACCATCTTAGCACGACTATTCTTAAGCAGTGCATAGACAGGCAGAAAAAATATAGCCAACAGCCAGAATAGGCCACTCGAAAACAACATAGGTGCTGTAGGGTCATACAACAGCATATTGCCTATATTACGAAGTACTGCTGGAATAGAGCCAGACATGGTTTCAGGCACAAAATCTGGCAACGCTCCAGCAATAGAATCAGGCAGAAAATCGAACTGAGTTGGTTGCATTTCGTTTAGCTATGGCAATAAATGGATTGCAGAATAATTGAAAATAAGCCTATTAATTTCATCACAAGCTGATTACTTATGACGTGCCTTCAGAAAGATGACATTGACAGGATGCTTACCTAACGTATCAGGAGGAAGTGCGGCAAGAATCGGATGTGAGGATTTAGGCATCCATCTCATAATGCTATCCATCCATAGTGCTGAAGCCTCACGGGTAGGATGTATCTTATCCTTTTTACGCTCAAATTCCATACCTGCTGAGCGGAAGAAACTTCCACGACGGCACGTACGTTCCAGCATGTCATTTATACCACTATCTTCTTTCCAGTTAGGTGGGCCTATCCATACATAAGGTATAGTGTCAAGCATCTCCAAAATTCTATTTACGTATGGCAGACGAACCTCAGGTTTTTTATAGTAAATCTCATTGCTACCTAAAGATATGAATACATAATCAACATTATACTCCTTTATATAATGTAACAATGTATCACAATCGGCCCATATCTTTGTATTGCTCGAATCCCAGTTTACGGCATGCATCTGATGACCATTATAAGCTGCGTAGGCAGCCAGTCGGAGAGCAAGATTAAAAGTCATCGAATCGCCAAAAAGTAAAATAGATTTAGGCAACGAATCGGTCGTCACCGGTTTTGTGTCTATCTCAGCAGCCTCAAGTTCATCGGTGGTGGAAAGACTGAGCAATGAATCACCAGGAGTGTTCCTTTCACCTAACAACGCTTCGCGAAACGGTGCTTTTTTTAGCTTCCACTCACCTACCCCTATTTCCATATCGCTGAAAGCTATCAGCAGGAATAAGGCTAAAGCCAAACTAAGAATCAGCCATAGCCCGGTATAATGTGATTTCATATTAAGAGTGAAAAATTATAAATTGATGGTTAGTAATTCACTTCTTTATAGACGTAGACGCATGTTATACTTAAGACAAATCTACTACCGTAATGCCAGCCCCGCCGAAGCGTACGTCTTCGTCTTCAGCCGACACAACAGCCGGATTAGCCTTGAGCCATTGACGGATGACTTGCTTAAGGATACCGTGGCCTGTACCATGCAATATACGTACACGCGAAGCACTGAATTGTATGGCATCATCTATAAAGTAAGTCACAGCCTGCAGTGCTTCATCAGCACGCATGCCGCGCACATCTATCTCGTTTCTGAACTTCAGTTGTCGTTCACGACTCTGGTCCACTGTCTGAGTTGACAAACTCGATACCTGAACACTGGCAGTCTGTTGTGGTTTAGACGCACGGGTTAGTTTATCAAGAGCCACTATGGTGCGTAAGGCACCGAAGGCCACTTCAGCCTTTTTACCTTGAATACTCATAATACGACCCGTTATGCCTCCACCTTGCATCTTGACATAATCACCTTCAGCCAAGACTGTTTTTTTCTCAGCTGGCTTTGGCTCAACTTTTGTCTGACGACTTTTACGACTTTGATGACGCAGTGGCTTCAATACTTCAGGAGTTTTCTCATTCTCATCGTCATCAAGAGAACGACGTAAATCAGTGAGTTCCTGACGCATCTGACGGGTCACCTCCTTATCAGCATCGGCCTTTTTGATTTCATGTACCGCACGCTCAACAGCAGCATTAGCGCCCGACATTATATCTTTAGCCTCTTCTCGTGCCTGACGAAGGATAGCAGCACGTTGTTCTTTAAGAGTACGGGCAGAATCCTCATAATTTTCAAGCAACGAATCAAGATGATTCTCTTTTTCCTTTATACTCTTGCGCTTATTAGCCCAATAACGGCGGTCTCTTGCTATATCAAGCAGATATTTGTCCATATTGACATAATCACTGCCCACTATCTCTTTAGCTAAAGCAATGACATCACCGGGCAAACCGGTCTTACGTGCTATTTCAAGAGCAAAGGAACTTCCGGGGGTACCTACTGACAACTGGAAAGTAGGCTGTAGATGCTCACGGTCATACAACATGGCACCGTTAACAAACCCAGGTTCAGAATCAGCAAAAGTCTTTAGATTCTGATAGTGAGTAGTGATAACTCCAAAGCAGCCAGATTCACCCAAACGCTTTAGTATGGCCTGTGCCAAAGCTCCACCTATCTGCGGTTCAGTACCCGACCCCATTTCGTCAGCCAATAGTAAACTACGACTGTCAGCATGAGAAAGGAAATACTTCATATTGCGCAGGTGAGAAGAATATGTACTCAAATCATTCTCAATAGACTGTTCATCACCTATGTCTATGAAGATATTATCAAATACCGACATGTGCGAATTAGAATAAAGTGTCGGCATCAGTCCACACTGCATCATATACTGAACTATGGCCACAGTCTTAAGACATACCGACTTACCACCCGCATTCGGACCTGATATAATAAGGATACGTCTATCACCACGCAGACATATATTAAGTGGTACCACTTCACGCCCTTGTGCACGCAAGGTCATCAACAGACCTGGATGCACAGCGTGAAACCAGTCAAGCTCAGGTTGTTCTTCAAGCACAGGCATCTGTGCATCTGTATCAATAGCAAGCCGTCCCTTAGCACGTATGAAATCGAGATGGCCCAAACGTTCATTGAGAGACAACAATTCATCTATCGACGGACGTATCACATCAGCCACACTCATCAAGACAGCTATAACTTCCCAACGTTCCTGCATCTCAAGCTCACGCAAACGGTTACCTGCTTCGACTACCTCAGCAGGCTCTATATATACAGTCTTACCTGTGGCACTCTCATCATGAATAATACCGTTGATACGACGTTTAGACATGGCTGTTACAGGTATGACCATACGGCCATCACGCATTGTGGGAGCAGCATCACGCTCCACTATGCCTTCAGCGGCTGCACGTTCGAGTACACGACGTAAGGCACGAGCCATAGAACCGGAAGCAGATGTTATCTGACGGCGTATATCGGCAAGTGTAGGCGAAGCCGAATCTTTCACTTCGCCAAAGCGGTTAATGCAACGTTCTATGGCATCTCTTATCTCCCTGAACATCGGGAGATCTGAAAATTCAGAAGCCAGTACGGGCCATGCCGACACACCCTCTTCAGCCTCGTCAGAGGTAGAGGATGCCCGACGGCTGAAAAAACGTGCCGTATCTTCAGCTGCCGCCAGCACACTGTCAAGTTTACGTAGACGTTCGCCACTCATATAGTTAGCCATAGCTCGTATCTCAACGAGCCAAGGCCCAACATCTGGTAATGAACCCAGCGGAAACTCACCTGACGATTGCAGTATATCCATCATCTCGGACACTGCGGTCAAGTCATGCTGTATTTTAGTATAGTCGGTAAGAAATGTCATAGCCTCAGTCTCACGAATACCCATAGGACTTTCGCAAAATGAGACTAACGACTCACGTACTATCTCAAACCCGATTTTTAATTCAAAATCGCGTGGATATATCATTTGTGTTTTTAGCTAAATACGTGTGCCCAAATCATACAGGCAGCACAAGCAACGGCACATCACCTTCAAAGAAAATGCGGTGAGCCATACCGGGCTTGAAAAGTCGCTGCAAAATATTGGTCTTACGATTAGGCACTATTATAAGTTCTACTCCCTTTTCGGCCACAAGTTTAGCCGTCAGTTCGCGCACTTCTCCCGTGCCGGGGGTTACAGTATGGAATACCGCGCCAGGATAGGTATCGCGCAGATATTCCGCAAAAGCCTCTAACTGTGCATGGGTATGAGCTTCACTACGTCCGGCATCAGCAGCCAACAGCCACATCTCAACCTCCGGATAATCGAACATACGCATCAATGTCTCGACCGATAGTATATCCTGACGAGTCATATTGCACAGAAAAGCAAGTTTCTTAATCTCTTTTATATCATTGAACCCTACATTATCGGGTACAGTAAATAACGGAACACGGCAACGGTCGAGCACTTCAGCCGTAATGCTACCCATAGAGTCAATATGATGACGGTCACGCCCACGTGTAGCCATAACTACAAGCGCCGGCGGACTTAGACGTGTATATCTGAGTATCACATCTTCAGGCACTCCTTCCTCAACAATAGTACGAAAATCAACAGACTTTATATCACCACTCTGTATCATCTGTTCTATCTTTTTGCGAAGATTATGCATCTGCCGAGCAGCCATATCATTCATAGTATGGGCAGCCTGTACCTCAAGCTCATCAAGGCCAAGGTCTTCAGTGTTCATACCGTCATCAGCCAACGGAGTATCAACAAAGTATGGTGCTGTATAGGCATGTAATATCACAGGCATAAGACTTAGACGGTCTGCCAGTTGAAAAGCTATACGAACGGCAAGCAGGCTGGAGTCTGAAAAATCAACCGGAACAAGTAACGAACCACTGACACCTGCCATCTTACGCTCAAGTTCAGCTACCGACTCATGAGCACCACTCTCAGTGACTTTAAGAGCAGCCGTAAGCTGGTCAGAGGGTATACGCATGCGTACTACATCGCCTGCCTCCGATACTCCAGTGACAGGATTTAACACTACTGTGATACCATGGGCCTCAAGCAACTGCTTGAGAATATCGGCGTGCTGCTTGGTGTGCAGACACAAAGTAATAAAGGTAGAAGGTGTCATATCGAAAGGGTTTAATACTGATTCAGCGGACAACCGTTAACCGGTTGCCCGCTTTATCTCCGAGCTGTCACGGAAAAAAATGGCAGGCTCCGCTGTTTACTTATTATTGTTCTTTTCCTCCAATATCTTGACTGCCATGTCATAGATAGTGGTGTCGTCAAGCACGACAATACCGCCGTCAGGACCCGGCTCAATGTGGAGAGCCTGGTTCTTACCGTACTCATAGTTGACACCGCCGAAGTAGTTACGTACTGTCTGCACTGTCACGTTGAGTTCGTCTGCGATGCGGTGTGTCGAGCCATCGGGCAGACTGTCTTTGAGTCTGCGGAGCTCATTGAAAGTGATGATTTTGCTCATTTGTTTCCTATTAGAGATTAAGTATTGATGTTATCTTCATTACATGGTGCAGGGTACTCACTGAGGAGCAGCGTGAGGATAGATAGCGGAGACTCCTGCTGATTTATTGTTGCTAATTTAGACAATATTCTTTTATTGACAAAATTTTAAAGCAATATTTTTCAATGTTGTTCAAAACTACCTGTTTTTCAGCATTCGGCCACACCTCAGATAACTGTCAATTCAGACGCCTTAACCCAGCCAATAAAATCACTGTTAAGCCGTACTCTGTACCATGTCACCTCACCTTCAACATCAGTTTCCTCAGCCACGATACGCACTTTGGTACCACGTGTAAGAGAGGGACCAGTACTCTGAGCCTTAGCTTCCGGAGAATTATAAAGCTCTACTTTATAACCGGTCAATACTCCTTCTTCATGAGTGTCGTAATGACCTGCAGCTGCAAAAGCGCAGATTACCGCACCAATACTAAAACAGATACAGGTCAAGGCACCAAAAAATCCCACTTTACGTACAGGCACATTACGGCTGAACATATAAAGTGCAGCTCCAGCTAAACTCAGAAGAAATAGTATAGCTGCCCATACAGCCCACATATCAGACGAACGTTCACAAGCCAAAGTAGTATAAATGGATTGAAAGAACGACTGTTCATCTGGGGTCACTTTCAGCCGCTTTCCTTTCAATTCGGAACGGTTGGCATCTTCGACCTTAGCTGTTACATACTTCAGATTACGACGTATCTCCTTGTTGGAAGGATCAAGACGCAAAGCTCGTTCGTAATAAAGCACTGCCTTACCGTAATCATGAGCCTCAACACTCGCATTACCAAGGTTATATAACAATCCAGCTGATGTCCCGTCATTCTCGGCAATTTCCTCATAAAGAGTTATGGCCCGTTCGAAGTCACCTGATTTATAAGCACTATCAGCTTCAGCAGTTAATCCTGCAGCTGATATATTGCCCGACAGAGTAGCCGTCACCAACAATAATACTGATATTAAGCTTCTGATTTTCATTTCTTCTGACGGTTTAGTGATTCTTCGACTCCATTTATTGCCTCTACGCCCTCTTTATAGACATCTTCCATTGTTACGCCAGAGCTTGCAGGAGCATACTTAGCAAACTCACACTCATCTATGAGCTTTATTATCTTGTCAGCCTGTTCAGCCTCAACTCCCTGGTCAAGCAATTTAGTACGTATGTTATCTCGTGTAAGCTCTGAAGTAGGCATTTTAAGTTTATCGCTCAGATAGCCCCATAGAGCAAACAGCATCTCATCGTAGAACTGCTCACGCTCGCCTTTACGCATACAGATACCTGCCTTCTTAAGACGACGTTGTGCCATCCTACTTGCACGACGGCTACGCACAGCCTGCATATCAGCATGAGTCTTAATATAATTACGATAGATAAGTGCAAACGTCACTAATATCCCCAGAGGCAGTACATACAGCAACAGCCAATACCATACACTACGTACATACAAGCCATGCTCTTTAGCAAGTTTGCCTACTGGCATAAGATCCTGACCGAAAGCCAAACGGCTTGTAGTCTGTGACATAGCCGACACTGCTCCTTTACCTACACTTATGGTGTAACCCTTCGCTTCACTATGCTCGTAACGTCCTGTAGAAGGATTAAAGTACACGAACTTAACAGGAGGTATCTGGAAAATTCCTGTTTCAAGAGGCATAAATGAATAGTCAAACTTAACCTTACCGCTGACATTCGACGAACCTACCGTAGTTTCAACATCAGCAGTCGGAGTAAATACCTCAAGCTCCTTAGGATAAAGGTCATTAAGTTCTGGTAGCTTTACATATTTGATATTACCTGTTCCTGTCACAGTATAAACTATCGAGGAAGCATGATTACTCTCATATTTAGCTGCCGGAAGTTCGGAGGTTATACTGAACGTTCCCACAGCACCCGAAAAATCAGCCGGTTGAGGCTGTGGCAGAGGCAACGAAGTAACTGTCAAATCATTAGGTGTAACATTAAGTTGCAGAGGTTTAGCAACTGACATATTACCCCAGAATGGGTCATGATAATACTCGCGTTCATCTACACTGACAGTGTAAGTATTACCGGTCACCTTCAAGTCTCCCGTAAGTTGGGGGAAAATGATATAACGAGCTATGACAGCAGTAGCATAGGTTTTACCGTTGACAGTCTCATAAGTCAAAGAACTGGATATGTCTTTTGACTCTTCTACTACAAATCCATCAAACTTAGGTGCCGCAGTAGCTCCAATAAACTTGATAGCATCGTATGTAGTGTAAAGTTTTACAGTATAGACTAATGCTTCCTGTTGGTAAGCCCGACTTTTTGACACCGAGGCACGCAAGTAAAGATTACCGTCACCCTTACCGATAAATTTCGGTCCCTGTTGGTCATCACGACTATTACGGTCGGGAGAAGATGATGAAGATGTGCTGGTGTTGGGCTGCGGAGTAACAGCAGCAGCGGCAGCGCCTATCGCATAATCAACACTGTTACTTTTCACACCGTCAACTATAATCGGACCAAAACTAAAGTTACCTTCTTGTTCTGCCTTCAGAGTCAGCGTATAAGTATAGCTGAAACTCTGTGTCGTCTTACCGTTGACACTTGAGAAACGTGAACTCTGGCCAGTACGGTCAAAATACATCACCTTGGCTCCCGGCACCTGAGCTGGCTTCTCCGGAGCCTTATTGATGTCAGTGACTTCATAGCTGATATAGAACAGGTCACCAACACCGATACTACGCTTACCACGCGGTATGTCGACCCTTAGCCTAACCGAACCGGCAAAAGCCGATACAGCCACAGCTACCATAATCAGCAACAGTGTCAATCTCACCTTCATCTCTCTCATAACCTTAAATCTTTATACAGTCTGTAGGGGTTATAAATATCCGGCAAATAATCACCAGTTCTTATTGGAACGCGAATTTGTACCCTTAGCTTTCTGAGCGTTACCCACACGGCCACGGGTCTGATTCTCTTTATTTTCCATAGCTTTCAGAATTTGATCAGCAGTCTGTTCGTTAATACCGTTGTTTTGGTTTTGACGAGGAGGCTGCTTATCATTTTTATTCTGATTCTGGTCATTCTGATTTTGCTGGTCCTGATTGTCTTTGTTATCTTTGTTCTCGTCCTTATTTTGGTCTTTATTCTGGTCCTTATTATCTTGATTATCTTTATTATCCTTATTGTCCTTGTTATCCTTATTGTCTTGGTTCTGCTGCTGTTTAAGCTGCGCTATACGTAGGTTGCGACGAGCATTGTTATCGCCCGGCGCTAAGCGCAAAGCCTCTTTATAAGACTGTATAGCACTGGCATAATCATTTGAATTAAAAGCTACATTACCAAGATTATAGTTAGCATGAGCAGCAAGTTCAGGATGTGTTTGACCCATTGTAGCCACTCTCTGCATGGCGTTCTTACCCTCATCAAGCAGTTTACGAGCCTTCTCAGAAGTATCAGCCGGATTAGAACCAAGTACCATTCGAGTCAAACCCAGATTATAAGTTGCAACAGCTGAAGAACCGTTAGCTTCAAGAGCCTCTTCATACTTCTTGGCTGCTTCACGATATTTCTTCTCACCGTACAATTTATTACCTTCATTTATCAATCGACGCTCCTTACGCACCGATTCTGTCTGGGCATGAACCGGTAGGCCGCATGCAAGACCAAAGCCTAACAGGACCACACACATTATGAGTCTGAGTATACCTCTCATTTCTTTTCCTCCTTCTTAAAGAATGTGATTTTGTCGAGCCAGCGTATCTTGCGGTCGAGTATAAATATCTCAAGTACCATCAGACCGAAAGCTATCCACACAAACACCGGAAACAGTTCGTCATGTATGGCATACATGCTTGATTCTATAGCAGTCTTCTTCACCTTATCAAGCTGTTTCTCAAGTTCACTCAGTGCATCACGATTGGCAGCGTTAACATATATGCCCTTACCAGCCTCAGCTATAGACATAGCAAGTTCTTCGTTTAGAGCTGTACGTACCTGCTCACCAGTCATAGGGTCTACCATATATGTATTGCCAAGTTTGATAGGCACAGGTGTAGTGCTACCCATACCGACCACATCAAGCTGTATACCGTTTTTTTCAGCAGTTTTAGCTGCATCAAGCACACTCTGTACATTCTCAAGCTCTTCGGCATCAGTAATAAGTATTATAGCCTTTCCGATGTTCTTATCGGGACTAAATGAATTTATACCCATATCTATAGCCGCAGCAATATTGGTACCTTGGTTGGCATATTGCGATGGGTCAATAGAATTGAGGAACATCTTAGCCGACACATAGTCAGAAGTAACAGGTATGAGAGTATAAGCTTCACCAGCGTATACTATTAGGCCCACTCTATCATTATCGAGACGATTGATGAGCTTTTCAAGCGTCAGTTTAGCAGTACGCATACGTGACACACCGTCAGAATCGGCGGTGGTAGATGCGAACATAGAATTACTGGCATCAACAGCTATGACTACTTCGATACCCTCTTTCGAAGTCTTTTCATCTTTCACTCCGCCCCATGGACGAGCCAAGGCTATGACCAGACAGATAAGGGCAGCCATAGCCAAAGTCAATTTGACCGGAGGTTTGTATGGTGACACCTCAGGCATGAGATGACCCAGTTCAGACAGACGGCCGAACTTTTTCAGCTTCGTCCTGCGTGCATAACGTGCCCAGGCATACAGTACCACAAAAAAAGGCACAAGCAGCAGGAGCAACAGAAGCCGGGGATATGCAAAACTTAACATTAGCGTCTTCTTTTTTCGTTGGTTCTATTTTTACGTTACACACCTTTTACGGTATACGGCGCAGCACGGTATAGCGTAGCAGCTGCTGAAGACCAAGACAACCGAGAGCCAAAGCTACCCACATCATGAAGTCCTCATCAGTGCGCGTATAACGGTCTACATCAAGCGTACTTTTCTCAAGCTTATCTATCTCACTGAACACATCGCGTAACATTCTCTCATCGCGGGCACGGAAATATTTGCCTCCTGTCACTTCAGCGATATGTTTGAGCGATTCCTCATCTATGCCTGTCTCCATCGTTGTAGTCGAGAAACCGTAAGGGTCAGTGATTTTTATCTTACCGTTAGTACCCACACCTATAGTATATACCTTAACACCTTTCTGACGAGCTATCTCAGCTGCTGTCTGAGGCGGTACATCACCAGCATTATTGGTACCATCAGTAAGAAGGATAATACTTTTTGATTTAGCCTTACCCGAGATTATACGATTGACCGCACTGGTAAGACCATCACCAAGAGCTGTACCATCATTAAGGTCACCCATACTTACATTGTTTATTGCATTGATAAGGGCGCCACGGTCAGAAGTCAGGGGCATGAGAGAAAGACTTTCACCAGCAAAGACTACAAGACCTATATTATCATCAGTACGGCCACTCACAAATTTTGCGGCTACATCTTTGGCAGCTGCAAAGCGTGTAGGTTCAAGGTCCTGTGCCGACATAGACCCTGAAATATCAAGTGCCAACACAATATCTGTACCTTCAACATGCGATGTACGGTAATGGTCATGCGTCTGCGGACGACAAAGAGCCACAATCATAAAACCTATAGCGGCTAACTTCAATCCAAAACAAGCATGTATAAGCCATACCTTCCATGTCGTACGAACACGCGCAAAAGCACTTGTAGTCGATACTCCAAGAGAAGGATTAGCATCCCGATGTTTGGCAATATACCATACTATAAGAGGTATATAAACCAAAAACAGTAATAGTAACCAAGGATATTTAAGTATCATTCCTTACCTCCTTTCTGACGGGTCTGCGTTGATTGTTCAGGAGATGAAGTTTTGACTTTGACCGTATCAGCACCAGAGTTTTTTACTGGGTCAACATTATCGACCAAAGTAGCCAATTCACCTACTTCTGACGGACCTGAACCAAGTCCGTGTGTTTCCTCAACAAAATTTACAGCATTGTCATAAGCAGAGATATTGTCAGCAGGCAACGGACGCACTTTGGCAAACTTTACAAAGTCTGCCATATCAAGAATACGACGCATATACTCTCGTTTATCCTTAATTAAAGGATTTAAGCGCAACGTATCCATAATCTGACGGGAGGTCATCTCCATGGCATTAATACCGAAACGCTTGTCAAGGTACACACGCAATATATCAGTGAGTTCGGTAAAATATTCCTTTTCCATACCTTGTTCCCAAAGTTTACGGCCTTTCAGCGCCTTAAGGCGTGTCATAGCCACCTCGTATGGAGTAGGAGCAGGTTTACGACGTGGAGCAATAAATCCTTTCTGTTTAGGACGAGTCAGAATCCATATACCCAATCCTATGGCTAACAATAGAATTATTATCAGCCACCAATAATTATAAAGCCAGTCGGGCACATTATCCAACATCGATTTACCCTCCGGTTTGGCTACAGAGGCATATCCGGCTATAGGGTCCTCAGCTGTCACATTGACAGGCACCACACGTAGCCATAACTGATTGGAACGCACCGAATCAGAACCAGTACGATAAAGCAGATCAGGTATACGATAAGTGCCGGAATCGAAGACCTGTACTGGAACAGCATAATTTATCTGTATACGCCCAGAACCAAGGTCAACAGTATCGGTAGCATAAGAAGTGCGTAGTTCAACGCTATCTCCACATATCGTAGCATACGGACGGCCTTGCTGACGAGCAGCCTCAAGCAACTCAAATCCACCACGGCTACCAGCATCTTCAACTACTTCAAGGCGCAATGTAGTAAGACGTCCCATGAGTACACTCACTGAATCGAGACGTGCCTTTACCATGAGAGGTCCTGCATGCGCTGATAAACCAGAGCATACCGAAGCCAGGGCTATAAAACCTGTAGCTATATGTCTTATGATTTTATTTTTCATCTCTGTGTCTTTGCTCAATGTACGGCTCGCTTACGGAACAGTCCCAACAGGGCTTTCACATAGTCCTCGTCAGTAGTTACTGACACCAGGTCAACTCCGCACCGCGCCACTATCGAGGACAATGTTTGCTGACGTTCATACCACGCGCGTTCATATTTCTTACGCACACGTGACGATGACGTATCTATCCAACGGTCGGTTCCTGTCTCAAGATCACGCACACGTACCAGACCCACATCAGGCAATTTAGCATCACGCCGGTCATACACCTGTATAGCAGCTAAATCATGCTTACTGTTAGCTACCGACATACTTTGATAGTATGAATGAGAGTCAATGAAGTCGGTCAGAAGAAAAGCCGTGCAACGCTTCTTTATAGCGTTGGTCATAAACTTCAAGGCCACTTCTATGTCGGTTCCGCGACTTTCGGGAGAGAAGTCTATAATCTCTCTGATTATACGTAATATGTGCTTCTTACCCTTTTTGGGAGGAATAAATTTTTCTATCTTATCACTGAAAAATATAACTCCTACCTTATCATTATTCTGTATCGAAGAGAATGCCAGAGTAGCGGCTATCTCAGCCATCATCTCTTTCTTGACTTCACCGACCGCTCCGAAATCGCCACTGCCACTGACGTCTATAATAAGCATCATGGTCAGTTCGCGTTCCTCTTCGTAAACCTTTACATAAGGCTTATTCTGACGAGCAGTCACATTCCAATCTATATCGCGGATATCATCGCCTGGCTGATATTCCCTAACCTCCGAGAAAATCACGCCGCGCCCCTTGAAGGCTGTGTGATACTCGCCGGCAAAGATATTCTGGCTCAGTCCGCGCGTCTTGATTTCTATTTTTCTTACTTTCTTTAGCAGTTCGCTTGCATCCATCGCGAGGCTCTTTGGTTGGGTCACTTAATAAGTGGGTGGAGAGAGTGTGGAGCACGGACGTATTTACTTACGTCCGGCTCCCATTGGTGGAGGTATCAGGGCACCTCTACTTTATCAAGTATATCGGTTATAACCTCATCGGCTGTAATATTATTGGCCTCAGCTTCATAGCTCAGCCCAATACGATGACGCATGACATCATGACACACAGCACGTACATCTTCAGGTATGACATAACCACGTCCCTGCAAGAAAGCGTATGCACGTGAAGCCATTGCCAAACTTATAGAAGCACGAGGTGAAGCACCATACTCTATTATACTCTGGAGGTCCTCTAAGCCTACCTTAGCTGGCTCACGGGTGGCAAAAACAATATCAACGATATAATTCTCTATCTTTTCGTCAATATATATCTTCTGTACTATCTTCTGTACATCAGTAATATCAGCAGGCGATACTACCGGGACAATAGGAGCAAGAGCACCCTTGATATTTTGGCGGATAATTGCCTTTTCCTCCTCTTTATTAGGATAACCAATAACTACCTTAAGCAAGAAACGGTCAGTCTGTGCTTCAGGAAGCGGATAAGTACCTTCTTGCTCTATAGGGTTCTGAGTAGCCATTACAAGGAAAGGACTATCCATTGGGAAAGTTTCATCACCTATAGTCACCTGACGCTCCTGCATAGCCTCAAGCAGCGCACTCTGTACTTTAGCCGGGGCACGGTTAATCTCATCAGCCAATACGAAATTAGCAAAGATAGGCCCTTTCTTTACTTCAAAAGTTTCTTTCTTAATACTATATATAAGAGTACCGACGATATCAGCCGGAAGAAGGTCTGGAGTAAACTGTATACGACTAAACTGGCCTTCTACTAAGGTAGCCAGAGTCTTAATGGCTAAAGTCTTAGCCAATCCTGGTACACCTTCAAGCAATACATGGCCATTACACAACAACGCTATAAGGAGCGAATCGACAAGATGTTTCTGACCTACGATACGGCGGTCCATACCGGTGCGTATCATGTTGAGAACGTTGCTCTTCGAAGCTATAAGGTCGTTGAGTTCCCGGATATTTACTGTCTCGTTCATTGAGTCTTTTATTTTTATAAGCTCTTTATTAGTCTTTAGGAGGCACTGTCGACAGAAAGCAGTAAAGTCAAAGTACAGCTACGGCATATCTGGGCCAGTCCTCAATTCCGTTCGCAAAAGTACAACACATTAACATAATAAAGTTAAAACATTCTGTTAAATATTATTGAATGCTTTTAAACTTCCTAAACTTTACCTTTCCGTCTGTACTTTACCTACATTTTAATACTATTTATTCTGGTCCGTGACCAAAAGCGTTCCAGCCCTGAGCTTTTATAGGTAGTTCGGCACCATCACGTGTAACAAGAGCACATCCAAGTTCAGGCTTAGTGATATAACCTATTACACGTACTCCCTCAAGGTCTTTAACTTTCTCATGATCAGTTAGAGGCACTGTAAACAACAGTTCATAATCCTCACCACCGTTCATAGCTGCCGTCACGAGATTCATGTTCAGCTCCTCAGCCATTACCGCTGTCTGATAATCTATAGGTATTTTATCTTCATACACTCGACAACCCGTATCTGAAGCCTTACATATATGCAATAGTTCAGATGACAATCCATCACTGACATCCATCATCGAGGTAGGTTTGATACCTTTAGAACGCAACAGTTCTATTATATCCTTTCGTGCTTCAGGTTTAAGCTGGCGTTCAAGTATATATTCCTTACCACTGAAATCAGGCTGAAAACCTTGTCCGCTACCGGCAGCTACTTTATTCTCACGTTCAAGCAACTGTAAGCCCATATAGGCAGCCCCTAAATCACCACTGACACATATAAGGTCACTTTCTTTAGCACCGTCACGATATACTATATCATCAGCTGCGGCTTCCCCCAGGCAAGTGATAGATATTACAAGACCTGTTACTGAAGCGCTTGTATCACCACCCACGAGATCAACTCCGTATATTTCACATGCTAACTTTATACCTGCATACAAAGCCTCGATATGCTCCACAGTAAAACGGCTTGATATACCTAAACTCACTGTTATTTGCTTAGGAGTACCATTCATGGCATATATATCGCTGAAATTCACTACAGCTGCTTTATAACCTAAATGTTTCAAAGGCACATAACGCAGGTCGAAATGTATGCCTTCAAGCAACAAATCGGTAGTTACAAGTGCTTCCTTATCACCGAATCCTATAACGGCTGCGTCATCACCCACTCCTTTTTTAGTCTGAGGATTACGCAACGGAAAGTCTTTGGTAAGTCGTTCTATAAGCCCGAACTCACCTAACGTACCTATCTCTGTTTCCGGCAATTTGACATTCTCTTCCATATCGTTGATATATTGTTTATGCTTAAGTAAGTATTTTTCGATTAATCGGCCGGGTGGCCTCCCTTAGTATCTCTACCTCCGGAGGCCACCCGGCCTGTTATATGTTGTCAGGCAGCTTAGATGCAGCCGAGCATCTCGGTGATGAGCTTTGTCATGACCGGCTGGGCCTTGATAGCCGCTTTCTGTACTTCTTCATGGCTGGGCACGTCTGTAATATCTTTACCACCAAGGTCAGTTATTACTGACACACCGAACACTTTCATACCTGCATGATTAGCAACTATTACTTCTGGCACAGTTGACATACCTACAGCATCACCACCTATTATACGGAAATATTCGTATTCTGCCGGAGTCTCGAATGTAGGGCCTGGTGTACCTACATATACACCGCGCATAAGACGCATTTTTTCTTCTTTACCTATAGACTCAGCCAAAGCTATAAGACTACGACTGTAAGCTTCGGTCATAGATGGGAAACGCGGACCAAGTTTATCGTCATTGCGACCACGCAACGGATTTTCAGGGAAGAGATTTATATGGTCTGTTATTATCATTACATCACCAACCTGAAACTCCTTGTTCATACCGCCGGCAGCATTACTTACAAACAGAGTTTTGACTCCCAGTTCTTTCATAACACGTACCGGGAATGTAACCTGCTTCATATCGTAACCTTCATAGTAATGGAAACGACCCTGCATGGCCATTATATACTTACCGCCGAGAGTACCGAAAATGAGTTTACCGGAGTGACCTTCAACCGTCGATACCGGAAAGTTAGGTATATCCTTATAAGCGAGTTCTTTCTTTATATCAATTTTATCGACAAGATCGCCAAGACCTGTGCCAAGTATTACAGCTATCTCAGGCATAGTTCCACCGACTTCCTGACGTATGAATCCGGCAGTCTGCCGGATAGTTTCAAGCATTGTCTGTTCCATTTTGAGTACTTTAGTAGGTTTAGGTATTAATATACTTAATATACTATAGACATATAAGTATGCTATAACTATCTTCTATGATAACACCTGTTATGACATTTTAGCCAGTAAACATAGAGTCAAAGAGTATTAATTCCTCTTAAAATACCCTATTTACCAACTTTTCCTTATCGGTTACCATCACGTTCGCTATCCCAAGGATTAGGTTTGCGATTTATGGAATCTCGCAGGACATTCACAAATTCACCGTCTTCTCCGCCTGGAATCATATTGACCGCCACTGGCAGATAATAAGTGCAGGTCTTTAAATGCGAGGGATAATAGGGATTATGTAGCAGACGCACAGCATCTTTCTCAGTTGTTATTATGACCTTGCGTTCTCCTGGCATCTTATTGAAAGTATGCTCTATGTCGGCAATATCACGGCGAGAGAAATTATGATGGTCAGGGAAATGAGCTATCTTCTTCTTAAAGACATATTTTTTGAAATGTCTTATAAAATCACGTGGATGAGCCACTCCAGTGAGTAATAAAGCAGAATCACCAGAACCAAAGACACTCAGATTAATACGTGGTGGTGTTTCCTCAGCGAAAACTGGCATCAATCCTCCGTAATCATATCGAGAGAAGAACAGCTTCTGATAACTCATAAGTTCCAGATGCTTACGTACTATCCTTATGTCAAGCGGAGTTATCTCATCTGGACATTTCGTTACCACTACCATATCGGCACGGTCTATTCCACGAGCACTTTCACGCAAACGACCGAGTGGCAACAGATGGTCTTTATAAACCGGGCGTTGATAATCCATCAGCATTATCGACACCTTAGGCTTTACATAACGGTGTTGAAAGGCATCATCAAGTATTATCAAGTCTAAGTCAGGATAAGTATCTATCAGACGTTTTATGCCCTCACGTCGACTTTCACACACCGCTACTTTAATACGTGACCCAAACTTCTGGTATATCTGCAGCGGTTCATCACCTACTATCTCAGGGGTACTTTTGGAATTAGCAACGATAAATCCTCTCGTACGTCTCTTATAACCGCGACTCAACACAGCTATACGATAAAGACCAGATAATTGACTCACTATATATTCCACATGTGGAGTCTTTCCTGTACCACCTACTGTGATGTTGCCTACACACACCACAGGCACATCAAACTCTTCCTGTTTCAGTACTCCGTAATCGAAAAGTTTGTTGCGACTCCATGTCACTGCTCCATACAACCATGAAAACGGTGTCAGGATATATGTAAGTATGCGGTTCGTAGTCTTATTCACTCTTATAAGAGTATTGTGGGTGGTAATTTAGGTTATAACTCTCGTCATTGCCGAGGGGTACTGTTAGGTACCCCCAGCGTTAAAATTCATTACAAGCGTACACGCATAGGAACCATAATTGCTTTCAAAGGCTTCTGGCGCAACAGTGAAGCAGCAGCAGCCATTTCGTTAACCGCCACACCTTCCGGAGCAAGTTCCTGCATGAGCTTCATACCGAACAGGTCTCCGTCTGTTGGAAGAAAATCCCATATATTCTGTTCCAACTTAGGATAAAGAGCTACATCGTAATTCTTACCCATATCGCTCTGCTCAGCCGCCCATTCTATAGCCTGATAAAGTGAACCCAGTTCATCTACCAAGCCAATACGCTTAGCACTCTGTGCATCCCATACACGGCCTTCAGCTATGGCAAGAACACTCTCGCGAGCCATCTTACGCCCTTTGGCTACACGTCCTATAAACTTGTCATAACCACGTTCTACATAAGCCTGCATGGCATCACGCTGCGCAGGAGTCATGTTATGATATAATGAAGGGAAATCAGCCTGCGTTGAGGTTCCGACGCTCTGTGGGGTTACTCCTATCTTATCGAGTAGCTCCTCGATATTCGGAAGAAGACCAAAAATACCTATCGAACCGGTGATGGTAAGTGGGTCAGCAAATATTCTATCCGCTCCACATGATATCCAATATCCTCCAGAGGCAGCATAATCCCCCATAGATACAGCCAGTATTTTACCCTTCGACTTAAAATAGTCAAGTGCCTCACCTATCTGTTCGCTACCGAAAGCCGAACCACCGGGTGAATTGACACGCATTACCATAGCCTTTACATCATCATTATCGGCAAGCTCGACAATTTGCGGTACAAGACGTTCATAATTTATACCTCCACGTCCGCCATCAACTATCTCGCCTGTAGCATAAAGTACAGCTATCTGGTCATCTGAAGCATAAGCACTACCCCAGTTTGTCTGTGATATCAGATTCTCAACACTGACGTATTTCAGTTTCTTTTTCTTGACGCCTATAGCAGCAGCCACCTTATCGTCCATGACACGCTCATAAGCCGCACCATCTACTATATGATTCTCTATAGCCACTTGCACAGGTGCATAACTGATAAATTCCTTACCTACAAGACTGTCAAGACGCTCTTTGGTCAATCCTTTCGACTTAGCACACAAATCGGCAGCTATGTAGTTCCACATATTACCATACAATGTGTCAAGCTGTGCCCGAGCCGGAGCACTCATTTCGTTAAGTATATAAGGTTCCACGGCACTCTTGAACGTACCTACCTTTACTACCTGGAAAGTAATGCCAAGCTTATCGAACAGTTTTTTCATGTACATAACTGTACCGTTAATACCGTTGATGTGGACTTCACCTCCAGGATTAACAAAAATACTATCAGCACACGAAGCAACAAACAAATCGCCCATAGCGATAAAGTCACCATAAGCATAAACCGGCTTACCGCTTGACTTAAAATCCACAACTGCCTCACGTAGAGCATTAAGAGTGGCAGGAGAAGCGACAGCACCGTTACACTTTATATATAAACCATCTATTGATTTGTTGACTTTAGCTTCACGTAGAGCCATAACCATACGATTAAGTGTCTGAGGGCGTTCGACACGTCCCTGCAGCAGATTCATATAATCGAATCCAGATGGTTCCTCTACTTCGGCAATAGTACCTGATAAGTCTAAAGTAAGTACACTGTGTGAAGCAACTGACGGAGAACTGGCAGCCGCCACACCCAGTTTTGCTACTATACCGATACCTACGACAACAGCTACCAATACAAATAGTACCAGCGCTACCCAGGCACCGACAAATGACGAAAGGAAATTAAGAAAGAATTTCTTCAGCATCTTGATGTTTACGTATTCTTGTTAATTACGTCTTTATGATGTGAGAATATATTATGTTATCAGAGAGTACGTATCACTTCCTTGATACGCTCAGCTAAAGCCTCAGCCTGTTCAATAGTAGCTGCTTCACTATAGATACGGATTATCGGCTCCGTATTGGATTTACGCAGATGTACCCACGAGTCGGCAAAATCTATCTTTACACCATCTATATCAGTTATATCTTCAGAAGCATATTTAGACTTTACCGCTTCAAGTATAGCGTCCACATCAATATCTGGAGTAAGCTCTATTTTATTTTTAGATATAGCATACTGAGGATAAGTTGCTTTCAGTTCGCTGACTTTCTTACCCTCTTTAGCTAAAAGAGTCAAGAAAAGAGCTACACCTACCAAAGCATCGCGACCATAATGAAGTTCAGGATAGATGACGCCTCCATTACCTTCACCGCCTATCACAGCTCCTGTCTCTTTCATCTTGGTCACAACATTAACCTCGCCAACTGCTGCAGCACTATAATTTCCACCACGTGCACGTGTAACATCGCGTAATGCACGCGAGCTGCTTAGATTAGACACTGTATTGCCTGGAGTATGACGCAATACATAATCAGCCACAGCAACCAAAGTATATTCCTCAACGAACATCTCACCATTTTCCATCACTATAGCGAGACGGTCAACATCAGGATCGACTACAAAGCCCACATCGGCACGACCCTCACGCATCAGACTGGCTATCTGACCCAGATTCTCCGGTATTGGTTCCGGCGTATGAGCGAAGCGACCGTTAGGTTCGCAATTGAGTTCTATAACCTCTTTTACTCCAAGAGATTTAAGCAAACGTGGTATTATCACTCCACCCACTGAGTTCACGGCATCTACCGCAACAGTAAAGCCAGCTTTGCGTATGGCTTCAACATCTACTAAAGGTAGGGCCTTAACCATTTCTATATGACGTTCAGCCCAGGTATTGTTAGTATATTCATGACCTAAAGCATAGACATCGGCAAAGGTAAAATCCTCCTTTTCGGCTATTTCGATTACTTGACGTCCCTGAGCATCATTAAGGAATTCTCCCTCAGCATTAAGCAGTTTCAGAGCGTTCCACTGTGTAGGATTATGACTGGCAGTAATGATAATGCCACCGTCAGCAGCCTCACCAGTAACAGCAAGCTCGGTTGTAGGAGTAGAAGCCAGACCTATATTGATGACATCAAGCCCCATAGCCATAAGAGCACCCGTCACAAGACGTTCTACCATCGAGCCTGAAAGGCGCGCATCACGACCTACCACAATGCGACGGGCAGATGGATTGGAGCGTTTGATAAACTCAGCGTATGCCGATGTAAACTTTACTATATCGACACCTCCAAGACCTTCGCCTGAACGACCTCCTATAGTACCTCTTATTCCTGAAATCGATTTTATGAGTGACATCTCTTATTCTGCTTAATATAATGATATTTAATATTCTGCCTTAAAATAACGCACATTGATAGCGTAAGGTAAACACTGCATCTGGTCGTCAGTGAAGCCCACGTAGGACTTTAGCACCAGATTTACCTCACTGTTGTAACCCAGATACTCAAGCGGCACCTGTATTCCTGTACCCCATTTTGTTGTAGTGGAGAGCACCGTATTACCAATTATAAAACTGGTATTACCCCAGTTTGAATTAAGATTGTCAGCGTTGCCATCCGGGGTTACAGGAAGATCTTCGTACATATACTTTATGTTTTCTCTCATGAAACGGAAGTACACTTTATCACCTGCTTTAGCACGTTGCGACTTATCACCGGGATTAATCACCTGCATATACAGATAGCCGTCCTCGTCCATACGGTAAAACGGCGCGTCCGGCCCACATTCGAATACTGAATCAGCTGGTATGGTAGTTTCTACCTTTTTACCGGCCAGATACCAGTTGCATGCATATTCCTCGTCGCGCAGCATGTCGCTGTAGCTTTCGGTGTCATTGCACGCAGACAGCGAAGCTATAAACAAGCCTCCTGCTACGTACGAAGATACTCTGACTGACAGTTTCATCTTTAATATCTAAAGTGTGTGTTTTAATTGTATTTATATTATTTGTTTGTCAGGCCTTACATTTCTATCCGTGGCAAATCAGACCCAAGATACTTGTCATAATTATCCATAGAATCTATAAGCAGCTGCCTACATTCGCTCAAACTACCTTTGAACTCACCTCCGGCTGCCATACGGTGACCTCCACCATTGAAGAGGTCTTTACAGATTTCAGATACTGGAAAATTATTGATGCTTCGAGCTGATACTTTAATGCAGTCAGAATCCTGACGCATGAAAATAGAATATGCTACTCCTCTGATTTCCAAAGCACTATTTACTAATCCCTCGGTATCACCACGTTCATAATGAAAACGTTCAAGCTCCTTGCTATCGAGAGTGATGAGTGCAGCATGATGTTCAGGAAACACTTCAAGTTTCTCTGCCAAAGCATAAGATTCGAGTTTTAGACTCCAATACGAACGTGTCAGCAAAGCCTCTTTCACTATTTTTGTCTTGTCTGCACCTTTCTCTATCAGACGTTCCAATATCTCATATATGTCCGGGTGCACGCAATTGACTGAAAAATTGCGTGTATCCGTTACAATACCAGTAAGTAAACATGTAGCAGATTCCTTATCAAGTTCCTCATACAAGCCAGCAGCCGCTATAAGTCTGAAACAAAGCTCACAAGTAGAAGACATATCTGCATACGACACCATCAGGTCAGTAAAACGTACCGGTTCCTGATGATGATCTATCATTATTTTGCGACATGGAGCACCCTGTATCAAGGGGGCAAGATTATCCTGTCGTGACGGTGTGTTGAAATCACAGCAGATTATGAGGTCAGCCTCTTGCACCACGCGCTCGCACCATGGCTCGTAGCGTGTATAAACTACTACATCTTTAAACCCCGGCAGAAAAGCCAGCGAACGTGGTGGAGTGTCAGGCACTACTACAGTGGCTTCTTTACCCATACGACGCAACAAGTGAGCCAAACCAAGAGTACTGCCGATAGCATCCCCGTCAGGACGTACATGACAAGTCAGAACCACTTGCGATGCAGCATCAATCATGGCTTTAAATTCTTTTACTTCACTTGCTTCAAGAAGTCTATTCATCTATGTCTGGGAGCTTTATTTTTTCAATCGACAAAGATAATAAGAAAATCATAAATTCTCACTACCTTTGCACAAAAATCAATCACGTTCATGCATACTACTGAAGAAAAGCTACAGGCTTTTGGCCGAATGCTCGAAGTGCTCGACACTCTGAGGGTAAAATGTCCTTGGGACGCAAAGCAGACTAACGAATCTCTGCGCCCAAACACTATTGAAGAAGTATTCGAACTGGCCGATGCACTGATAGCCGACAATACTGCTGATGTACGTAAAGAATTAGGTGACGTGCTGTTACATATAGCCTTCTACGCAAAAATAGCCGAAGAGAAAGGTCAATTTGATATAGCTGACGTGTGTCACTCCCTTTGCGACAAACTCATCTATCGCCATCCCCATGTCTATGGTGAAGTAAAAGTAGACGGTACTGACCAGATTCTCAAAAACTGGGAAGAGTTGAAAATGCGTGAGAAAGGCGGGAACAAAACTGTTTTGTCAGGAGTACCTTCAGCTTTACCAGCGCTTATAAAGGCTAACAGAATACAGGAGAAAGCCCGTAATGTCGGCTTCGACTGGGAAGAACCTCATCAAGTATGGGATAAAGTCAAAGAGGAAATAGATGAGGTTGAACAGGAGATGAAGAAAGGGTCTACTGAGGGTTTAGAAGAAGAATTTGGCGATTTACTTTTTGCTGTAGTTAATGCAGCACGCCTCTATGGGGTTGATCCTGAGAATGCACTTGAGCGCACCAACCGCAAATTTATCAAACGTTTCAATCACCTTGAGGCTCGCGCCAAAGAGATGGGTCGCTCGCTGCGTGATATGTCGTTAGACGAGATGGACGCTCTCTGGGACGAGGCAAAGAAATGATTCTCTGTATCACTGAAAAGCCCAGTGTCGCCGCAGACATTGCCCGTATTCTGAAAGCTAATGTCCGCCGCGATGGTTATTACGAAGGTCCGGAATATTGTGTAACATGGACTTTCGGCCATCTTTGTACACTTAAAGAACCCGCTGATTATTCTCCCAACTGGAAACATTGGAGTTTGTCCGCTTTACCTATGATTCCGCCGCGTTTCGGCATAAAAGTCATAGCTGATAAAGGGATTGAACATCAATTTAATGTCATAAAATCATTGATAGAACGTTGTGACGAAATTATAAACTGCGGTGACGCTGGTCAGGAGGGCGAGCTGATTCAACGTTGGGTGATGCAGAAAGCCGGGTGTACCAAACCGATACAACGTCTGTGGATAAGCTCTCTTACTGACGATGCCATAACTGAAGGTTTCCACCATCTACGTCCGCACGTAGAACTCGAATCACTCTATATGGCCGGATTATGTCGTGCCATAGGTGATTGGATATTAGGCATGAATGCCACACGCCTTTATACGTTGAAATACCGTACCGACCGCGAAATCTTGTCCGTAGGACGTGTGCAGACTCCTACGCTTGCATTGGTGGTAAACCGACAGAAAGAGATTGAAAATTTTGTCCCCCGTGATTCCTGGGAGCTTAAAACTCTCTATCGTGACACTCTCTTCACTTCAACCCTCAAACCTTTTGATTCGGAAGAAAAGGGTCAGAAAGCTGTCGAAGCTGTCAAAGACTTTCCTCTTGAAATCACAGATGTGACTCAAAAGACAGGTCGTGAGGCTCCACCGAAACTTTTCGACCTGACCAGTTTACAGGTGGAATGTAATAAGAAATTCGGCCTTGGCGCTGAAGACACGTTGCGCACCATTCAAAGTCTGTATGAAAAGAAAGTAGCCACTTATCCACGTGTGGATACTACTTATCTTACTGACGATATGTTTCCAAAATGCGGACCAATTCTCAACTCGCTGGTTGACTATCAAGAACTTCTTTCACCACTACGCGGTTCAAAGCTACGTAAGAGCAAAAAGGTGTTCGACAACTCAAAAGTCACAGACCATCATGCCATCATTCCTACCGGCCAACCTCTACCCTCTAATCTAACCGATGCAGAGCGTAAGGTGTTCGATACTATAGCACGAAGATTTATATCGGTATTTTTCCCCGACTGTGTTTTTCAGCAAACTACTGTCAACGCAAAAGCGGGCAAAACAGCTTTCAAAGCTACCGGCCGTGTAATAACAGATTTAGGTTGGAAATTGGTCTATGCTCGAGATTCAGTAACTCAAGATGAAAAAAGCGAGGCTAAAGATACTGATGACCAGGCAACAGTGTTACCACCTTTTGTAAAAGGAGAATCGGGTCCACATAGTCCTCGACTGGCAAAAAAGACTTCGCAGCCACCTAAATATTTTACCGAAGGTACCTTATTGAAGGCTATGGAAACCGCAGGGTCTACCGTAGATGACGAAGACTTACGTGAAGCTCTAAAAGCTAACGGCATAGGACGTCCTTCAACACGCGCAGCCATAATCGAAGTCCTATATAAACGTGGATATATAAGAAAGCAGGGCAAGTCGTTGCGAGCTACTGATGCAGGCACACAGCTCATAAGTCTTATAAAAGAAGAACTCCTGAAAAGTGCTAAGCTCACCGGTATATGGGAAGGAAGACTGCGACAGATAGAACGTGGAGATTATTCACCGAGCGAATTTATTAACCAGCTCAAACAAATGATTCACGAAATAACCCTATCTGTATTACGTGATAATTCAAACCGGCGTATAGCAGCCCGGAGTGAGGAGTCAACGACTCCAAAAAAAGAGCCGAAGAAAGACTCCGGCTCCGAAAAAAAATAATGTTGATAATGTTTTTCACCGCAATACGATGAAATACGACTCTAATCTTATCATTCAGACTTCTATCGTAGCAGTCATTGTCTTGGTCGCCATCATATTTATGGTGCGCAGGGTATTACGTATACGCAAATCAAAAGGTGCTTCAGCATGCTGTGGCTGCGCTTTAGCTGAGAAATGCTCAAAACCAACCAAAACGCGAAACAAAAACAATTGTGATGAAGCTCGCTTGGTCAACCGCGCTGACGAACCAACTGCCAGGAATTGATAATATTTTGCCAAGCTATGTAAGCTGCCGGAGCTATCGAGGCTATAGGATGCATATAAGCCAGCGCCAGCCATACTGCAAGTACAGTGTTCTTCTGTCCTAATCCCTGTCCACCAGACACTTTATCACCATACTTGCCACCTACCATACGACCAATTTTAAATTGGATAAGACATACTGCCAATGCGCCAAGGGCCAATAATATCATGGTCCATGTATTGTCTGGTCGCCAATGGCTTATGGCAAAACTCACACAGCTTCCTACAACAATCACCAGAGATACCGCCCACAGATAAAAAGAAATCTGCTGTTTCTCTACAAGGCGGCTGTGAAGTTTCGGTACCAGATAGCGTACACCTAATGCAGCTGCCAAAGGCAACAACAACAACGGGAATACCCCACGCATTATTAGCCACATTGACTGAATAAAAGTGTATTCAGCATGATCACCTACAGCTGCCAAGACAACTGGCCCCGTAAGAGCTACAAACAGATTACTGATAAGCGAGAAAGTAGCTACACTTGATATGCTGCCTCCTAACATAGAAGTAATAACCGGAGCGGCTGTAGCCGTCGGTATGTAGACACATATAAATACACCTTCAGCTAATGTATGATTCCACCATGTCAAGACTCCGTACACTGCAGCAGCCAATAACATCTGCACTGTCAACAACACAGCCTGCATACGGTGTGGCTTGAAATCGCTGGGACGCAGTTTACAATAGGTTATAAACAGCATCATAAAGATAAGATACGGTGACAGAAATGTCAGCTCACCCATCCATTTATGAAAAACTGCCCCCGACACCATAGCCACGGGCAGCATAAGATTTTTGATTTTCTGACTCATCAGATGTCAAAAAGTTTTCACATTTCCCTGTTCAAGATTTCAGTTAAGATGGCCATGTCAGTCAAGATGTTCTATGAGTGTACGCAAAGATTCAAACGTCTTAAGCGGGGCCTCACTCCAGAAATTGCGATATTGTTGCACATTTTCACCCGAACCCGGCATATCGCTCACTACACGCACAATATTGAAAGGCACACCATTCATACGACATACTTGAGCTATTGAAGCCGATTCCATATCCACCGCCATAGCATCTGGATAATGTGCTTTTATCTCTTCTATCTCCTCAGGAGTAGAGATAAATTTATCACCGCTACATATTAGACCGAAATAAACGCCTTTGTCTTTCTTTCCTAAAAGCTCACGGGCCATTACTACCAAGTGGTCATCAGGTTTGAATATCTCTTCCATACCATCAGCCGCACCATACACTGTACCTGGACCGCACCACACATCGTGATATGCCACTCCATCTGCTACCAGCACAGAACCTATAGGTACTGAAGCATCGGCTCCTCCGGCTACACCTGAATTGATAATAAGATCAAGATATTCCGAACGTATCATGCGGAAAGCGTTAAGTGCTGAGTTAACTTTACCTATACCGCATTTAGCAGCGATTATATCATGTGGCCCTATTGTGCCACGATATAGATGCAGGCCATCATAGTCCTCCTCAGTGACGTTATCCATCAGTCCGGTCAGCAGCTCCAATTCCTTGTCCATAGCTGCAAGTATTCCTATCTTCATGTCTATTATTACCTTATATGTCTGTTGAAGAACGATACAGAAAACATTTTTCGTTTCTCATCGTTAGTTTCGTTATCCGAATACAAAATTAGCCAAAATTTTTCGCTAATTTTGCGTCTAAACTCCGAAAAACCATGGATACCCTCAAAATCTGGAATGATAACCCTTCTGACCGTCAGCTTGACGAAATAATCAATATAATTGATAACGGCGATTTGGTCATAATTCCCACAGACACTTTATATGCTATAGTGTGCGATGCGCTGAGTCCGAAAGCTATAGAACAGCTTTGCCGCCTTAAAGGTATTAATCCTGACAAGACCCATCTGTCAATTATATGTGCTGATATATCCATGGCAGCCGAATATGCCCGTATTGATAACGCCGCTTTTAAAATGCTGCGTAACAATACCCCCGGTCCCTTCACTTTTCTCTTTCCCACAGCCTCAGCCTTACCTAAGGCTTTCAAGGGACGCAAGGTAGTAGGTATCCGCATACCCGATTGTAACACTGATTTAAAATTGGTAGAACGCCTCGGACGTCCGTTGCTTACGACTTCTATCGCATTTGACGATGATGACTACGCCATCAATCCTGAACTTGTGGCTGAAGCATACGAAGGTCGCGTGGCTCTTACCGTAGATGGAGGTGACGGAGGTACAGAACCCTCAACCATCATAGACTGTACAAATCGTGACTTTGAAATTGTACGTCAAGGCAAGGGAGATTTGATTTAAAAACACGAATATTCCTGTTGGCTGTCTCAGTAAATTTTGCTAACTTTGCCCACAGTGCTACCACTCTCCGGTATATTGTAAAACTCAGAACCCAAACCATAAAACACAATATTGTTTTTATCAAAACTATGTCTAAAGTAACAGTAGTAGGCGCCGGTAACGTAGGCGCAACCGCAGCCAATGTCATGGCTATTCGCGAGATTGCTGACGAAGTTGTAATGATTGACATCAAGGAAGGTGTGTCTGAAGGCAAAGCCATGGACATGATGCAGACTGCAAACCTTCTCGATATGAACACCCGCATCAAAGGTGTGACCAACGATTACGCCGCTACTGCTGGCAGTGACGTCGTTGTTATCACTTCTGGTATACCCCGTAAGCCTGGTATGACTCGTGAAGAGCTTATTGGCGTTAACGCTGGTATCGTTAAGCAGGTAACCGAAAGCGTACTCAAATATAGCCCTGACGCTGTTATCGTATGCGTATCAAACCCCATGGATACTATGACTTACCTTATCCATAAGGTATCTGGTCTGCCTAAGAACCGTATCATCGGTATGGGTGGTGCTCTCGACAGCAGCCGCTTCAAATACTATCTCAGCCAAGCTCTCGGTGCTAATCCCAACGAGGTTGAGGGTATGGTAATCGGTGGCCACGGTGATACTACAATGATTCCTCTCAAGCGTTTTGCTACTCTGCGCGGTGTGCCTGTATGCAACTGGCTCAGCTGCGAACAGCTTGATAAAGTAGCTGCCGACACTATGGTAGGTGGTGCTACTCTCACCAAACTGCTTGGCACTTCAGCATGGTATGCTCCCGGTGCTGCTACAGCTGAGGTTGTTGAAGCTGTTATCCACGATCAGGATGCCATTATCCCCTGCTCTGCTCTGCTTGAAGGCGAATATGGCCACAGCGATCTTTGCATCGGCGTACCCTGTGTACTCGGCAAAGGCGGTATCAAGCGTATCATTGAACTCCCTCTCAACGATGAGGAGAAAGAACTCTTCGCTAAGAGCGCAGAAGCTGTACACAAAACCAACGCAGCTCTTCCCTGCTAATCTATTCGAAGCAATTTGAATACCTACGAACACTATGGTATCATAATTCAATCGAAGAAATCAGGAAACTGATAGATTCAGACAAAACATGGTCTGCAAACTAAAGTAAAGTTTGCAGACCATGTTTTGTCTGAATCTATATCATAAATACTCGTGCCTCGCGAAGCTTGTTTCCGCCAGGAGCTCTGCTCCGTTAATCAATTCGGAGCAAATACAAACTGCATCAAAATCCATACAGCCAGAAAACCTACTATAGTCAGCACACCAAATATAAACCCAGCCATATCGAGTTTAGCTGAAGCACGGGCATTAAGCTTCACCACCATTACAGCCATCAGATGCGAAAACACCATCATGAAAGCAAAAAAGAAAGGTATGAACATCCACCACTCTGTCAGAAATGGATAAGCGAACACCAGTAACGCTATCAGCACTATGAAGGCTGACCAAGCAGCAGCCCGCGATTTCATAAGTTTTCCCATAACTCACTCTTGACCTTTTACTAATTCCTATACAGATTAAGCACAGAATTTAAAAGCAACTTTTAGTTTATCTCCACAGTTTCACTCCATACGGGGTACCATCAGCACCTTGGGTAAGAACAACATACAATCCTTGCGGCAGTATTGATAAGTCGAAGTTAGCCGTCTGACTCTCGCTATATTTCTGTTTGAACATCACGTTACCGGCCATATCATAGACAGTACTCAATATTATATCCTGTGGATAACTTATTTCATAATGGGCACCACCATATCCGCGTATTACCGGATGCGAAGGTCGTAGACTTTCCTCAATAGCAGCAAGCCGTCGCTCGGGAGCGGAAGCCACCTCAGCCATAAAAGCGTCATGTTCAACAAAAGGTTCTTCTTCAGGTTCTGGTATTACTATCTCAATAGGATTACCTATATCAGCTACCATCGTACCACTGAGATACTCCGTAGCGTTAAGACGTACTATCCACGGTTCGGTACCGTCCGGAGAACCATTCTCCGTAGCTAACAGATAATATCCATCACCACCGCTATATAACTCAACAGGAAGCATATTGCCCTTGGCGTCCTCCATACCTATAATTACCTGACCACGCTGACGCATTTCACCATCAATCATATCTTGCCATTGTTGCGGAGTGTACAACTCACTCTCAGTCAGGTAACTGTCTTCTCCAGCTTCAACCTCTTCAAGACGCTCAATTGCCTGAGTAGCCGAGAAAAGATGTAATCCACTCTTTTCCGGCTCGCGTTTAAGCAACTCATTTATATATGCAGACAAATCACCCCAGGCAGCTATGGCCTCATCAGGCACACGGCTGTCATAGCGTATCATCTCTATATCACGAGCATAACGTCTTAGCCATTCGCGCTGAGTATCACTCAGTCGGTCTGCGTCAAAGACACCATTACGGCTATAAGCCAGAATAGGAAAAGCCTTGTTATCAGCTGCTACTATCACAAAGCCGCCGTTACGCAGATTATAAACATAAAAGGGGGTAAACAGCTTAGCTGTAGTAAGCGGTTTAGCATTCCATGCCAATTCTGGTTTACCCATCACTTGACCAGCCGAAGCGTTGGAAAACAGCGATGCCACACGCGACGCCTCTTTCTGACTTACTGTTTCGGCCAACATCTGACCTGCGCCCGTCAGCATTGCGCATGTCACGGCCAAGGTTACATATCTTTTCATATCATATTAACGCCTGTGAGCATATATTTCTTATAACAGCACCGTCTTTTGACTGTTTAAAGGTCAAAAGACGGTGCTGTTATAAGAGGCTAAGTCGATTTATATCTTCGACCTATATTTATTTCTTCATTACCTTACGTGAAACCTGTGTGCCGTCGCTCATCTTCTGTACCTCTATAAAGAGACCATTAGAAGGCTGCTCTATACGACGTCCCATGAGGTCATAGTAAACTGTTGATACAGGCTGTACACCCTCACCTACAGTTGAACCTACACCTACAAAGTCAGAAATAGCTGTCTTATTTGAGTTGACAATACGGCCTGTCTTCTTATCCACAAGGAAAGCTACTACATACAGGGTAGAACCATCACGTACAAGTTTATTATTTGAAATATTGTAGCTGTAAGTGTTCTCGTAGATTACACCTGATTCTACAGACTCCGGCAGACTGTTATTTATACCCATCATGGCACTGGCATCTATAGCAACATCATTGAAGACCAAATCAGATACAGATGCTGGCCAGTTACATAGAGTCTCAAGATAAGTTCCGGCATAAGTCGGCTGATTCTTGTACTGAGCGTATGAATTATTCTGTTTCCAAGTTGGGTCAGTCAGGCCGTCAGCTATTAGCATATAACCTACTTTATACGGAGTAGCATCATAGCTGTCTACAAAGCGACTGTAGCTCTTCACATCAATTGACTCTCTGTCTTCACTGTACATAGCCTCAAGGTTAACCTCACCAGGAGCAAACACTGCCATGGCTGCCTCAAGATCAAGATGTACACCAAAGTCATTAGAACCATTATCCGTACCATAGTAAGGATCTATTATACCGCCTCGATTGATTGTTGCGCTGGGGAAACCACTCACTGAAACAGCGTATGAACTGGTAACTTCCATAGGGTCACCGTTATGATAAGCTATTGCCACAGCTGAGTCAGGATACCATTCTCTTATCATTTCAAGAGCCAGCCAACCGCGAGTACACCAACCACACCATGTACCGGTATATTCCTCCATAAGTGGACGTGTTACAGGGACAAACGGCTTAATATGAGTAGTGAATGTAACAGGTGATGTAACAGTGTTCTCCTGACCATTTACTTTATTAAGAGTAACAGTAAGATCTGCATCACCCAGCTCATCTATACCTTCGAATACTAAATCAACGTTCTGGAAGTTGACGAGGTCTGGAGTCAGAGGTATATCTAAGCTAACTGAACCTTGTTTGGTTTGGCCATTAACTTCGTAGCTATATTCCAGACTCTCAATAGTGGCAGTACCTACATTACTTAAGCTGGCAACTGCACTATAAGGCTGACCAACTTCAGCATAAGCCTCGTTGACATTAGCAATACTTACAGCATATTCCGGGAAGTCGCCTGTCAGTGTAACATAAATCGGAGCTACTGCATTAAGAGTGGAGAAATAGTTTTTCCATTTCAGCACTGAGCGTGTCATGTGAAGATAAAGACCTTCATCGTTCTGAGCAGTCGAAAGCAACAGAGGATATTTGGTGGAGTTATCAGTCAGTTCATCTACAGTCAGTGAATAACCGACATATACCGGTTCTTCAGTAAGTTCGTATGGTTCGGCAAAAGTCACAGTCAGCACTCCGACATTCGTAATACCATTATAGTCACCATTGACCGGAGTCACCGATACTGAAGCGATATCAGGTACATTGACCTTATTTTCAAGGGTGAGTTCTTTGGTAAGCCACACAGACACATTGCTGAGACCTTCAGTAGCATTAAGAAGTGCCGTAACCGAAGTAATCTGTTTACCTGCAAGGCCAGGATTGTTGATGCGCATAGCTACGTCGATGGTTTCAGTTTTACCTTTACCCCAGTAGCCAAGATTGTCGTTAGCGTAGGTGTAGATCATATCCTGCACCTCAGCACTGGCACTAAATGCCAGGCCTACGCCGAACAAAGCTGCGTAGATTCTCTTCATACTAATCATTTTTGATGTTTATAGTTGGTTGGTATCACTATGCAGTATTTATTGTCCACACTGCAAAAGTAGATAATATCGTTGTTTTTTACAAACTTTTCCGAGGTAAAAAATTTTTTCGTTAATTTTGCAGCGTCTCTTCCACCCATTCCACCTCTCCTACCCACTCTATCTCTCCTACTATTCCCATAAACTCCATAAATCAAAAACTTCCATAAATCAAAACATCATGACAAGCGTTTCTACCAAGGCACCCGCAGGCGGTGTCATCGAGACTTTGCGCGACAAGTCATGGGCCCGTTGGACAGCTTTGGGCCTATTGGCGTTCGCCATGTTCTGTTCCTACATTTTCATGGACGTACTGTCGCCAATCAAGGATTTGCTACAGTCTACACGCGGCTGGGACTCCACGGCCTTCGGTACCATGCAGGGTTCGGAAACTTTCCTTAATGTATTCGTATTCTTCCTTATCTTCGCAGGTATCATACTCGACAAGATGGGAGTACGGTTCACTGCAGTGCTTTCGGGAGGGGTGATGCTCGTAGGTGCATGTATCAACTGGTATGCACTTACAGATGCTTTCTTAGGCAGCAATCTGGATGCATGGTTTACTGACCACCTCAATTATATCCCCGGTTTCGATGAGCTTGGCATCTCGCCTTTCTATGAAGGCATGCCCGCTTCGGCCAAGTTGTCTGCTATCGGCTTCATGATTTTCGGCTGTGGTGTCGAAATGGCCGGTATTACGGTCAGCCGTGGTATAGTGAAGTGGTTCAAAGGTCGCGAAATGGCTATGGCTATGGGTTCCGAAATGGCACTTGCACGCTTAGGTGTAGGTACCTGTATGATTTTCTCACCTCTAATCGCCAATTACGGTGGCAACATAAGTGTGGCCCGCTCGGTAGCTTTCGGTGTGATACTGCTGATGATTGCTCTCATCATGTTTATCGTCTACTTCTTCATGGATCGTAAACTTGATGAGCAGACAAATGAAGGCGAAGAGAAAGATGAACCGTTCAAAATTTCTGACCTCGGTAAGATTCTCAGCTCTTTAGGCTTCTGGTTAGTAGCTTTGCTCTGCGTACTTTACTACTCAGCTATCTTCCCCTTCCAGAAATATGCCGTAAACATGTTACAGTGTAACCTGAGTTTTACTGACCTTGAACCGGACTCCTTCTGGGCTTCCGAGGCTGTCACGTATGTGCAATATGTCGTTATGCTCGTGGTAGCCATAAGTGCTTTTGCTAGCAACTTCTCCAAAAATCGCTCAATCAAACTTGCTTCACTCAGCACAGCTATCATAGGTCTGATTATATATTGCTACATGGGATATATGCGTCAGTCGGCCAGTGCTATATTCGCTGTGTTCCCGTTACTTGCCGTAGGCATCACACCTATTCTCGGCAACTATGTCGATTATAAGGGTAAAGCAGCCACCATGCTTGTATTCGGCTCTCTGCTGCTCATCATCTGTCACCTCACTTTCGCCTTTATTCTACCTATTTTCAAAAACAGCCCGGTAGCCGGTGTCGTCGTAGCATACGCTACCATTCTGGTGCTCGGAGCTTCATTCTCTCTTGTGCCTGCATCACTATGGCCAAGTGTACCTAAACTGGTAGACTCGAAAATCATCGGTTCGGCCTACGCGCTTATCTTCTGGATTCAGAATATAGGCCTCTGGCTCTTCCCATTGCTTATCGGTAAGGTACTTGACAACACCAACCCACAGATTGTAGAAGGTCTTGCCAACGGCACCATGACTCCCGAACAGGCTTCGATAAGCTATAATTATACCTGGCCTCTGGTGATGCTGGCTTCTCTCGGAGCAGCAGCTCTTATCATTGGTATCGTACTTAAGTTTATAGACCGCACACGTGGTCTCGGCCTTGAATTGCCCAACATTACTCCCGAGAAAGAATCGGAAGAAGCCGAAATGTTCTCTGCCGAAAACTAAACTCCTACCCGACTAAACCTGACGCACCGCGCCAATAATAACAGCAAGAGTCAAGATACCGAAGTGTGTATCTTGGCTCTTGCTGCTATTATTCTATAAGCTACCTCAAGGCAGCCGGTCTGAAGCAGCCAGTGTTACTTTTGGTCAAGACTTTGCAAGTTCATAATAAATAACTAAATTTGCAACGATAATAATTACTAACTACTTTCCAACTTAACCCAACACTACGTATGAAGAGATTGCTACTCTTAGCCGTGGCTATCATGACACTTGCGACGGGCTTTGCCCAGCAGACGTTCACTTGCCACGGCACGGTCGTAGATGAGACCGGAGAACCTCTCATCGGCGTGACCGTTTCGGTCAAGGGCACTTCAGCTGCTACTCCGACCGACCTTGACGGCATGTTCGACCTGAAAGTACCTAAAGGTACAAAAGAACTGTCCTTTACTTATGTGGGCTATTCGCCACTTAATCTGCCGGCACGGGCCAATATGGGTGTTATCACTATGAAGCCTGACAGCAAAATGCTCCAGGACGTCGTAGTTACACAGTCTATAGCTCGCACACGTGAGACACCTGTGGCTATATCCGAACTCACAGCTGGAGAAATCGAAGCCAAACTTGGTAATCAGGAACTCCCCGAAGTTCTTAAGACTACTCCCGGTGTATGGGCTACTCCTGCTGGTGGTGGTTTTGGTGATGCCAAAATCAATATGCGTGGTTTCCAGGCTGCCAACGTTGCCGTTGTTGTAAACGGTATTCCTATGAACGATATGGAATGGGGCGGTATCTACTGGTCTAACTTCGCTGGCCTTTCAGACGTCACTTCCAACATGCAGACTCAGCGTGGTCTCGGTGCTTCACTGCTGTCAGCTCCTTCAGTGGGTGGTACAATCAACATCACTACCCGTAGCCTCGATGCAAAAAAGGGTGGCAAGATGTGGTATGGCATAGGTAACGACGGCATGAATAACGTCGGTTTCTCACTTTCAACTGGTCTTATGGATAACGGTTGGGCAATAACCGTACTCGGCAGCCGCAAGTGGGGTGACGGTTACATCCAGGGCACACAGTATGAAGCATGGAACTACTTCGCCAACGTATCAAAGAAAATAGGCGATAATCATCAGCTCTCACTGACTGCCTTCGGAGCTCCTCAATGGCACAACCAGCGTAACAACGCCAACGGTCTTACCGTTGATGGCTGGCAGGAAGTAAAACAGTATATGAACGGTGAGAGCCAGTATCGTTATAACCCTGTCTACGGTTTTGACAATGAAGGTCGTCAGCGCACTTCCAATCGTAACCAGTATCACAAGCCTATTATCTCACTCAATCACATTTGGCAAATCAACGAGCGTTCTTCACTCTCTACTGCCGCTTATGTATCGCTTGCTACTGGTGGTGGCTATTCTGGTCAGGGCCGAGGCACATACGAAGGCAAATCAATTACTTATTCAAGTTGGTACGGTGCCAATAATGGTATTCTTGAGACTCTCTTCCGTCGTCCTGACGGTACTTTCGACTACGGTGCCATACAAGACATGAATGCCGCTTCGACTACAGGTTCGAACATGGTGATGTCAGAAAGTAACAATAACCATGAATGGTACGGTCTGGTATCTACTTATAAGAATGAGGTGATACAGAATACTCTTACCCTAACAGGCGGTATCGACTTCCGTTATTATGTAGGTCACCACAACAACAAAATCATAGACCTCTATGGTGGTGAGTACTACATGGACGATTCTGACCGTAAGAATGTAAATGCTGCTAATAATGCTGCTGCACTTGACCCCAACTGGGTTTATGAAAAATTAGGAGTCGGTGACATCGTTTATCGTAATTATAACGGTCACACTCATCAGGAAGGTGTCTATGCTCAGGCAGAATATAAGGCTCTTGAGGGAGCTCTTACTACTGTGCTTTCAGGCTCGTTAAGCAATACAGGCTATCAGCGTATTGACCATTTCTATTATGACGATGCACACGCCAAATCTGACGCTCTTAATTTCATGGGCGGTACAATAAAGGCTGGTGCCAACTATAATATCAATCGCCACAACAATGTCTTCATCAACGGTGGTTACATCAGCAAAGCTCCTTTCTTCTCAGGTGGTGCTTTCCTTCAGTCAACTACCAGCAACGCTACCAATCCAAATGCTCTTAATGAGAAAATCGGTACTATAGAAATTGGTTACGGTTTCCATTCTCCAACTTTCTCAGCTACTCTTAACGGATACTGGACCAAGTGGATTGATAAAACTTCGACACGTAGCGGTGACATCACAACTGGTGAACACGCTGGCGAACGCTTCTATATGAATATGGAGGGTGTAAATGCCCGTCACATGGGTCTGGAATTAAACTTCAAGTGGATTCCTGCTCGTTGGATTGATATAGACGGTATGCTTTCACTCGGTGATTGGGTATGGGATTCTGACGCTACAGGTTACTTCTATAACGAACAGGGTCAGCCACTTAAAAACCTTCAGGGTGACCTTGCAGAAGGTGTGCTCGCTCCTGACCACGCAAAAGCTATTCTTAACCAAAAAGGTGTTCACGTAGGTGGTTCAGCTCAGACTACAGGTGCCATAGGTGTGACTTTCAAACCATTCAAAGGCTTCCGTATCGGTGGTGACTGGACTTTCAACTCTCGCAACTATTCTGACTATCAGATTAATGCTTCTAACTTCACACCCGGTGGAATCATTAACGTAGCTGAGCCTTGGGAGATACCTTGGGGCAACCAGTTTGACATGTCATGCAGCTATGCCTTCAAGATGGCCGGTCTCGACGCTACTATCTATGGTAATGTCTACAATCTATTCAATTACTACTACGTTAAAGACGCTTATACCTCGTCTGACGCTCCCGGTACATGGCAGAATGCTTACCGTATATTCTACTCGTTTGGCCGTACCTTCTCTGTACGTCTCAAGATTAGTTTCTAAACTCTTCCAAGTGTAAACGACAATGAAATTTTCAAAATCACATATTCTGGCACTCTGCAGTGGTACTCTAATGCTTACCGCCTGCAGCGAGAACGCATGGAATGACCGTCTTGACGGCTTCGAGGTACCTCCCGTCTATGATATTGTAGAGACCGTGGAGTACACCCTCACTCCGGCTGACTATGCTTCTATCGCTTCGAACGCCACTAACAAGCAACTGGCTGAGGAAGCAGGGCTCACCGAAGCTCTGGCTGCCGTAGCTAACAATAATGCTTTCGCTACCGATGCAGAAGCCCGTATGTTTATACCGGCTCTCATAAGCAGCTCGTCTTTCCCCTATTTCACTCTAAACAACGGTTCGTCATTACGTATAGGGTATAACCTTGCTACCAACCAACCTGCTGAAGTATTGGCTATCAACAAGGCATGCAAATCATATACTGTTTCTGAAGCTGACTATCAGGCAGCCTGGGGCAGCGACGAAGATTTCATCAAGGCTTTTGCACCTATCACACCCGCCTCTGCTTCACTGCCAGGACTGCTTGCTGATGCTTTCCCCGATGCAGCTGAAGGTGACTATGCTGTTATATCTTATCAGCAGGCTGACACTAATCCAGTGTTCGGTACTGTAGGTGGCGGTGAAGAACCTGCGAAAGTATATCTCGAAGAATCTTTCGACGAAAGCATAGGTGACTTTACCATTGAAGATGTAATTCTTCCTGAAGGTGCTTCATACGTATGGAGTCATGCCGCACCTTACGGCATGAAGGCCAGCGGCTATATAAGTGGTGCAAACCATAAATCGGAAAGCTGGCTTATCTCGCCTGAAATGACTCTCTCTGACACAGCCGATGCTGTACTGACATTTGATCAGGCAGTCAATTTCTTTGCTTCGGTTGAGAAAGCTGCTGAAGAGGCTACCGTCAATGTTCGCGTAAAAGGTGGAGATTGGACACGACTGTCTATTCCTTCTTATCCAGTATCACTATCATGGTCATTTGTTGCTTCGGGTGATATTGACCTGAGTGCCTATAACGGTAAGACCATAGAAATAGGTTTCTGCTATACCAGTACTGACGAAAAAGCAGGTACCTGGGAGGTCAAGAATGTAAAAGTGGCTGATTTCGCAGCTATGGGTAAAGCTCCTGCCAAGGCCCCTGCAGCTGAAGTGCCTACTGTCGGACGTAACGCAATCTATTGCTTCGATGGCGACAAGTGGAGTGTACCTGGCTCGATGTTAGTATTACAGCCTTCTGACTATACTGCTATGGGTTCTACTTATGGCAATCTTTCAGGCACACAACCAGAACAGTATCTACCGGCATATCTTAATCAGGCACTTCCTTACGCACAGGAAGAATCTGCCGAGATAGTTGTCTATCGTTACTACGATGGCTCAACAACCTCTTGGAAAGCCTCACAGCTTACTCTTACCGAGGGTAATTGGGTAATGAATCAGGGCGCTACAGTAGATAAGTTTACCCGTAAAGACGGCACATGGAACTACAACCCATCGGTTGAGCTTGTACTTCCCTACTCTCGTAATACAGACCCAAGCTATACCTATTATATGGCTTGTGCTGAATGGGTATTCAACAATATAACCAAAAAGCTCTATCCCGATGCAACTCCAGCCAACGGTAACAAGCCCGGTCCTCCGTTTATTGACTATCGTGGCAATGCTGAGTTCTATTCAGGTTCTTCAGCTTATTATGGCAATGTTGACGTCCGTGCAACTACAGCCATCAACAATGCACCCTCAGGTTATGATGCCTACGAAGGTCTGACTGATGATGAAGTTGTTGAGCTGATAAAGCAGCGTTTTGTTAAGGAAACACTTCCTGGTGCCCTTGCTATACTGCACAGTGATGCACGTCCGGTAGACGGTATGGAAGTGACTTATACCATCACCTTCACAGCTTATGGTACTGACGGCGCCAATGCCGAAACAGTAGTCTACACTGTTAGCGGTCCAGCTGAGTT
>CAYNUE010000024.1:0-42253 GCA_964400325.1 uncultured Sangeribacter sp. | reverse complement strand
AAAATCTCCGCATCTAAAAATAATTCAAAAGATAAATCATAAACTGACTCAAATCACGGCTTAGCCTCGATGAAGTCACTCTAAATTTACCAAACCATTGATATTATGATTGATAGACTTATTGACATCTCTCGTCAAGCGGGCTTTAAAGACCTTGAAGGCCGCTTATTGGCGATAGAATCAACTTTAAATAATGGACAAGCAGAGCTCATCGTTCCTCTTGTCGGCGAATTTAGTGCTGGGAAGACGACCCTTGTCAACGCACTGACAGACTCCAATGCATTGGAGTGTGCGTCAAAACCAACGACGGCAACCATATATACAATTCATTTTGCGTCAGATACCTGCAAGGCTATTGTCCATAATCCAGATGGGACAACCCGTGAGGTTTCTGACATATCGGAGTTAAAGAATGATAGGTTGAAGGATGCTGTAGTAGTTGATGTGTACGATACCTCTCGCAATGTGCCGGAATCTATAGTGGTTGTAGATACTCCCGGATTATCATCACAAGATATTAAGCATCGTCAGACACTTGTGAATTTTCTGCCGCATGCTGATGCCATCATTCTTGTATCGGACATCAATCAGCAAATTACACGATCGTTAGCAGACTTTGCGAAGACTATCGCATTATCCAAACGTCCTATCTATTTAGCATTCACTCAATGTGATACTAAATCAGATGCAGATGTAAAATCGGCTAAGGAATACCTCTTAAAGAATACCGAACTGCCACTCAGTGGAGTTGTTAGTGTATCTGCGAAGACAGGCAAAATGGATGAATTATTTTCCCTGCTTCTCGATATACAACGAGATAAGACGGCAATCCTTACCCGTGTAAATGAAGAGCGATGCAAAGGAATCGCTCAGGAAATGATTTCTAGAATTGATACTCTCCTCAAATCTTCAGAGTCAGACTCTTCCATTGAGGATACGATTCGTGAGCAACAGCTTAAACTCAACAAGATCAAACGCAATATATCTTCGTTGGTTGATTCAATATCTTCAGAATTGAATAGCATCCAGCGTGAAGTGTCGCGTAAGTTCGAAGACAAGATTTTTGAACGATTGGAATCTGTCGTCGCAGGGAAAAGCGATAACTATGATTCGGAAGCCATTTCTGCAATCAACAATACTTCTAGCCTGTTGCTCAATGAATACAAAAACAGAGTAATTGATTTGCTCGGAGATAAGGTTAAAGAACAATCTCACACAGACGGATCTATTTCCATTGATGGAATACTGTCTTTAGATATGTCTCAACTGTCTATAACAGGACTTTCTTATAACCTAAATCTGAACGAGGCAGGTCATGGACTAGACAAATCAATTGCTACTGGATTGAAAGTTGCTGCTGTTGCTGCTGCCGTGGTGGTGACAGCAGGTACCGTGGCTGGAGCAGCAGGTGGAGCAGCGATTGCCGGAGAAGCTGGGGGTGCACTTACCGGAGGTGAGGCTATATTGGTAGCAGCAGATGTGGCAGATACTGTATCGGATGTAGGTTCTATAATCGCGAACAAACGCCATGCTGACAAAATCAATAGAGCTATCCAATACGGAAATCAGCTAAATGACAAACTTGGAGCCGTTAACGATTTTGATGCATCAGCAGGTCGGCGCATGGGGCAACGTAAAGGAATGGTAGAATCCCTTGTCGGTTTTGTGACGGAGAGAACCATGGGGAAACCTCAGCGTAGGCGTGCTATACACGAATATATCGATTCTTCTCTCGCGCCTTCTTTTGCTGAAGAGCTACGTCGCATAACCTCAGAAATAAGTCGTAATATTTCAAATTCTCTCAATGGATTGGCAGAAGTTCAGGTTTCCGAGCTTACTGCATCATTAGAAACTTTGAAACAAGACCGCCAGGAGCAGAAGTCGGCTTTTGATGAAAGAATCAAAGAACTAAAACAATTAAAGCAACAATTAATCTCATTATGAATGGTATGTTAAGCTTTGTCATAGGGGCCGGAGTAGGCGTAGCAGGCACCTACCTTGTAAACAAAAGTCAAAACCAGGGACTCGAAAACTCGTCAAAAGAGGAGCTTGAATCTCTCTATGTGGAGAATGAAAAACTTCGTCAACGCAATAAGGATGCTGAGCGACACAATGAAGACTTATTGGCGGAGCTGGAATCTCTCCGTCGCAAAATGAAGTCTTCAGGCGAGGATCAAGACGATTTACAAGATAATCTTGATGATGCAAAGCGTAAAGTCAAGAACTTATCGTCCGAAAACGAGATACTCAGGCGCAAACTTGCCGAATATCAAACGGCTTGTACTTCTCTTGAAAAGGAAATCGCATCTCTTAAAGCTAGATAAATTATGGATCCATTATCCATTATCCTTTTGGTTATATGTGCAATTCTAATTTGCGTTGTTATATGGTTATTCTTTAGGAAGAATAATCATACTGTTGATACATCAGAAAAGGAAATAGCACAATTACAATATCTTCTCAAAGAGAAGGATGATGCAATTTCCTTACTTAAGACAGAACAGAAAGATCTGTCGGAAAAGACGGAGTCGCTCATTGCTCAACTTAAAGAGAAAAATCTAAAAGAGCTTGCTGAATCGGCCAAACGAATTTCTGAACTTGAAGCAGAGATTGCTAAAGCTTTAGAAGGTGGAACTGATGAAATAGTTAGAAAAAAACTCGCCGAAGTTGACAAACTCATCAAGAAAATCAAAAATCTTGAAGATAATCTCGAAGATGCTGAGGAAGAGGCTAATAGCTTAAAGAAGAAAGCAAAAAATCTTCAGAGTGAGAATACTGGACTTCAAGAAGAATTGGAGAAAGAAGTTAGAAAGGGTAAAAAACTTCTTGAAGAAATTGATGAAGTTAGGAACCGTCTTGAACATGTTGAAAAGGATTTTGCCATTCGAGAGGAGGCCTTAGATTTTGTAAAAGAAATTCTCACGGCTGAACGCACTTCAGATGAGTCTGTACATTCACTTTATCAGACGGTTGACAGTATCGTCGATTATATTCGTGGTGAGGTACGAGACAGTCTCATATCTATATATGATATCTCAGCTGAGAAACAACAAACCATTTTTGGCACAGAGTTATTAGCTTGGGCTATTTCGAAGAAGAAAAGCTGGATACAAGGGAAAACCTCCATTGCATTTGTCGGAGAATTTTCTGCCGGAAAAACATCCATTGTCAACCGCATATTGTCACAAGATGATCCGAATGTGCCGCGTTTACCCGTGAGCACTAAGGCAACTACGGCCATTCCGACCTATATTTCTGGCGGCGTCAGTACATTTTATCAGTTTGTGACTCCTGGAAATGAATTGAAGGGTATCTCAGAAGAAACATTCAAACGTGTCAATAAAGAAGTTTTGGATCAGGTAAAGGGAGTGTCATCTTTAATACAGTATTTTGTGATGACCTATAAAAATCCAAATCTGGATAGACTGAGCATACTTGACACGCCCGGATTTAACTCTAATGATTCTGAAGATGCCGAACGGACCATCGGTGTCATAAACGAGTGTGATGCTCTTTTTTGGGTTTTTGATGTTAATGCCGGTACGGTTAATCGCTCTTCTATTAAAATCATAAAAGAGAATCTTACAAAACCTTTATATGTTGTCATAAACCAAATTGACACTAAATCAAGGTCTGATGTAGATGCTGTTGAAAATCTGATTCGCAAGACTTTGCAGGATGAAGGAATTCAAATAGAATCGATAATTAGATTCTCTAAAAAGGAGCCACTTCAAAATATTATGTCTCCTATATTGGCAATTAAACACGATAATAGTCGCGAACGGTATCTTGATGAACTGTTATCAATGCTTTCACAGAAAGTAAAAGAACTTACCAATGACACCAAGGAAGCATTGAAGAAAAGCAATCGGATAGAAACCAAGCACAAACGATTGGTAGATAGATTTATAAAATCCATCGATAGTCTGAGCAAGGATTGTGTCGTGGTTGCAGAAATTCCGCAATATAATAGCAGATGGTTTAGTGAAGATGACTATAGAATATCTCAGTCACAGTATTCGGAATTCATTTCTTTGTTGGAAAAAATTAGTGATACGCATACTAAAGAGATTGTGAGTCAATATCATGACCAAATCGAGGCTGTTAGTGAACTACAGAGCTCATGGGCTGATCATTCGCAAGCAAAGTTTAACCAAAAGCGACTTGAAGAATGTTTTGATAATCTACGTAAACAAGCTAAAAGGCTTTCCAATAATAGCCAAACTAATTCCAGAAAATCGGGGAATCAGTCTTCTTATGTTAAATCGAATCAGGATGTTAGTAATAGTAACAATGGCGAGTCAGTCCGATCTGAGCAAAATACATGTCTTCAAAATAACGGCGAGCGAGTTAATACATCAATCTTATCAGATAAAGACTTTATTTCTTATTTCAAATGGTGTATAATTGAAAAGAAAGGAGATAAGGTCAAAATTAATTGGAGTCTGTTATTGGAACAGATGAAAAATGTTTCTGACAAGCATGTTTCTGGTAATACAATGAGAAAATATTTTTCGTTGTTTGGTGTAAATGACTGGGTATCACTTAGCAAATTATCAAAAGCTGTAATGGAGTATATAAACAAATGAAATAAGAGGCTTTTAAAATTAATTAATCTATTTGAATATGTCAAGCCGAAGGCCTTAAGAACTTGATGAAGCACTCCTTCCCGATTTTGGAGAGATGCCCTCGACAGTCTAGAAGGGCCTTTGCTTTGTAGCATAGTCATGAGGGGACATCCCCTTCCCCTCCCGGTACCCTTTTTATGAGGGCCTCCCTTTGGGTATCTGATATTTCTATTTTCGTTGCGTGTCTTGACATAGCAATTCTTCTTTGTAAGACTCGACAAATAAATAGTATGTCTCATTATGTTAAATATTTTTTAAATCGTTCTTATTAAAATCATGAATCAAAACATTTTCGAAGAATATCAGGCTGAAAAGCAAAAGCTAATTCAGACTGCACATATAGCAAGAGTGAATGGTTGGATTGATGATGCTAAGGAAAAAGAAATCATAGATAAAATCAATAATGATATTCTAACCCTCGGCGTTATTGGGCAGATGAAATGTGGCAAATCCACATTTCTTAATGCCTTTGTCTTTGGTGACACAATCCTTCCTTCAGCAACTACACCTATGACGGCTGCATTATCTGTCATAACCTATGGCGAAGAGAAGAAACTTGTTGCTGAGTTTTATACTCAAGACGAATGGACAGAGCAAAAGTTACAGGCTGCACGTTCTTTAGATGATATTTCCGGAAATGCCATGGAAGAATCTAAAGTAAAGGCAGCAAAGGAGCTGGTTGCTAAGTCTGCTAACCTCCCCGGCAATGTAAATTCATTTCTTGGGAAATCTAAGGACGATACATTTGAAAACCTTAAGGAATACGTTGGAGCAGATGGCCAATTTGTTTCGATTACTAAATCTGTGACCATCTATTATCCTCATGAGTATCTGAAAGGAGTTGAAATTGTTGACACTCCCGGATTCAATGATCCTATCGTCTCTCGTGAAGAAAGAACCAAAGATTTTTTAAAGAAGGCAGATGTCATATTACTTATGCTTTATGCCTCGCGAGCCTTTGATTCAACTGATCGTGCTATACTGTTTAAGAATGTCCGCCAATGTGGAATTGGGAAAATATTGATAGGCGTAAATAAATATGATATTGCCTATGGCAACGGAGAAACAGAAACGGAAATCGTAACCAATGTAAAGGAACAGATTAGACGCGCATGCTCGGAAACAGGAGATGACACTATGTCAGCTCTTGTAATGGAGAATGAACCAATCCTTCTTTCTGCCGAAATGTCGTTACTTTCGCAACTTCCTATGTCTAAGATACAAAACAGCGAAAGCTTTTTGCATTCATGGAAAACAGCCTGTGATAATTTTGAGATTTCCTCTCAAATGGAAATGGCGGTTAAAAGCCGCATAAATTATCTTATTGATGCCGTTAAACGGATTATCCAACGAGACAAAATGGAAGTTCTTCTTCGCAAACCGGCCAACGCTATTAAAGCGGCGGCTAACAAGAAGAGGGAAGAAATAGAGCAACAACTGCGTGAAAACAATTCCTTAATTGATAATCTACAACAACCCGATGATGAACTTGAAGAGAGGAAATCTAAACTGGAAAGAGCAGAACGCCGTCTCAAGAAGAAGATAAATTCTTTGGGCGATGATATAGAGCTCTCATTTAGAAACATTATTCGTAAAGGGAAAAATGAAATGGAGGATGAAGTCGATTCATCGTGCAAGCGAATGGATCGCATTGTTGACAACATGAAGCGACTTCAAAGCCCTGATGATATAATCCCCTCGCTGGAAGCAGAGCAAAATAAACTCGTTCAAAGAACATTAAAGCGTATCTTCGAAAGCATTTGCTCAGATGCTAAGAGAGAACTAACATCATGTGTGCGTTCATTCTGTGAAGAGACTGAGGATGTTCTTATACGTTTCATCGATGATTTCGATGCGAGAGATTTCGTAAAATCAATTGAGAAAAAAGTTAGCTTTGATGTAGATAACAGAGGATTATTCTCAATTGATAGTGAGGATTCGTCATCAGACGAAGAAGAAACATTTCTGGGTATTGTCGGGGATATCATTGCCGCTCCATTCAAAATATATTTTGGTGCTTTTGAAAAAGGTATTAACTTTATCACCAACAACAGCGACAATAAGAGGGAGATGCACAAAGTGATAGAGAATATTCGTTCATCTTTTAATGTTAATGATTTCCTCAATTCTCTCATTGATAAAAAAGACGATGTTATAAATGATGTTAAGAAGATAATTCTAGACGATTTGCTAACTCCTATGCAAAGTCAACTTGAAGAGATTATCAACAATGTCACAGATAAGGAAAAGGCTCTTAAAGAAGCTATAAGAAAACAAAAAGAACTCGATAATTCTCTGTCTGAATTCAACATCCAATACTCAGAAGTATATTCCGCCAGTTAAATTGTATGTTATCCCAACCTACAATAGTTCGGTAAAAACGAACTAACTAATTGAAAAATAAGTTAATAAATTCACATATTCAGATACAAATGAATCGCCAAAGCGTTCATTATAAACTAAATACAAAAAAACTATGAACGTATTGGCGATTCTCAAGGACTTCACCCTCCGGTGCAAGTCAATATTTGAAAATACTACAACCAAGATGAGCAAAAGGTTTGTCAACTGGCTGATTTTAACAATACGTGCTGTAGCATTGATTCCGGGCAAAGTTAATTTTAGCCAGTTGTCACGCTATGTGGGGCGCACAGCTAAGACCTTTGCCACCAACTTCGGCACCCACGTTGACTGGCTGAAGATAACCCAAGGCCTTGCACGTAAGGCCTTCCATCGTACCGATGACGTGGCCATTGCCATAGACCCGTCATATATCTCCAAAGCGGGCAAGCTCACATATGGAATGGGCAAATTCTAGTCTGGGGTTGCCCAGCGTGTCAGACGTGGTCCCGAGATAATGGCAATCGTAGCCATCAACCTGAGCCAACATTGCTGTGTGATGCTCGGGACCGTGCAGACACCAAGCACCGAGGCTGACGATACCTCGATGATTGAGTGGTATCTGTCTCTCATAAGGGAGAGGAAAGACGAACTGATGGCTTTATCCAGGACCATAGTCGCAGATGCTTTCTTCTCGGCCTCTGACTTCGTGGATGGGATAACTGCACTGGGCTTCAATTTTATAGGACGGTTAAAGGAGAACGCATACCTCAGATATATGGCCGTACCAGACACGGAGGCACCCATCAGAAGAGGGCGTAAGTTCATGTATGGCAGCAAAGTGGATTTCTCCAATCCGGATATGTCGGTATTCAACTCTTTCATCCATACGGATTCAAAAGGAGGCTGCACCCAATGTTGTCATACCATTGTTCATTCCAGAGCATTAAAACGTGAAATCAAGAATCATCGGATTCTACAGGACAAGGTTTCAGATTGAATTCGGTATCCGCGATGCAAAGTAATTCACCGGCCTGTAGTCCCAATAGACAAGGGACAGGAAACGGATGGATTTTGCATTCAATCTATCATTTACCACCCTCAACATCTGTAAGGCAGTCATAAGGGAGGATTATCCAAACCTTACTGTGGCTCAGTTCAAGAGACTGATGTTTGAGTCCTATATCGCCTCCACAATTATTTCGACTTACGGAAAATCTCCGCATCTCAAAATAATTCAAAAGATAAATCACAAACTGACCCAAATCGCCGCTTAGCCTCTATGATGTCTCTAAATTTACTGAACCATTGTAATAGCCTTATAGAAGAAATGCCTCTGATTCTTGATACGGCTATTGATAACTTTTATCAGGAGTTTGAGGGGGAGTCAACGTTTGGTAAGCTAACCTCAGTATTCAATACTCTGCGGGAGACTTTATATTTGAACCAACTCTTGCAGTATCTGCAGGCAACTTATGAAGCTGCTTTAGAGGGTAGTTTTCAAAACTTTTTCGTCTACCCTTCTTTATTTAAAATAAATCAATATTTGTTATATGAGGTATTAACAAATATTTGCACTGACAATCAGTGTACTTTAAAAAAATAAAATGTATTAATATATTGATTGATAGCGCAATAGCTTGTGCAGAGACTGATGATATGCCTGATCCAAGTACATATTTATTTGTATCAGATTCACAACTTATGGCAGTAGCTATTCATGATTGTTGTCCTATGCCACATAAAAGTGATTATACATCTGTAGAGGAAGATACCTTGATTCCTAAGTCTAAAAAGATATATGATAAATTCAACTCATTATATGGAACTGCCCATGATAATCCTGATAGCACTTTATCTCAGATTATTGTGGATAATGATTCATTAAGTTCCACACTCTTACATTATTTTAATTTTTCATCTCTTAATGATAGCTATGATGCTAGATGTGGTATATATGGACTTAATATTATTTTGATAGGGGTGCTATCATTTTTAGCAGTCTTCGTTAAATTTGATTTAGCGTGGTACTGGTCTGCTACAATTGGGGTTGCAACAATAATATTGGCACGGCTCTTTACACCTTACTCTAAATTGGAAAATCTATTTCATAAGAAGATAACTTATGTTGAGCGTACTATCCAATTAACAAATAGAGAAGCAGGTGGCTATACAGACTTAATAGATTTTGCCGCTCTGGAAAACAACAATAATAAGACATGGCTCGCAGGTATTATTGGGGCTATACTCGGTTTCTGCTTTATTCCGTTTCCAGGAGGTCTACTAATAGGTGCCATTCTTGGCTTTTGCATAGGTAAATCTCCTAAAGAAGATGATACAACTGATTACGATTATAAAAAGGTTAACGAGGGTAAAATATGGAAATCCGCAGGCTTGTCATTACTCCTCTCTATCGGTTGTATCTATTATTTGGTTTTGCTAATAATTGACTTAGTCAATAAATAAGTGTAGTATGTCAATTGCCACTTGGGAAAATCATGAGATAATCTTAACCATTGGAACCTGAACAGCACTGCTTCAAATAATATACGGAGTGAACTTTTACGTGTGTAGCAATAATTTTCAGAGAATACGTTATTTATATACTATTGATCCTCGTTTAGTAATTTATAATAGAGAGTTATTCTATACATTTGGACAATGTTCTTCTCCTTTAATACTATAGGATTTGTAATACTATAGCTGAGGATTGGCTAGATCCTATAACATTAAATTTAATCAGTTGCTAACGGCCTTTTGCTGTTATCGAAGTATTGAAGTAAAATTGAATCTGACAAAACAATAATACATGATTGACATTTGGAAGCTTTTCAGCGGTAGTGGTGAAGGTAATGCTGTCGAAGTATCGGACGATGATGTGCCGTCAGGTTCTGGTGGTATCAATCGTGAGGGATACACGTATGGACAGCTGAGGCGTCAGCCAATAGTGCCAGAGGTAATGCGTGGTATCAGTGACTTGACTGTAAGACGTTGGGCTGAGGAGTGCAATGAGCGAAACAGAAATGGTTTCGTAATGCGTCGCATCAATGGTGAGTATTGCTTTGATGGACTGCATGTAGGCCCTAAAGTGCGTCTGCCGTCAGTGCCAGAGCTCCAGCGAATGTTAGGTAAAGAGTTAACGGCCGAGAAGATACGCGAAGTATCATATCGGCTATTACGCGAGGAGATAGCACGTCAGACAGGCCTAAGTGTTCCACGAGCCGCATCGGTGATAGGCAATATGCTTGACTGTGTACCACATGAGGATATTTCTGGCTACGTGTACATGGTGCCTAATTGGGCGCATAAATGGTTTCGCCATCGTGGATATGTGGCACGTGTGCTTGACGGTGAGTGAAAGCTGATACACAAATGGAGTGGCACCAGTGCCACTCCATTTGTGTATCAGTCCTATTTGTTGTTAAGGGTGGTTAGGATTGGTATCGTTTCAGTATGGCGTGGGCTTGTTCTTGGAGCTCTTTTTTCAGCCATTGGGGGGAGAGGACTTCGGCGTCGGGGCCGAGACGCAGAAGTTCACGCTGGAACTCGTATTCGGCACGGAGGTTGAATTCGTAGTCAGAATAGTCTTTGTTGCGCGAGATGAGGCGTTGCGATTTATGCAGAGGAAGTGCTTCGATATAGGCACGTTGTGGACCGAAGATACGTACGGTCACAGGTTCGCAGTCATAGTCATCATCAACGTTGACGCCTATTACATCTTCGAAATATTTGTGTACATCGATTTTAGGGTCATAGTCGAAATTTTCGTCAAGAAGCTGTAACGACTCGATACGGTCAAGAGCGAACACGGTCAGTATGTCAAAGCCTCGTATTTTACCTACAAGATACCAGCGGCGACCGGACTGTTTGAGTCCGTATGGCTCGACAATTCTTTCACGGATGTCACGAAAGTTAAACCGGCGGTATTCAACTTTCAGCAGACAACGCTTTGTGAGCGCTTCGATAATAGGTGACAGATACTCGCTGCCTCCGGGAGTTTCCTCAAACATTATACGGTCGGTGACATCGCGATTGCCCATCATCTGATTGTCGATGGCAAGCCCGTTGAAAAGCCACGAGGTAAACGAAGGTTGGTCAAGGATTTCATCGTTATCAATGTAATAAGTATTACCATTGTAACGGTCGCATAGGATGTCAATTTCAAAAATATCGGCTATTGCCTGACGATGACGATGGAATGTTCGCTCAGGTATCTCGTTCTCTTCAGGCAAGCGGAGAGTAGTATTTTTGAGCCACTTTCGATTGATTTCTTCAAGCGTAATGCAGCCAGCATGTCTGATGGTGTCTATCAGCCACACATATCGGCGTATGAGTCTTACAGAAGTTGCCACAGTATAATATAAGTTTATTAGTTTAGTAATACAAAATTAGCAGTGTGATATGTCATTTCGCGACACAAGGTAAGATAATTATCTTTTTACTCACCAATTATATTCAGAAATTATTATGTCGCAATCAGGCAAGTGTCTGTTTTAACTTTGCGACACGCATAAATCATTATGAGAATTACAAAAATGAACGAGACAAAAATAGCCCTTCAGCTTATAGGCCTCTATCGCACTATCTTCGGTAACAAGGCTTCTTTAAAGAAAAAACAGGAGTGACAGAGAGCCACTCCTGCCCTATACAAAAAATTAAGAAAATTCAATGGCGAACTACTTCAGTAAACTCCGGTGCTGCGCTATCAGGCACGGTGACATATATGGTCGAAGTAGATTCGTTACCATCAGGTGTCTGCGAACGAACCTCAAAGCGGTAGTCAGTAGTTGAGTCAGTAGTTCGTGTAGCTACGCTAACAGGTGTGCCGAGCGGATATTTATAGTCACCACATGCAGCGTTGAATATACTGTCCTCCTTAGGCGTTACAGGCACAGCGTCGGAATATGGCGGAAGTGGCTCGATTTTACCAGCCATATAACCATCTTCTATAAGGAAGCGCATGACTTCACCCGGAGCCTTGCTGATACGTGCGTTTCTGATGCCAAAACCTTTTATGACTTCAGCTTTCGGTTGGGCAGCAATGACATCACTGGTTGCAGAATCTATGCCTCCACTACCAAATGTAGCGAACGTTACGACACGTTTGCCTTCGAGAGAATTATCGGCCAAGAAAGTAGCCACTGGCAAGGCGTATGTACCACCCCATATCGGAAAACCGAGGAAGACAGTGTTGTAGTCGTCAAGACTGACAGTGAGCGGTTTGATTTCCACTTTGGTACCGTTATCAAGCTCAGAACGCCAACGAGCTATCGTAGCATCATAATCACCATCGTATGGTGTTACGGCCTCGATAGCTGATATGGAGCAGCCTAACTGTTTCTGTATCTCTTCAGCTACGGCTTTAGTAGCCCCGGTCTGTGAGTAATACAATACGAGTGTACTGTCACTGACTATAGTGGGAACAGTCTCAGCACTCTCAGCTGTTGCGGTCGATTTGCTGCCGCAGCTGCACAGTGCACATAGCGCTATTGCAGCCATTAAACAGAATTTTTTCATCGTAATCAGGATTTCAGGTTATTAAAAGCATGATTTAAGAATTGCTTACCGACTGCAAAGGTAACTATTTTGTTGGCTTTTCATAAGAATCTACGCGGAATTGGCTCTACAAAAGCGTGTTTAGACCAAAATTCCAGCGCTTCTTCAATCTGAGCGACTGAATATCTGATACCTTTTGCTTTTTTCCGAAGGATATTCCCAGGTTCATCAGGACACTCAGCTTCATCACGGTCGGTATAATAAGCTGTTGTCACTCTTATTACCTCGTTATAGTCACGCCTCCATATTATAGCTAATTTGGTGCATGGCTCCGGCAATCGATTTCTGACAAACCGTGACATATACGGTCGGTCGCCACGTCTGGCCTCATAGAAATCCTCATCATCGGTCACTTCAACCAGTTCGTTGAAGCCTATTACTCTATCAAATTCAATCACATGTTTTCCTTCCCTTAATTCGGATTCTATTTTAATCAGACCGGCTTTAATCAGACCTCGGGGCACGTCGTGGTCACAATGTAGAACGGTAAATTTGCTGAATTTCATTTTTGTTAGATTTCAGCTATATAACGTATTCCGACACGTACTTATGATATTTGTCACCGTGTATCAGAATTTTCTATCTTAGAATTGAAGTTGAGATACTACCCTCATCATTCAGTTCGCTGCTTTTGCTTACCTTTTTACCATAGTTGAAAGTATATGTGACGTTAAACGTAAGGCGACGGTGAAAATCCGAGCCGAACTGTGTAAGTGTGCTGTCATACCATCTTGTAGTCAGAATGTCTGTACTGACTTTCCATGATGACTGAAACAGATTGACAAGTCCCAATTGTATATTCCAGCCCTCCGAAGCCCACCCGGCACTGACTGAATATTCAAAAGGCATTCGCCTCAGATAAGCTGTCTCTCCATCGACATAGCTACTGCTGGAACTCCAATAAGCATTAAAGAAGAACTTGCCAAGGTAGTAATCAGCACTAATACTTCCTAAAAAAGGATAGTGAGAAATACTGTTGCTGCCAGTTGTCCTATAAAGAAGTAAGCGTGGCGATACGGATAAGGCCAGTTTACCATCAACCAATTTACCTGTCAGCCGTGCGCCTATCTGTCCATGATTATAATCACCATCATTAAAGTACTTCTTTAGCATCATACCCTCCGGACCATCGGGTGAATATACTGCAATCTGGCGATTAGCTATCCTGAAAAAGACTGCGTATGCGGAGAGTTGCCATTGGTTAGAAGGAAGCCATAGATAACTTATATTTGCAGAAATATGACGTGAGCATTTCAAATCTGGATTGCCACTGATATACATCAGTTCAGACTGACGAATGATGTTAGGATTCTTCATTGCAGCATCAGGCGAAAACGTAGCATACTGAAACCAAAGACTCAGAGAATTTTTCTGATTTGGTGCGTACTGTATGTTGATATGCGTAAAGGGATAACGGTCGTCTGTGCTCTGGCTGTTGATTTTGTTCGACTCGAAGGCATAACCTCCGTCTATGGAACCGGCTACCTTACGGTAATTAAGAGAAAGACCCATATAAACACCCGTGAATATCTGACTGAATCTGTTGGTAGCGTTACTTGTGCCACTATAGTCTATCTTAGTACGTCCGCCGGATGAAATGATATTGCCAAATAGAGATATTTTATCTGATACCAATTTGTTAGCCTGAATATTTCCTCTCACAAACCAAGCTTCTTCATCAGCATGATTTTCTATTTTGGAAACAGGAGTAGTATAATTGCTTGTTGTTTGGTTATCTGTCAGTTCCGTCTGAAAGTCACCGTTGATAGCCCAACCTCTGCCCAAAGAAGCATAAAGTTCGCTATTCCAACTTACGGAATTATTGGTAAACGGTGCTTCGGCAGTATAGTGTTCAGTGTTGTAGAGGTCTGAAAAATGCACATATCCTGCTGTTTCATTCACGGAGGCACGTCTTCTTCGGTATGAAATAAGATTTCTAAAAGAGAAGTCTTGGCCTTTATTCCATGAAGCTCGCAGGCCAGCAAACAGACCTTTTTCACGATTCTTGCCGCTTTCGGTGTTACTCTCACGTTTTATAGTACCGTGTGCAAATTTATATGACTCCTCTGTGACCGCCCCTATATGAGAATTATAATCGTAGTTACCTGAAACCATAATATCATATTCCATTTCCCGATACGCGAATCTTGAATAAACGGAAGCTTCTCCCGAACGAATCATAAACCTTTCTTTGCAGTTGAGTTTGGTATAACCACCGTAAGCATAAAGATAAGTTATGAAGTTTACAACATGCTGGGCCCGAAGAAATCTGGAGTCGGTCGGGAAATCGAGATATTCCACTTTCCTGATGTCAGCCGGATTAAGTCCGGCTACATCTTCGTCAGAAGCAGGATGATAATTGATAAACAGACTTACCGGTTGCTCACTGTTAGTATTTATTGTACCAGCTATAGGATTTACGCTCAACTGCGGAATATTCATACGTGCAAGCAATGAAAGACCATCGGAGGCTGTGGCTTTCTGTGTCCCAGTAGGTATGTACACAGTCTTTGACGCTTCAGTGTGTTGTGCGTCGGCTATTACGGTTATTTCGTCGAGTTGCTTGAAAGCAACGGTATCCTGTTCCGCAGTTTGACCATATAGAGTATATGGCAATAGAAGTAGTGAAAAAAGATATTGTCTCATGACTGCAAAAATACAGGCACCTGTCTTAACCAATACTTATGTTAACTTATTTACTCTTAATCTTTATGACCTATATAAGTAGCTCTTGAAGAATAATATTAAATTTGCCTCTATGAAACATTTCAAACTCATACTCAATCTCGGCAGAATAGTCATCGTACTGCTCTTCGCAGCAAATGTGATTTTTATGGTTCAATTATATAATTCGATTAAACAGCGCTATATAGATGATGTAGAACAATGTCTACGTCGTGCTGACCAGATAGAAATAGTTGACCGCATAATTGATGCCGGGCTCGGAGATGAGGACGATGTCGTGAGACTAACGCTCGGATTGCAGAAGTCAGACACAGGTGATGCAGTGAGTGCCGACGAACTGATGGAGAAAGGATATTCACAGGGGTATCGTCGTGTGGATAAGCAGTTGATTTCGGTCATTACAAATTATCTGCACGACAATTATGGAAATCAGCTCGGTGAACCGAATCTTACCAATATGGAAGATGCATTCAGACGCGACCTAAGTTTCTCAGGCTTCTATCCGAAAGAAGTGTGTATACTCGGACCTGGAAGTACCTTTGAGTATAACTCAGACCTCTGGCATATAGCATATAGAGTAAATGATATGCTTACTTATGATGCCTATATCTCTCCATTGACCAATCATATACTGAAAGAAATGAGCGGTGTGATAATAACTTCAGTCATGATAGGACTTGTTCTTACAGCTGGATTCTGGTATCTGCTCCATATTATCAACCGCTTGCGTACCATTGAGGAAATGAAAGATGATTTCACTAACAATATGACTCACGAGTTAAAGACTCCTATAGCTATTGCCTATGCAGCCAACGATGCTTTGCTCCAGTTTCCTGACCCCCAAGATGAAGCGCGTACAAAGAAATATCTGACAGCTGCTCTCGAACAACTGTCGAAACTTGCAGGTCTGGTGGAAAATATCCTTGCCATGAGTATGGAACGCAGAAAACATCTTACCATGACAAAAGAGAAAATACATCTCTATTCATTCCTGACTTCCATTATCGAGCAGCAGAAACTCAGAGCTGATAAACCCTGTGAGTTCATTCTCGATTGTGATGAAGATGTAGCTATAGATGCTGACCCGACACATTTTTCAAATATTATATACAATCTGCTTGATAACAGTATAAAATATTCTGGCAATACGGTTTCGATTGTTATAAAAGCCAACAGTCAGTGTGTTGTAGTATCTGATAATGGTATAGGCATTCCACCGAAATCATTACCCGATATTTTCAATAAGTTCTATCGTGTACCGCATGGTAACAGAAGTGAGGTGCATGGCTATGGCATTGGGCTATTCTATGTAAAATCAATAGTTGACCGACATGGTTGGAAGATAGAAGTGGAAAGTAAAGTAGGAAAGGGTAGCAAGTTTACTATCAAATTTACAGAATAATGAGTAACCATATATTATTGGTGGAAGATGATGCCACCTTGTCGATGATAATATCAGAAACCCTGCAGCGTGACGGTTTTGAAGTGCTGACAGCTCATGATGGCGAAGACGGCTTACGTAAGTTTTCACGCTATGGAGCGGACATTATCATAGCCGACGTAATGATGCCTCACATGGACGGATTTGAGATGGGTAGGAAAATCAGACAGATAAATCGTGATGTGCCTTTACTGTTCCTTACAGCCAAAGCCGAAATTGATGATATTGTAGAAGGTTTTGAACTTGGTGGTAACGACTATCTCAAAAAGCCCTTCAAAATGCTCGAACTGATTGTGCGTATCAAGGCCCTTCTCAGACGTAATCTTCCACAACCGGAAAGTCTGTTCGCCGTGGGCCGTTATACCCTAAACATGGCTGCTCAGACTCTTGAATACCCCGGCAAACCAGCTCTCAACCTCACTCTTATCGAAGCAAAATTGCTGAAAGAACTCATCATCAATATTGGACAGACAGTCGATGCCTCTACTTTAATGCTGCTGATATGGCAACGTGATGACCCTTACAGTCGAAATTCCCTCCACGGCTTCGTCCACAAACTGCGGCACTATCTACGCCATGACCCTACCATCTCCATCCTCAACCAACGCGGCATCGGCTATATGCTTACCCTACGTTAATCGTATGTCCACTTTAGGAACAACGGCTTAAATTAAAATTTGCATAGGACCGGTCTGTCATCGTGGATGCAGACCAGTCCTATGTAAATAAGATATGGAAAATGTTATGTGGATTACAGAATAAAGCAATCAGCTTGTTTTACTTCGCTGTTTTCGGGCCTATGGGAGTCTGATGTATGTTCACAGATTTAAGAGTGACGTTGCCTCCAGCGTTCAAAGCACTGGTTCCTAAGAGGGGGGAGTTGGCACTATATGGACCGCATAATCTTGGGGTCTGGGATATTAACCATACGACTTCACCGGTTGGTTTTAATATCGCTGCAGCAGAAATATCATTTATATATACATTTGACGCAAGCAAATAATCACAGTCTGAAACCTGAGAAAACTGGCTAATAATTGTTCCGTCGTTACTAAACTCGTTCAGGACTACCTTGCCGTCTGGCTTTATCAAATGATTTTTAATCGAAGCTAAACCGGACTTTGTAAACACCGGTTCATGTTGACAAACTTCACTTTCGCCAACAATATTCCAATCTATTTCACGCAGTATGTTCATATCCTTATCAATCAGCAGACTGTTCATGTCTCCAAATGATCTCGGTTGGGTCACATAAGCATAACCGTCATAGAAGCAGTTACCATATTTAAAACATCTAAGTAGATTTCCCTGCAAATCGTAATAACATACATCTGTGCCTTGCTCAACGAAGAATCGGCCATCTACCACATCCGATGTCACAGAATTAGCCTCTGGTGCCTGAAAAACACTTTTACCCGTCTTGTCAATGAGATGCTTTGTATTATCCGGCATCACTACCCAAGCATGTCCTTCAGAGAAATCAGTGGCTGACTTAAATTTGGGAGCCATTTTCACTACACCGTTAGCGTCAATGTATCCCCATTCCTGATATGCTTTAGGAAAAGCTCTAAGTCCATCTCGCAGAGGGCGAATATTATCCGTAGTGTAACCATCAACCGGAACGTTAGGATATATCTTTTTACCTGTAGTGTCAATGTAGAAAGCCTTATTGTTACTGCTTACGTTGGTCGTCACGATAGCTACACCATCTACAAAATTGGTTACCTTATCCCATGATGGGTCCATTTCCTTAACTCTTCCGTCAGTATACAGAAGGCAGATGTTACCCCTCTTATAGGTATTACCTGAAGAGGCTTTGCGTACACCGACTACGCCACAATGAAATTCCGGTGTAGTCAAAGATTCCCAATTGGCATCAAATAGTTTCTGACCGTCAACCTTCCAGAATTCATAGTTCTCGCCACGTTTGACACTGAATACACCGTCATAGACATTTGAAACAGTCCATGGAGCAGCATCGAGAAATAATGTCTCAGAAGTAAGATACGGAGTCTGGAAAGCGACCTCAATCTCTTCTACAGCGTTAGACTCATCGAAAGCCATTTCATTTGAAGTCTCTGAATTATTGGTAGAATTACCCTGAGTCTGTTGCTTAGAGTTGTTCAAGGTCTGGTCTACCTTTTCCAGTGTCTTGCTGGCTTTCTCAATGCCCTTTGATATTTTTTTCAACAACTGTGCCTCAGCCTGGGGCAACAATAGCACAGACACCAAAGCCATGCTTAACGTAGCAAGGACTTTACGATAATTAGTATTCATCTCAGTATGATATTAGTTATGTGAAGACAAGTAAGATATAAGCATTATGAGTTAAGTAGCTCTTAGAAATTAAACGATATATGTTTCTTAAGTATGCCTTGTGTATCTTGAACTATTAAAACTTGTTATTTTTGGCCGCTTCGGACTTGTCACTCAGTCGAATACTAAGGTATTCTCCTTCGCTCCGCATCCGAATCGCCTCAAAAATAACTGCGTTTTATATGTTCATTAATTTCTAAGAGCTACTTATTTATCAGATAATCAATCTACTATTAATTATATGGAATCGGCCATATCATCTACCTTTAACCTCATTCTATTAGAATAGATAAGACTAAGCCTTATTTGCCACTTAATTTATTGACTAACATTCGCAAAGTTAAATATTAATCATCAAACTTCCAAAATTTAACAATATCCTTAAGTCCATTAAAAGGGAACTGGAGCTTCAAAACAATATTGATGTCCATTTATTGGAAAGGTAAATTCGATCTTTTCAGCATGAAGAAGTAGCCGCTCCAAACCATTACCGACATTTTTACCATACAGACGGTCTCCAACGATTGGCATTCCAAGTCCCATTTCAGAAGCTGCATGTACTCGCAATTGGTGAGTGCGTCCTGTAAGCGGATGAAATACTACACGACTACGGCCTCCCGAGACATCTACGAATTGGTAATCTGTCACTGCAACTTTACCATCATCTAAGTCTACATGCTGTCGAGGACGATCAAGCCAATCAGGTGCCAAAGGCAATTCTATGCGTCCCTGGCGAGAAAGACGACATGATTTGTAATCACCTTCCAATTCAGCTATGTAGGTCTTTTTTACTTTACGTGTAGCAAATAAAGACTGCATAACCTTGAAGGAATGTGTGCCAAATGTAGCTATAAGCAATCCAGATGTGTCTTGGTCAAGACGATGAGCTACTTTCACAAATTTATCAGTTCCATATTTATCTGTAAGCCATTGTTGTACAGAAATTGCTGTGCCTTTGCCGGGCACAGAGAGCATCCCACTGGGTTTATTGACTACACAAAACCATTCGTTCTCGTATATGATTTCCGGATTGTAAGTTATGGTAGCACTATGAGTACTATCAAGTGGCGGTTGTATCTGAAGGCCTTGCAGCATCCAGTTGAGTACAGGAAGACACTTGCCACGACATGCCGGATAATGCGCACCATGTATACGTACTTCTCCTCCTTTAGGTCTTCCATACCAATATTCAGCCATAGCTATGGGCTGTAAACCTCTTAAATATGCCGCTTGTAACAATTTTGGAGCACAACATTCACCGGCGCCAGAGGGTGGAATTTTTATAGGAGTTTCAGCAAAAATCTCACTCAAACTTTTACTCTCACCTCGTGCATTGAGTAACCTAAAATTAGAAAACAACCATTTTTGTAAAGCTTCAGAATCTGCATGGCGTTTTTCTTTGAGAGCGACTAACTGCGATTGAGCATTCTTCAGGTTGACTTCAAAAGGTTCGAGAGTGGCAGTCACTCTTTTTTTAAGACGGTGAAGTTCAGCTTTTTCAAATTGACTTTGGCGTATCATAGCATTCATTTCACCATCGTTGATAATGTCGGACTTTCTTTTTGCTTCTCTTTCCAATTTTGATAAGCGACACTTCTCTTTGTACTCCGCTACTTCAGTATCCAGCTGTTTTTTCATACGTTCGTAGACGTTTCTTATTTTAGCTAAAGGACCCTCTTCAAACAGAGTTATCTCGATATTCTGACGCGAAATCTCCGCTTCCTTTGTTTTGAAATAACCGTCAGGCTGAAGATAGTCAAACACTGGGCCTACAAAACCTTGATAATAGAAACCTCCGTCACCCAATTGGCCAGAGAAAGCATACAGTGTATGAGACACTCCACAGGAGTCAGTAGCAATAAGCACACCAAGCATTTTTCCTGCTTCGAGTTCACGACAGAAATTAATGTCTTCAGGCCTGCTACTCTTCTTCAGTGTTTCAAGTCTGACAAGCAATTTTCCAAAGGCCTCCTCACAGACGGCATCGGGTATATAATCAAATGGGTTGTTCATAATCAGAGGTGTAAAATTACAAAACGTCGTGAAGTTCTACAACCGTATTTTGTTATTCTCAATACAATGGTGATGGAAGTCGAACATAGGGTCACAAATTTTTGTTGAAACTGAAACCCATATAGAAATATAAAACTTATTCCTATGCTTCATGACATTGTATTTTTGATTCTCGGACTTCTGCTTTTGGTTTTAGGTGCCAACTATGTCACTGATGGTGCTGTCGCAGTTGCAAAACGGTTTAAAGTGTCAAATCTTATGATAGGCTTGACAGTGGTAGCACTGGGTAGCTCTATGCCTGACATCGTAGTCTGTGTGGAATCTGCGTTTCAGAATAAACCCGCCCTTGCAGTAGGTGAAGTTATAGGTGCAAATATTTTCGATTTGTTACTTGTGGTAGGAATAATGGGTATTGTTCGTCCTTGGAAGGTAAGTGGTGTAATGCGTCATCAAGACCTGCCTATTCTTCTTATTGCTTCTGCTGCTTTATGGATTGCGGGAGATTCAGTCTTGTTTGACGGTGCTGCGCATAATGTTATCAATCGTTCCTCCGGAATTATGCTGATTTTGATTTTCGTATTCTATATGTGGTTTATGATTTTATCCTCCAGAACAGGGAATAGTGAAGATTGGAACGAAGGGAGTGATGATTCTGCCTCTTCTTCTAAGTCAGCAGATTCGTCAGTAGTAGGAGTAGCTGTAGCGCATAGCCTAAAAAGTGAATTAAACATAATCAAGAATCGTTATGAAGCACTTCAAGGCAAAATGTGGTTTTCTGCCACTCTTATAGTGTTCGGACTTGGAGCATTAGTGATAGGAGGTAACTGGGTTGTTGACGGTGCAAGCGGCCTGGCATTAAAAGTAGGTATGAGTCAAGCTATGGTGGCTCTGACTGTTGTGGCTATCGGCAATGCCTTGCCTGACCTCGTGACTTCGGTCACGGCTACCGTGAAAGGCGCCAGTGGAATAGCTTTCGGCAATATAGTCGGTTCATGTATCATAAATGCTCTTCTTACAATAGGATTGAGTGCACTTGTAATTCCACTGAAAGCTGATTCCATAGGATTTGTCGATTTCTTTACACTTGTAGGTGCCTCGGCTTTACTATGGTTCGTGCCGTTGTTTGCTAAGAACCGAAGCATCGGCCGAGCTTTCGGAGTAATCCTGACTCTTCTTTATGTAGCTTATATGGCCTTTACTATTATCCGAGGCTAAAAAGTTAATACGCCCTTTTTCAGACTGATTAAAGTAACAATGGCCGACAGAATATTTTGTCGGCCATTGTTACTCAATTTAATTATGTGTTAGATAGGCTTTATTCTCTTTCTCTTTATTACCCGACCTTTTTTATGTAAAGAAATTTCGGATAACGACCGAGTACACACAAAGTGACAGGACATATCCAGATATGGTTCATACGGAATCCTTTAAAATCAGTGGCATCGTAGTGTGAACCACCTGTCAGTGACTTGTCAAGCTGGCGTAGCTCGGTGTGCCCCTCCACCTTAACAGGTTTCTCAGAGGGAACGACATGCACCGTCACACGGTGTTTACCTTCCGTGTCAAGGTGCGTGAGCAAATCATCAGCGCCGGCAACCATCTCAAGGTTAGCCCTATCACCGCTCCAGGGCATATCAATATACCAGCGGTCATCGGGATCCTGTACAAAGGTGAGGGTGTACTCACCTTTATTGTTACAGAGTATGCCCTTTAAAAAGTGATGGATTGTAAGGAAGTTTTTAATAAAATCTGTCATGCCAGTTTTTCTTTGGTTTAACTTTGATGCTGCAAAATTACAACCATATTATTTCGAAAAACAGAGTAAAATTTTTCAGATTTTTTACGTAATAATATTTGTTTGATAATTAAAGGAAAAGCTCCATAGCGAACGGAATGGATACACCAGAAAAATCTCTCATTAATTTATCGAAGGTAGCGTTATTCTCCTGACTGCACTCTCCTTCACGGTCGATGTCAGGTAGGCGGCCGCAAAAACTTAGCACCGATAGTCCGAAATTTCGTTCAGCCTGGCTGTAGCGGCCACCTCTTCTAAGGGATTTATCGGTGGGCAGATAATCAAGCAGGGTCTTGACTATATAGTAATCAAGCGCACGGATTTTATCACGGGCACTGCCTTGGTCAAAATCGTTTACAAAAGATTCGCCTGAAATCTGACGCCTATCTACTGCCTGAAACATCTTCCGTATAAAATCCGGATTATTTATCTTGAAATGTTTGCCACCGATGTTAACATCCAGATTGATCGCTTTATCTAAGTTCTTATCAAGTTCGTCAACCAGAGTGTCGAATTGCTCTAAACATGAAAACCGTAAATCAGAACGCAGACCATAGTAATACTTCAGAAACAGTATAAACTCAAATACAGGCTCAGCGTCAAGTTTGAGCATCTTGATTGAATTCTGCATTGGCTCGTGGTCTAAGAACTTATCCCAGTCAAGCCCGGTCTTTTCGATGAATCTGTCCCTCTGATAATAATACCTGAGTTGCCAAGCTTCTAAGGGAACAGTATATGTCTCCCAATCAATATTCTGAAGAATATAAGGAACAAGGTATCTTACACGTTTTACCGCCAGGTTTGCTTCATCATCAACTGCTAACTTTACCTGACGGTTAAATTCATCAAGGATAGCAGGGTCAAGATCATCAACAGTAATCGGGCGCACATCTCGACGTATGATATTATTGAAATAGACCGAAGGTATTTCTTGCTCTTGTTCTTGATAATTAAATTTAGATTGATTCATGATTTTTCTCCATTATCTAATGTCTAATAAACCAATTTAAAGTTAAAACACCTAAATTAGGTCTAATGGTTGCTATAGACAGAGATGCCTACAAATTAATGCTGAGAGTCAATTCCTTATTTAGAAGCCTTGAAATTGAAGACAGGACGTATCCAGGCAGTTATATCTACAGTCGGTGTGATGTTGGCCAATAATTTCGATAACTAAGCATTTAAGGCTTATTTACGAAAATTTCCTAATTTCCCATGAATAGCATAGGGGGTACCCTCAGAAAAGACCTCTGGAAGGATCTGAGCCATATATACAAGTTTATCCGATAACGATTCGAAACTCCGACCACTATTACTACAATATTTTTCTATTAGCTCAGCGGTAGCTTCAAATGTAGGAATCTCCTCCTCACCCAATATTAGCAGATTATTGCCGTATAGCTTAATAACCTTACTATAAACTTTAGGATCATCTGGCAGAAAAGCGAGAATCTTTTGGTTCGATAGCGTTTTTAAATCCTCTTCAGGAACTTTAGTGTACATAGCTTGATATTGACTATGCGTTAATTCCTTGAAATCTTCTCTTTGAGGTATGTAGCTAATTTCAAATACTAACTTTATGGCAGTTCCAAATTGGAAAAATAAGAAAAACAAATCCATTTATACTAAATATTTAATGGAGACCAGTCTCTTCTTAGAAGAAACGTTTGCCTGTAAGATACACAATCAATTTAACTTCGTTACGAAGCATTTTACGGAAACTTTCGCATTTAATACGTTGAGCAATATCCGAAGTATCAAAATTACGATACTTGTTAATCAATTCTACGTTGGTCATATACTTTATAGTAAAAAAGGTGTAATAATAACCTACTCCTTTAAGAGAGTAGAGTTACATATTAAATATTTAATGCAAAATTAATTAAACTATAGACTGTTTTTAAGAAAATTTATATGTTATATAACATATAAAATATATTTTTCAAGAAATATAATTCATTACTAATATTGAATATTTCTAACTATGCGGGAAACTTCAATAAATAAGAATATTTAAAATACAAGAACATTATTGCGACCATGCTTTTGGAGGACGCGCACACTCATTGTTTCCGATTTATTTTTTCTGCGGTTAACAAACATACCGCAAATTTACTCCGTGTTACCCAAATTCCTCAATAACCTTAATCTAAATTACCCTCTTATGTCTATTTGGGACAAATACAAAAATAATTGACAAGTAATCAAAAACTTGTCAATCAAAGACAGGGTGTATCGGACATTGTCGATACACCCTGTCTTCTCGATTTATACTATAAACTTTCTATTAATCAGAAATTTAATTAGCGTACAATTACTTTAGTGCTTCTATTGCCTGCCTTGACTACATATATGCCTTTCTCCACTGGTACAATTATTTCTGGACGATTAAGGTTAGCGTTATATACAACTTTGCCATCAAGTGAAGAGATGGTGACAGCACAGTTTTCAAAGCCCTTGAAACAAATATCGCCGATTCCACCGATAATAGCCTGAGACATAGAAATAGATTCAACGCCTACATTATTACCCACTATTTCTACAGCATCAATATATACAAACTTGTCGGTAGTTTCAAATTCAACCATCAGATAAACCTGAACCCACTCTTTGTCTATAAGCTCAGACGGCAGAGTAAACGTATAGGTCGTAAGACCATAGCTATCGGAAGTCTCAATAGTGCCAATTTCAAAGTTATCAGATTCGTAATACTGGCCCACAAGAGTAATCTTAGGCATCTGAGGTCCATTAAGAACTGTGAGTGACAGGCTCACCTCTTCACTATCTTTTGTAGTGAAACGCGGGAATCCGAGCATACCGCGAGAGTCTGCACTCCAGGTTGTGCCTATCAGGCCAATTTTATCATACGGGAAGCTATCATCAGTATATGAAAGATACCAGAAGTACCATTGCTGATCATTATATGATGCGTCAGGAGCATACGGTATCCAAGGTTGATAAGTAGGTACTCCCAGATAAGCCGTTTCATCAAACTCTTCACACATCGGTAGTGTGTAGGGTGTTCCAAGCAGAGTAGCTATAGTCACAATATTACCAGTAGATCCCGCAACGTTTCTACTACTTACACCTAACTGTACTAAATTTTGTGAGTCAGACGGGTCTGCAGTATATGTAAATGACGTGCTTTCGATATTTTCAGCATAAAGTTGCCAATATGTACCTACAAATCCTTCTTCTAAACGATAGATGTCAAATGTTACTTCTTCTGGATTAATGTAACCGCCATCCTGTCCTTCTGTCGGACGATTCCATTCGAGAGTAACGCTCATCATGTCAGCAGAAGGCGTACCAATCAAATTGGACACATTAGCTGGTATATCAACTCCAGTGAATACCTCCGTCTTTATCGGCTGACCATTAGCTTCACCATCAGAAACAATGATAATCAACTTGTTATTGCCTTGCACAGTAGCTATCTTAGCAGACACACTTTCACCCGGTTTGCCCTTGACTATAGTCTCGTCAACATCAGAAATAACTTTTGCTGACAACTCAGTATCTGTTGGTAAATCTTCACCGTTAATCCTCTTTTCGGGCATAGTGAAGCTGACTACTGCTTCAAGTTTACCCTCCGAGGCCGCCTCAACACTGATATTGTCAGCGGTACCGGGAGAAGTAGTTAGGATATTATCATCTGTTATTCTGAAATTCATAGCAAGTACGCCCAGCTGCCATTCAGATGATGTGCAATGTAATGCCACATAATATGCACCGGGCTTAGGAACCTGCATAAGTCCAAAATGATTGGTAGGAGTAGAAGTAGGAGTAAATTCATTAATGACGGTCGCAATAACGTCATCTGGACTCGCGGTCTCACACAATACTACCTCTACAAACTCTTCAGAGTAATATTCATCCCATGTGAATGCGTCAAACGAGAAGGTATACAGATGGTCAGCGTTTTCAGCCTTAAATGCAGGTAGGAAAAGCCAGCTATCCTGTTGTACTTCTGACTGACCTGAGCATACCGCTGTACCTTCCATAATATCCACATAATACCAACCGTTACCCTTAATTACTTTCTGAGTCATCATCTGGAATTCCTCATAAGTAGGCTCAAGATATACAGGAAGTTCCATTGGCGCACCCGCCGGAACGACATTTGATTCTCCCGACATCTCACTTTCCATTCCGTTGCAGACAGCTCTTACTGTAGCGGAATAGAGACTGATAGGTTTGTCTGATGGCAGGTTGATAGGTAAAGAGGTCTCTTTTGTAGAACCGATTTTCTCATCGTTGATATAGACTTCGTAGGTCATAGCCTCTAAGTCAAGATAGGCGTTATGAACACCACGTGTCACTGCTTCCCAAGTTACTTCCGTCTCGGTCAAGACCACATCTTGTGGTGCAAGAGGAGTATCATTGCCTATATAGCTACGGATTGAAGCAAGAGAGCTGGTCACTCCGTCTACCGACACCGTCATACCGAAAGTGTGCATGGCGTCAGTAAGGTTGACATATTTCACTTCAACTTCACTATCCGGTTGCGCTTCACCCTTAGTATACTCTTTTCCATCAAGATATGCTGTATACTCTAAAGTGCCCTCTATCGTCTGGTCGGTCAGAGTAGTGGCAGGAGTCATGAAAGATACCGTACCGTCAGTCTCACCGTCAACAAACTGAATTCCAACTACTGTCGGACGCATCGGACGATTTGGATTAAGTTTGTCGTCCATACAGAACAAAGCTGCGAATGTTTCTCCGGCAGAGAAGTCTTCGTAGATGTCCACTGTCTGTGACGCCACATCAATACGTGCCATTGATGCAGTGCCGTCAGCTTGTATCAGATTCCAGTAATATTTAGCCTCTACAGGATTATATGCAAGCCCGGTGACATAATTACCGTAGTTGTCTATAGGAAGTTTAAACAGAACTGTCTGATTTCCTTTCGAGTCAATTGAGACAAATTCATGGGCTGTATTTATACCGTAAAGAGAATCCTCATATTTATTGTAGCACAGAGAAGAACAAAATTCTTCAAGCGACACATCACATACTTTGGTAAAAATTTCGGGAGCCTTAGCTTCAGAATACATGAAAACACGAGACGACCCAAACTGACCGTAACCATATATAATATTCTCAGCCTCGTTATACGCTGCCACCTGCATCACTACGGTAACATCTTCCTGCTCGATAGGCACCTCAAATTCATCAACAATCTCTCCCGATGTCAAATCATATTCCACATAGACGTTATTCCAAAGCTGCCCGAACATAAGCTGGTATGCAAAGCCGCAAACTTTATTGTCATATATCCATGCTGTCTGGAGCGAAACCTGATTTTCTTCATAGAAGGAATCTGCCCATTTCAGATTGATTCCGTCAGATTCGAACTCATACAGCCCCCGCTCCATTGAAAAATCAGTGGCATAATTCAGCCAGCCATACAAATCAGCACCTGTAGATGTGACACGACGTGGTGACTTATTAAGTCCGGCTCCGGGGTGCATAACCCGTGTGTCCTGACGGATTGCCGTCAAGGGAATTGCTTCGTTAACGGAACGCATCTGTACCGGCGTATTGAGAACTTTTCCCTCCGTACGTTCGGTAGTCGCCTCTTTTGGGTTTTGTCTCTCAATGGCCCCGACTCCGATAGTGGAGACAGCCAATGTAGCCAATAGTAATGATTGTCTCTTCATAATGCTTTGAGATAGGTTAAATTGTATGTTACAAAATTAGCATATATAAGTCCGCTCAAAGCACCTGTCTGTAATAATTTGGTCTAAATTTATGTCTTAATACATGATTTTAGACATTTTTAGCCGTAATTACATCAATAAATCAGAGTTCATTGCGTATTATCAGCTCTTTTCGCCTGCCGATGATATTCAGAGGGAGAAAGTCCTGTGGCTTTTTTAAACAGAGATGAAAAACCTGTCCGCGACCGATAACCTACACTTTCCGCTATTGCCTCAACAGTATAGTTACCATATTTGTCAGTGTTCTGAAAGCGCAGACATGCTTCTCGAAGACGGTATTCGTTAAGGAACTGAGAGAAGTTGGAGCCGTACTTCATGTTTATGACTTGCGATACTACTCTTGGTTTTGATTTAGCAAGAACTGAAAGTCGTTCAAGTGTGAAATCAGGTTGGAATACTTCACCTCCCTCTTCCATTATTTCTACAATGCGTGAGTAAAGTAGCTCTGCTTCCGCGTCTGTGATAACACTACGCTGAAATGGCTTTGTGGAAGTATCTACAGTCATTAATTTTTCAAGTTCGTCCTGAAGTTGTTTTTCTCTAATATGAAATTGACGTTGCTCGTCTATCATTTCTACATTCTTTTTGTAAAGTTGTGCCGATTTGTTTCTCAGCCGCATGTAAGCCCATAATGCTACTCCTATGAGTGTTAGCAGCAATAGGAGTGCCACTAATGCGGCGGCCAATTGTATACGTTGAATGCGGTTTTTACCAGAGAGAGAAATGACTTCCTCATTTATTTTTTCTATCTTATTGATGAATTCCTTTTCTCCTATCTCATATAATTTATTGTCATTGGAGACTGCTTCTTTTCCCTTTAGATAAAGGTAATGATATTTCTCAACTGAATCTGGAACATTCAAGACCTTATAGTATCTCATATATTGGTCATAGAGGTCAAGGGTAAAATCTGGATTACTCTTTGTTAACGAGTCATATAATCGCAGTATGGAAAGGGCCTTATCATAGCGTTGTGTCTTAATGTAAAGCTCTGTCAAAGCGGAAAGTATAGATAGCTTCTGACGCTCGCCGTACCGACTATCACTGTTGTTTGTGGCGGTCAGGTGATTATTTTCAATCATTGTTTCCACCTTATGAAGGGAAGCAAGAATAGATTTCTCAGCATCAGTATAGTTATTCCTCGACCAAGATCTTATTCCTTTTACAAATTCATTAGCAATTTCGATATTTGAAGAAGTATCTTTGAAGGGGTAGGAAACGAAATCTGTCAATTGCCGAGAGAAGATAGTGTCAGGATAATTTACATACGATAGTATTGCCATGTCAAAGGCAATTATCGGAAGCAACTCCTCATTGTTGTCTGCAATAGCAGCTTCCCATGCATCCGAAACATAAGTCATTCCATTATAGGTAGAGTTCGGAAATGCCATTTTATTAATTTCCCAAAGATTTGCAAGATTAATGTATGTGTAAGGTAACCAATGTTTCACACCATTTTCTTCTGCAAGTTTTCGTGCAAGGGAAAGATATTTATACGCCATGTCATACTCGAAAAAAGACACTAAGTAAAGAGTGCCAACATGGTGCATTGCCTCCACTACCTGTGCTATATCAGGATTAGTATCATAAGTATTTTGATAATATCGGTTGATTATTATGCTAAATGCAGCAAATGCCTGGGCATGAGTAGAGCGATCGCTAAGAAGGGTTTCACCTATTTTGATTAGTTCTGAATTGGAAAGTCCTTCATAATCTTTATATAACTTCGGCGAAAACTTTCTTTCAGTTTCCACCATATCAGCAGAAACGTCAAACGCAAAACCTAAGTTGCCAAAAAACAAAATGAGAATTAAAAGTATGCGCCACATTAGACCTCATAATTTGTATAGCTACAAAATTAATGAAATTTTATAACATACTTACATCTTAATATAATTATTTTCATCTATAAACATGACAGACAACGGACACAGGCATAGTAAGCAACTGGAATATTTTCCTATCTTTTCACTATTATAAATTTAACTGTGTAAAATGTACAAAAGCGACTGACAAGCCTATACACTTGTCAATCGCTTATATTCTAATCGTTTGAGTCAATAATATTTTCTAACTAATCTCCCACTTTATTAAAGAAGGTAGAATTAAAGAATGTAAGATTCAATATCAGCTATTTACTTTTATTGGTCTTAAAATTAGTGCTAAAGACAGGAAGAGTCGGCTTACCTCGACTTATTCTGCATAAAGGTTTTCCTCCTGCTCAGGAATGTATTGAGCTACCAGCTTGCGTATTTTTTGCAAATCAGGTTTCTTGTTGACATAGTCAATCAATGTCCCGACTGGATATAAGTCAGGGTCAGAAGCTGATTGGAAATCAGCTGCATCTTCCGAATAATCTCCATCTTCTACAGCATCTGCTTCAATAGCATAGTCGCTGAACGCAATTACGCTGTCAGCATCTTTATGGCGTTCTATACTTACTAACAGTGTAGTGGGGATTATGCTTATCTGCGGGTCCTCTCCCCAAAATCCGGGATGGCTAATGACTTCTTCCACTTTTGTGGCTATAATGTCAGTGAGTTCTTTTCTTGTCATAGTAATGTTTTTATTACCCTAACGTATCAATCAATAAAATAGTTCTCTTTTATATTGTACTACACGGCTTGAGTATTCCAGAGTAGCTATGATATTCTCAAAGATTACCTGAGGTAGCCGAAAAGATGAAAAAAGGGGGAGCGGGGAGGGACCGACAAAAGCAAAAGTTATATCGAAAGCGAAAATCCGAGGCATCAGGCGAAATCAAAAACTGCCTCCGAACAGTCAAGTCATCAACGGCATGAGTAGTAATTGATGCTTCGGTCAGGTATGAGTCCGCAAAGCGGACCCGATATAATCAGAAAAGTTACCATAGTTAAATGGCTTATTGCAAATGTTGCGGCCCCTCCCCGTTGCTCCTGTGTAGTGTCGGACAACGGTGTGTCCGATACTACACACGTCATCAGCTTCCTAATCGGAAAGCCTCTGACACACCTAAGAGTTATACAGAGCCTTTACCAAGGCTGTTTACCTTACGGTAAATATCCTGTAATGATTCGGGTATTATGATACGCATGGCACCAAGTTCAGCCATACGTTTCTGTATGTATTCAGCATGGCGTGCTTCAAGCAGTTTATGTTGTGTTGACCAATCCTTCATGGCACGAGTATATTCGCTTTTTGCAGCAGTAGCTGATTGTTCGACGGCCTGCATACACTCGTGTTTGAGAGAGTTTAGACGTGCTTGGGCATCACGGTATTGTTTCTGCAAACGGAAGTAAACATCTTCCACTATTTGTGCATCAACAGACGGTGTATAAGTATAGATGAGCGTATCACGTCCGTCACCGACAACTTGATTAGGCTTTTTCAGACGTTGTTGTAGCTGTTCGCGAGCATCGGCTAATGCGCCGCCAGGATGTATGGCTTTGCCAAGAGTAGCTGCCAGGGTTTCAAGTTCGTAATAATGGCAGCGTTCAGCCATAGGACGCGAGGCCCAGTAATCGTCTTCAGTCAATATCTCACCGAGACGCGGTTGTTCAGGTATTTGCTCACCCTCTTGTTCACACCATTTACTGAGACTCATATCTTTTACTTCAGTCATCAGACGTTCACGAGCCTTTATAGCCTCACGCAACCATGCTATGAGTGACTTGGCATCTGCAATTCTGTGCAGACGGTCAGGCACACTTTCTACATCTTCGACTATAGCGCCTGTATCGAGGGCATTTGTACCACCGCCTCCTATTAATGCCACGCTTGTAGAATAGAACTGCAATTCGGCTAACGAGGTTTCAAGGTTACGTATCATCTCTTTAGCAAGATTAGCCACATGGTTCGCTGAAGTCGAGGTTAGCCCCGGACCATCAGAGGTAAAGAATATCATGTCTTTCTTCATAGTTGCTACTTATATTATTGTAAGGCTAATAATGCCTCTTATCTTTAGAATCACTTGGCTCTACGGTAGGATAAGGTCAGCGTCATCGATAGAGCCAAACCATTCGTGAAGACGCTTTTTTGCTTTTTCAAAGGTTTCGGGTGAAAGATTGTTCCATATATGTTTTAGCACATACGTTAGCGCAGTAGCGTCATCAGCGAAACCGAATGGAAGGCTATCCGGTATCAAGTCCATAGGAATGATAAAATAGCCGAGAGCGGCAGCTACCATTATACGTTGTTTTAATGGTAGTTGCTTATCAAAAGTAGCATAATATAGAATCAGTACCGCGTAGATAATCTGGATACCGGCTTTTGAAGCGAATTTCTTTATTTTTGTGAAGAGAGCAGACGGATTATAAGCGGCTGCATAATTTGTCAAATTATTGGTAAAAGAGTATATGTGATGCCAACGATGTGATTTCTTCATAATTCTATAGATTTGAACATAGTTTCGATTGAGGTTCCGTCTATAAAATTAAAACAAATAAATCGTATAAACAGATTAAGACCTCATATTTAGTACTTTTTCCACATTATACGCATGGAATTCAGTACGGCGAGAAGAGCTACACCGACATCGGCGAATACAGCAGCCCAGAGAGACGCATATCCAAGTGCCCCTAAAGCAAGAACAATGACCTTTATGCCGATAGCGCCCACAATATTCTGCATCACTATGGTATGGGTAGTCTTACCTATTCTTATTGCAGTGGCTATACGTGATGGCTGGTCATTCTGTATGACTATATCGGCACTTTCGATAGCCGCATCGGAACCAAGACCGCCCATAGCCACACCAACGTCGCTGAGTGCCAACACAGGAGCATCATTCATACCATCTCCTACGAACGCTATGCATCTATCGGGCATTGAGGCTATACGTTCCACGTACTCAGCCTTATCCTGTGGCAGCAATTCACCGTAGGCCTCTTTTATACCGAGACGTTGGGCATATTCGCTGACAATTTCCTTCTTGTCACCTGAAAGCATCACGATTTTGTCAACACCCAGGTCTTGAAGAACCTTTACAGTTGCGGCAGCATCAGGTTTAACAGTATCAGCCAACGTTACGTAACCAGCAAATTGTCCGTCTACCCCACAGATAATTATAGTTCCACTAAGATGCTCTAATGCAGACGGATAATTTATCCCTTCCGATTTCATCATCTTTAGATTACCGGCAATAACTTTTCGATCTGTTATCTCGGCTACAGTGCCATAACCAGCCTTTTCACTCATTGTGTCAGATAGAGGTATATCTATACCTTGATCCTTTACATATTCTAAAAGAGCCTTGGCCAAAGGATGCGAACTGCCAGTCTCGGCGGCAGCTAAGAGAGCCAGCATCTCACGATTTTCTATACCAGCACTCTCAACTTTCACGACACTAAAACGACCTGTCGTGAGCGTACCGGTCTTGTCAAAAGCAACTGTATTGACGCCAGTCACAGCTTCAAGATAATTACCACCTTTGAACAGTATACCCGCACGAGAGGCAGCACCAATACCGGCAAAGTAACCTAATGGAACACTGATAACAAGGGCACATGGACAAGAGATAACAAGAAATACCAGCGCACGATACAACCATTCGGAAAAGACGTAATGGAACGAATTATTCAATAAGCCTACAAGTGCGGGAATTGCTATAAGCAATATGGCCAACACTATTACGATAGGCGTATAGACTCTGGCAAATTTACGGATAAACAGTTCGGCATGAGCTTTACGTGACGATGCATTACGCACCAGTTCGAGAATGCGCGCCAAAGCACTTTGACTATATTCACGGTTAACCTTTATCTGTACTTTATTTTGTGAGGCTATCATCCCGGCTAATACCTCACCGCCAGAAGCTATCTCGCGAGGTATACTTTCACCAGTCAGCGCCGAAGTATCGAAAAGTCCGTCTTTACTCTCCAGCACACCGTCAAGTGGTACACGTTCGCCAGGGTGAACTTCTATGATTTCACCTACTTTCACTGTTTGCGGAGCTACTGTTACTTTTCGTCCATCGCGTATTACGGTAGCCTGTTCTCCACGTACATCAAGCAGTTTCGAGATATTACGTGTGGCACGGTCAACAGCACCATGCTGTAGTGTCTCGCCTATTGAATAGAACAGCATTACACCTACTGCCTCAGGCAACTCCCATATACAGAAAGCACCAATACAGGCTATTGTCATTAGTGTAAATTCGTTGAAGTAATCATGCGCAGCAATACCTTCGATTGCCTCCTTTATAACTGGCAACCCAACCGGTAGAAAAGCTACGATGTACCATGCTAATTCAATCCATCTGTTTGTAGCGAAAGGCTCAACGTCGAAATGACTCAGCAACATTCCTATCACCAGCATTACCAACGATACCGCAGGCGCCAAAAAAGCCTTAGCGCCATGTGCATGGTGATGATGTTCATGGTCATGACCATGTTGATGAGTATGATTATGAGTTGTTGCATTCATAGGTTCTAATTTTTTCTTTTTGCAAAATTACATCCTCTCTGATGCAACCAGGTGTCAAATACAAGCTATCCGCCTATTCTCACCTCTATTGATAGTCGTATTGGTAAATATTAATTTTGAAGGAATTGTATGTAATTACTATGGACTATTTATTTTTGGAAACTGTTTTAGCCATAGCAAGAAATTCTGAGGTTGTAAGACCAGTGTATTTCTTGAAATTCAATGTGAAGTTGCTACGTGATTTATAACCAACACTGTTAGCGATAGCCTCTATAGTCATGTTTCCATATTTTGCGTCGTCCAGTAGCCTGATTTTTACTTCATTAATCCTATATTCATTTAGTAGGGCATAAAATGTAGTACCCATTACCTTATTTATCACATAAGATACATAGAGTCGGTTGCTTTCCACAATTTCGCAGAGTCTTCTCTGACTAAAATCAGACGATAGATATTCAGTAGAGCAATAGAAGAAATTCTTTATGGCTTCTTTGATTCTTTGTTGCTCTGCGAGTGGGATATTGATATTTGAAAAATCTTTCTGGTCAATACTGTCATCATCTTTATCTTGCGCCTCATTGTCGATAATTTTTAGTGTTGAAATGACTTCTGAGTTAGAAGTTGCAGCAGAAAGTACAGTTTTATCTTTAGACTCATTTGCTGAAGCAGAGATATAGTTATTTCTCTCTTCTTCAAAGGCTTTTAGCAATTCTATATTCTTATTAAACAATTCCCTATTGTAAGTCTGAAGTTTACGTTTCTGTATGAAAGTAATCGTCAGAAATGCAATAGTAGTGACAAGAAACAGACATGTCAAAAGGAGCCATTCAGAGAATTTCTTTTTTTCAGAAACTACAAGTGCGACTTTTTCCTCATATTTCTCTATTTCATAATTCTTTTCAAGATTCTTTGCTACAGTCATGTCATTTATCAAAGAAAGAGAATCTCTGATACTATAGTATTTCTTTCTATACTCATTAGCCTCGTGAGGACGATTCATATATTGATAGCATTCTATGATTTGGTCATAAAGTTCAACCACATAGTCAGTCATTTCTTGTGACTTTGCTAAAGTTACGGCTTTTTGAAGATAGCTTAATGCCGAATCCGGCTGATTGTTGCTTAGGAAAGCCTTAGCTATGTAGATATTGCAATTAATCTTTGCTCGTTGGGAGAGGCGAGATTTAGATGACAGTGAGTCAGCAATTAAGAACTTTGAAATGGCATCTGCATATTTTTGATTTCTATATAGTTGAATACCTTTAGAGACTTCTTTTAAAAAGACAGTATTACTGTCTGGAGGAATTGGAAGTCCATGATAATCCATAATAATATCATTTATACTATCCAAACGATTGCTGAGTAATCCCAGATTTAAAATATTATAGTAGGCATTATTCAAATGTGTCCAATCATTAGCTCGGCGAGCTAATTGGTAAGTCTCCAACATAAGATTTTCTGCTTTACCATAGTCATGAAACAGACTTAATATTATGGCTATGTTATCATGTATCCAATAAGCGTGCGTATCACCTCCAGCTTGAATTGCCTTTTTATAGAAAGAATAGGCACCTGCATAATTTTTATTAAAAAAGTTTATTATTCCAGCATTATTGTAGGCTTTTACTGCAAGAATTGTATCAGCTGTTGTCCCACCGTTTTCGGCATATTGTGCCACTGTAGTCAGTACTATAAGGGCACTGTCATTATTTCCGGCCCTCATATACCCTTTCCCTTTCGCATATAGTGAATCAAGATTCTTTACATCATTAAGAATTAGTGAATCTGAGTTTAATGGCTTGTTAAACAATAAGATGATAAGACAAATTAACAATAAAGCACAAAGTGCTAAAACAGCAATCCGAAGATTACTGACCCTTTTGAGCAAGTGAGTCATATATTGGAAATTTATCATTGTACATAATTTTTGAACTTCTTAAATTTACACAAATTTACAACAAATACTTAGCACTATCAAGTGGCAAAATGAGTATTCTATCCTAATATAGGAGAACAGTATTTTGCATATTAGGTGCATATCAATTGGTTTTAAATTTCAATAATCAACTATAATAACGACTAAATCATGAACAGATTATCATCAGGCTTCAAGAGATTAGGTGTCGGCTCGGCTGCCGTAGTTAGCCTATGTGCTGTTGGGACTGCTATGTCTTACACCACTCCGCAGACTAATTCTGACGAGGTGGTAAAAGCTGATAAAGAATACTTGGTAAGCAATTACAAAGTGGTGCGTAACGTAAAAGCAAAGGCTCCTGAGGCTGCTCAAGGATATTTGCTTTTGGGCAAGTCTGCATTCGATGAAGAGGGTGAGAATATTTTTTCTCAAGGTGGACAGCTCAGAAAATACAGTACTGATGTTACATTTAACGACGAAACTGGGAAGGTATCTATAGAAGGTATTGTAAATAGTGGTCCATACGCTGAAATATGTGGGGCTGCTGTATTTGATTGGGATAAAGATGAACATATTATCAGCGCTGCCACTCCGGATTACTTTCAGTCGGTAGATAATACGGTATGTCTGATAGAGTTTGAAGGTGGGGCCCTGACTCTCAATGCAGGTGAAATGTACGGTATGGGATATTGGCGTACATTGCCGGAAATGGTAATGAAGGTTAATGACGACCGTAGTGTTATAGAATTTCAAAGTGCATACGCCATCACAGAAAATGTTTACGACGAGCGTAACGAGCAGTACAGCCGTACAGGTCTTGCGTCAGTGATGTTTGATGTCAATTTGTATCGTGAGGGCGAAGGTCCATTGGTATATGCATCTGACAATAACCTTGTTTATGACCAGTGTTTTAATGGAGAGGCTGTATCAAAGACTATCCTTTTGGTTAATCCTGGTAGTGAAGATGCCGATTACGCTGTCTCTATCAGCTCTGACGCATTTTCAGTTTCTCAGAAATTTGGCGTGATTGAAAGCGGTGATTTCACCGAACTGACCATTACCTTTGCGCCTGAATCAGTTGGTGATTTCGATGGCACAATAAGTGTAATGGGAGAGCAGAATATAGCTAAGATACATGTCAGTGGTTCTGCACAAGAGAAACCCGATTATTCTTCTATTGTAAGCAGTGGTAAGGAATACCTTTCCTTCAACACTGACAACAAATACCCCTTTGTTATATCGGAAGAATATGGTGACAAAACTGTGGCTGTTTCAACTAACAAAGCTGTAGCAAATTCAGAATCATGGTTAGATGTGTCTTTCACTGTGCCTGAAGGTAATCGTGCAAATCTTACAGCTCAAGGATATTTCTATCCTCGCTATGCAGCTTATGACTATTTCGTTGTGAAAAATGGTGAAGAGACTCTATATGAGACTCCTGATAATCAGCAATTCCATGGCGCAATTGACCAAGCCTACTCTTTTGTTCCTGGTGACTATACCATAAGATTCTGTTATGAGAAGGGTTCACAGCCTAATGTGCCCTCTGTTGTAATGGGAGAAGACTACGTGTATCTATCCAATATTGCCTTAGAATTGAGAGACTACCTTCCTAACGAAGCTATAATTACTGAAGAAAGCTGCGATTTTGGCAAGCTCTATACCATGAATACTTCAGTGGAAGTCGGAAAGGTTATTACTGATGCATCAGCTTTAAAGAATACAGGTTATGAGAATCTCATAATAAACAGTATCGACAACTCAGAACATTTTGCAGTAAGCATAGATGCCCAGGAGATTGCACCTGATAAGCAGACTGCAATTAGCGTTATTTTTTCAGCACTATTGCCAGATGTTTACAGTGAGGATATTGTATTCCACACCAATGCAGGCGATTTTACATTAAATTGTACTGCTGAAGTGCTGGCTGCTCCTGATTACCAATCTATAGTAAAGGAAGGTGAGTTTGTATTTGAGATGGGTATTGTGCCCTTCTTGGTTGAAGATGGCAGAATGTTTAATGACCCCAATTTACCTAACGACGGAGTTAAGATTACTTCTGAGACATCTGCTCGTTTTGAAATACCTGAGGATAAATGTGGTCTACTGACATGGGAAGGATATGCTGACTGTGGCGACGGTGATGAGGCCATGATCATGATTGATCAGAATATATTCCAGATGCTTCGTTTCACAGGCTTCACTGATGCAAGTTCATATAAAGCTAAACCTACACAATGCTGGTTAGCTCCAGGTGAACATTTGATTTCATTTGGATTTACTCATTCCGGAAATTCAACTTATGAAGGTGAAGGAGTGCTATCGATTTCAAATCTTAGCCTTCAGCTTTTTGATGAAGCTCCAGCTGTAGTGATATGGGAACCTCTGCCGATTGAGTTTAAGCCAATGTACCCCGGTTATACTGATACTCGTAATATCTCGCTCTATAACATTGACTTTACTAAGGAGCGTATTGTCACAGTAGAAGATGTGTGGTGTTCTGATGGATTCATGTCAAACTTTGATAGTGAAGCACAATTTACCATCAATCCAATGGGTAGCAGAGATGTAGAGCTTGCCTTTACACCTTCAGGCGTAGGTGAGTTTAGCGGTGTGGTAACACTTCATACAGATCACGGAGACATAGAGGTGCCACTCAAAGGTGAAGGAAAAGATGACTCCAAGTTATTATTCTATGAAGATTTTGAAAATGGTTTGGACGCATGGTCTATCATTGATGGAAATCAAGATGACAACACTTGGAAGATAGCCCCTGCAAGTATGGCCTATACCGGAAAGGCTGCGCTTCAGTTCAATTCATTCTTCAGCTCAGGCGATAGTGAGGATTATATTATCTCACCGGAAATAGAAATTCCTGCAGATGGGGCAGAACTACATTATTTCCGTGCTTATAACGCAAATAATGAGGCTCACGAGTATGCTGTTCTTGTTGGAGAAGGTGATGACCCAGCCTTTTATGAGAAAGTAAATGTAGAGGATAATTTCTCACGTGAATTTGAAGAAATAGTAATTGATCTTAACCAATTTGCAGGTAAGACTGTAAGAATCTGTTTCGCCAACACTACACCGGCCGATAAGAAAAACATTCTTAAGATTGATGAACTTTCAATTATAAGCCGGAATCCTGTTAGTGTAGAAATTAATGTAGCACACCAGAATGGAGTGAAAGAATATTTCAATCTTGAGGGACAGAAAGTAACTTATCCTTCAGATGGAATTTATATCGTAAAGGAAACTTTCTCCGATGGTAGTGTGAAAGTGACTAAAGAAATCAAGAGATAGATAGATTAGTAAGTTGGTTTAACAGTTGGTACAGAGCTGATAAGCTATTAGAAATTCAAGAAATACACATCATTTAATTGCTAATAGCTACTAACATGCGGATATTATATATCAGCTCTGTATCACCTGTTAAATTTATAGATTAACAAATTATGGTAAATAATACAACACTAAGAATAATCTGTATTTTGTCATTATTATTTATTGGCAATATAACAAGTGAAGCTTCAGTTGATGGATTTTCTCTTGGGCAGCTTGACACAGACCTTCCAAAGGTATCACCCTACGGTACTGATGAAGGTGGTAAAATTAGTGCTGCCATGATGATTAATCCTGATTTCAACGAAGAAGTCAGTGATACTAAGATTGTTGGTGTAAGATTTGGCCTTACGTCAAAGATTAATATTTCCTCTGCAAGCGTATGGGCTTCTTATAGTCTTGATGAAGAACCTTTTATGGAACATCTGCTTACGCAGGAAATTGTAAAGGGTTGGAATGAAGTAGACTTACCCGAAGGAATAGCAGTTGACAATAAACCTTTTTATGTTGGTTACACATTAACTACTGAGGGTCCTACATATCCTGTTGCTATAATCGAGAATGGATATGAAACCGGTTTTGCCTTTAACGATGGTAATGGCTGGAAAGAATATAATGCTGCCTCTGAGGGTTCACTTGCCATTTCTGTAAAAGTAGATGGTAATAACCTTCCGTTGTATGATTTGGGTATCATCTCAGTTGAGACACCTGTAATGCTCAATAGCCGTGAGGATAATTTGGTAAATGTTAAGATTCTTAACTACGGAAGCCGAAAAGTATCCGGATTCAAGGTGACTTGTGTGGAGGATAATAATGAGGCCACTACTCAAGAATGGGGTTTTGTTATGGATATAGAGCCTAATCGCCGTGCGACCGCCGACATATCTTTCATACCCCTTTCTCCCGATAATATGCATCCTATTCCTGTCACCATGACTATATCGGCTCTGACAGAAGGTGATGATTTTGACTCTTCAAATAATGACTTTACATTTAGTGCCGCAATTTCTCCTTACTATTTCAAAAAGCGACTTCTTGTAGAAGAATATACATCTGAATACTGCAGCAATTGCCCCGCAGCTGCTTCACTTCTTCATGAAACAATGGAGAAAGAAGAGAATAGAGATAGGGTAATGGCAGTTTGTCATCATGCAGGATTTCAGAATGATGCATTCACTCAGCCTTGTGACGAAGAGCTGATAGAACTCTATGGTAGCAGTAGTACTTATGCACCTGCCATGTCTTTTGACCGCAGTCTCATGCCTGGAAATGTTGTGATAACTCATGTTCCCGGTAGTGTTAAAGATATGCAGGCAGTATTCGATGTCTTTTTAAGCAGAGAAGCATTAGTTGACATGGAGGTTATAGGAGAATATCTGGCTGAGACACGTCAAATGAAAGTAAGTGTTGATGGCCTCTCAATAACAGGTGGTCCGCTTGATGAGGTTAATGCACTTACCGTATATCTCCTTGAGGATAATGTAAAACCCGCAGTTGTTCAATTAGGCGCGAATGAAGACTTCCTTCACAGCCATGTTATTAGAGCCTATAATTCTGTCTGGGGAGATGAAATAGAATGGTCTCAGGACGGAAAATTCAGTTATAGCACAGAGTTTAAGGTGCCGGAGGGAATAAATCAGGATAATGTCACTTTAGTGGCATTTGCAAGTAAGCATAATCCGACAAACCACTTTGACTGTGAGATTGCCAACTCTGTAAAAAGCAACCGCATCGACTGGAACGCTTCTGGTGTTGAGAGCACTGTAGGTAATGAAATGTACGACGTAAGGTATTATGACCTTATGGGTATGCCTGTTTCTTCCGATTCTAAAGGAATATTAATCCGAATACAAACTTTACGAGACGGAAAACAAATAGTTGACAAAATACTCAAAATGTAATTGTCCTTATAATCATTAAGTAGCTCTTAAAAACTAAACGATATACATCTCTTAAAGCTACTTATACTATTTTAGCCAATCGTTTGAGAGTATAGTTTTTTCTTCATGCAAAGAGAAATATAGGGGATTAAGTGCTTGTTGTTTAATTGGCTATGTTAGTAAAGACAGGGAGTGGCATACGTATGCCACTCCCTGT